>JANPLZ010000120.1:0-102892 GCA_031422555.1 Cypionkella sp. | reverse complement strand
CAGGCACAGGCGGTTGTGAATGCCCTCGGATTCGAAAGACTTGCGGCAGCACATGCAAGCACGCGCGCCGACCTTGCGCGTGGCCATCAACTCGGCCTGCATCTGCGCGCGCACCCGGTCCACTTGGGGCCGAAACGCCGATGGCTCGGTCAAGTATTTGCCACGTGCATCCGTCACGACATAGCCTTGACCGCGTATCAGATGGATCAGAAATTCATCCCGAACAGCAGCAATACGACCGCCCATTATGCCCTCTCTTTCTTTGCAAAAAACAATGTGATCTGCCCCAGCACATGGCTGGATTTCAGCGCCGCCAGATCGTCGATGATCAGATCAACCGCGCGGGTGTAACGGCGCATTTCTTCGTCATGCACAGCACCCGAGATCAGCTTCATGCAGGCGCGGGCCAGCAGCGCCTCTTGCAAATTGCCCTGCAGCCGGGTCCATTCGATTGGCACGCTCATGATGCCCGCCCCATGCTGATCTGGGTCACAGTGCCGCCAACCCGGCCTTGCAGGATCATCATCAACAGCTTTTCAACGGCGCTGTCATAGGCCTGCCAATGCAATTCGATGGCACGCATCCTCACACCAGCAAACGGGCTGTCGATGCCCTGCTCGGCAGCCTTTGCCGTGGTTTCCAGCGCCAGCTGCTTCGATATATCCGCCAGATTGGCCATGGCATAAATCCGCAGCGCCAGATCGGAAGTTGATGCCCGATCGCTCATTTGAACCCCACCGTAAAACCCAAGAACAATCCGCCCCACAGCATGCCAAACAGGCAAACCGCCCCGATCAGATCGCCGATCCAATGGTCATCCAGCCGCGCCAATGCGGCGATCAAACGGGCCATCAAAGCCTCCTTTTCTCTGGGGTTAAACGGGGCGTTGAAGGCCAGCGCGCAGGGCGAATTTACTTCCCCGGCACCGGCCTTCGCCCTACCGTCAACGGTGCCAACCAACCGACGGAGGATTTCATGCTTTTGGACTATCTTGACCGCTACATCTTGGAAGCTGAGGCGCATGCTAATGAGCTCCTCGAACTGATTGATCCTGATCGTCGCCAGTCGTTTGTTGCGGTGTTGATTGAAGACTGGGACGAACTGCTGCCGCAATTTCTGAACCCGCCAAAGGCAGCATTTGTGTTCCTCGGCGAGGACCCAACCCAGCAAGAGCGGCGGTTGTCGCGGCTGACAGAGGCCGAGGTAAATCTTCTATGGACTCAGGCTCGGTTTCTGGCGCTTCTAGCAGCCAGTTCATTGCGCCAAGCTGCCAAAGTTGCAGCCGTGAAGGGGATGAAATACCGTGCAGCCGTGCGACATGCCGCTCAAGCGTCTTTGCCATTTCAGGGCCATCCAACGCCCGAAGACATAGCACTTCTGCAACTGCCCGCCTGATCGCACCGGCTGCCCTGCCAAACGCAACACCGGGGATGCAAATGCGGGCGTGTTGACGAAGTCGCATCGACATCACGCGGCCTCCTTCTTGTGCTTTGCGGGGCGGGGAATGTGGCGGGGCCATTCAAGGTCCGCAGGCCAGTTGGTGCCGAACCAATCGATGGCCCGGTTAAAGGTTTTCACATGGCACCCGGTGCCATCGCGCAGGTTTGTAAATGCCCGGCTGTGAAGGCCCGCCCGCGCCGCAACAGTGTACAACCCGCGCCCAATGTGGGCGGCGTAAACGGTCGAGAGTGTGATAAGGTGTGTTGGCTCCATACGCCAATTATGTTTATATACATATTATAGTCAATGGATATTTACATAATTTTGGATACAGTTTGTTGCCGTTTTGGCCAGCTTGTTATTTTGTGCCTAAATTATGTAAATTTCCACAATGAGAGAATCGACTGACATTTTGGCTTTGTTCGAATCGCGAATGCGGGAAATGGGCCTAACCCAAACCGATCTCAGCTTTCGGGCCTTTGGCAAAAAGGATAACAGCGCAATACAAAGCCTCAAGCGCGGCGCTTCGCCAGCTTTCGACCGTGTTGCTGCTATGGCGGATGCCCTCGGTCTAGAAATGTATTTAGGCCCACCGCGAACACCAGCCCCTGTCGAGCAGATTATTCTCGACAGCAAAGAGTACGCTCTGATCCCCTTGCATACCGCCACGCTGTCGGCGGGATCAGGATTGGCCAATGGCGATAACGCGATCATTGATCACCTGGCGTTCCGGATAAACTGGCTGCGCCGACTAAACGTGGCACCCAATCACGCCTGCCTTGCCCGGGCCGAGGGCAACAGCATGCTGCCAACAATTCACCCCGGCGACATGGTCTTGATTGACACGGCCCGCACAGAACCGCCCATCTATAAACGCCGCGACAACGACCAGCGCCGTGCCGCGATCTATGCCTTTGTCGAAGGCGGTCAGGCACGGATAAAACGCATCGAACGACCCGGATCCGAGGTACTCTTTCTTGTTTCAGACAACCCCAACCACGCCCCCGAACTGCGCACCGGCGCGCAGCTGGAACAGCTGCAGATGTCGATCATTGGCAAAGTGGTTTGGTGGGGTCATACGGCGGGCTAGAAGTGAGCTATTAGGAAGGATTTGCAATGGCGAAATGTCAGGAATGCGGCAACGACACCAGTTATTTTGAAATCGTCAGGGGACGCTGTGCAAAATGCCATTTTGCGGCAAACCGAGAAGATGAAGCTGCTGGCGAGGCCCTGACTGCGGGCGCTTCAAAGATCATTCTAACCACCGAATCCGCCCATGATTTTCCCATCGCCGAACGCCTCGAAATCATCAGTGCCGAATGCGTTTTGGGCATGAACATTTTCAATGATTTTGGCTCTGCCGTGCGCGACATGGTGGGTGGCCGCAACCAGACCTATCAGGCCAAACTGCGCGAGGCGCGCAAGACGGTGCTGGACGAGTTGAAACGCGAAGCCCACAGCTTGGGTGCAGATGCCGTGGTGGCCGTTGACCTGGACTATTCCGAAATATCAGGCGCTGGCAAAAGCATGCTGTTCGTCGTCGCCACCGGCACCGCCGTCCGCCTCGGGTCTGCACCAAAACTGGCGTAAATACCGAAAATCGGTTCCCAGTTTGCCGCCCAATTTACCAGCTGCGCTGTCAGGCAATATATCCTAATTTCAATGACTTGAGGTAAACTGGGAACTGAAAAACAAACTGGGAAGCGCAGTTCCCAGTTCTGCGCCACGCAGGATGGTCCAAAACCACCCAAATCACGCCTCAACTACCCATTTTATACATATTTAACGGCATCTTAAACGCCAACCCTTAGCACGGTCCCAATCTTCGCAACTCCGGCATGCCACCCGCAAAACACCCCGTTTTCGCCCTCTCTGCCAACTCTGCGCCGCGCCACCTCACACCCCATCCGCGCGCCCCTAACCCCCCGCAATCCTTTGCATTTTCATCCAAAACCACCTGTTCCCAGCTTATCCCGCTTCTCTGCAGGTTATGTTGTCAGTGCACATTTGCTGTGGTTTTTCAGGATTTTCCACCCGACCCTGTGCAGAAAATCGCCCGCCATATCAGCCCGGCCAAGCCGCTATGGCATCACTTCAAAGCGGTCTATATCGACCATGCCATAGTCGGTGATTTTCAAGTGCGGGATCACTGGCAGGCACAAAAAGGCCAGTTGCAGGAACGGCTCTTCTAACGTGACGCCCAAAGATCGGGCGGCGGCGCGCAAGGCAATCAGGTCGCGGTGCACCACCTCGAAGGGGTCAAGGCTCATCAGCCCTGCGACGGGCAGCGCCAGTTCGGCCAGAATGCGGCCGCTCTCGACCACCACAAAGCCGCCCTCTATTTCGCCCAACCGGTTCGCCGCCAAGGCCATATCGGCATAATCCGTCCCCACAACGGCAATGTTGTGATGGTCATGGCAGACGGTGGATGCAATCGCGCCGCGTTGGAGGCCAAAGCCTTTGACAAAGCCCGTGGCGCGGTTGCCGTTCACCCCGTGCCGTTCGATGACGGCGATTTTCACCAGATCGCGGGCAATGTCGGGGCGTTTGTCACCAAGGACGGGTGGAATATCGAACGTCAGATGTTCGGTAATAATCTTGCCGGGCAGGATACCGATCACCGCCGTGTCGGTGCGGTTGGCGCTGGTGCGGAAATGGTGCGGCTCTACCGTTGGGGCCTTGACCGAATGGCGGGCGACGGGTGGAATGACGTGGCGTGCCGCAAAGGCGGCGTCGGTCACCTGCACCCCGCCCGCAATCACCATGGCAACGCGGCAGGCGGCCAAGCTGTCAATCACCGCGATATCGGCGCGTTTGCCGGGGGCAATCAAACCGCGGTCTTTCAGGCCAAACGCCTCGGCCGCCGACAGGCTGGCGGCGCGATAGGCAGCCAGCGGCGGCGCACCGTAGGCAATCGCGGTGCGGATGATATAATCCAGATGCCCGTGTTCGGCGATATCAAGCGGGTTGCGATCATCGGTGCAAAAGCACAGATAGGGCGCATGTCGTTCGGTTAATAACGGCGCAAGTGCGGCCAAATCCTTGGAAACCGAGCCTTCGCGGATCAACACCCGCATGCCCTTGCGCAGCTTTTCCAAGCCTTCGTCAAAGGTTGTCGCTTCGTGTTCGGTGCGGATGCCGGCGGCAATATAGCCGTTCAGATCACGGCCGCGCAGCAAGGGCGCATGACCGTCAATATGGCGGCCTGCAAAGGCCTGCAGTTTTGCGATACAACCCGGATCTTTGTGCAACACCCCCGGATAGTTCATGAATTCCGCCAGCCCGATCACCCGGGGATGATCCATCAGCGGGGTCAGATCGCCCGCCTCAAGCCGCGCTCCGGTGGTTTCCATATGGGTCGACGGCACGCATGACGACAGTTGCACCAAGATATCCATCAAGGTGCGCGATGACGCGTCAAGAAAATAGTGAATGCCGGTCAGCCCGCAGACATTGGCAATCTCGTGCGGGTCGCAGATTGCGGTGGTGACGCCATGCGGGGTGACACAGCGGTCAAATTCGAACGGGGTAACAAGGCTGCTTTCGATGTGCAAATGGGTGTCGATAAAACCGGGCACCAGAATTTGGCCGCTGACATCAAGTTCGCACGCACCGCTGTAGGTTCCAAACACCCCGACAATGGTATCGCCGCAAATCGCCACATCGGTTTGCACCAGATCACCAGTGATCAGATCAAACACAGTGCCACCCTTCAACACCAGATCGGCGGGTTGAACGCCCCGGCCCTGATCAATCCGGTCTGAAATCTGGCGTTTGGTCATGGCACCCTCTTTGATCTGATAGCTTCACCCTTGCACATCATCGGGCCAAGTGATTGACCTGATCTTATCAAAACACCAGAGGGTTTCATGCGTCCGTTGCGCGGCATTGCGTATAAAGTTGTCTCTGTCATCGTGTTTATCGTGATGGCGTCGATGATCAAAGCAACGGCAGCCGATGTGCCTTCCGGCGAGGCGGTGTTTTTCAGATCATTTTTTGCGATGCCGGTGATTGTGTTTTGGCTGGCAACCCGCCGGGAACTTGGCACCGGATTTGCCGCGTCCAATCCGATGGGGCATGTCTGGCGCGGCTTGGTTGGCACAATGGCGATGGGGTTGGGATTTGCGGGCCTGGGCTATCTGCCGTTGCCCGAAGTAACGGCGATCGGCTATGCGGCCCCGTTGCTGACCGTTATCTTTGCCGCGATGTTTCTGGGTGAAGACGTGCGGGCGTTCCGGATTTCCGCCGTCATTCTTGGGCTGATCGGGGTGTTGATCGTGGTCTGGCCACGGCTTTCGATCACTTCGGGCACTCATCTGGGACAGGCAGAGGCGTTTGGCGCGATCCTTGTGCTGGGCGGCGCGGTGTTTGCCGCCCTTGCGCAGGTTTTTGTGCGCAAGCTGGTGATGACGGAAAAAACCCCGGCGATTGTGTTTTACTTTTCGCTGACGGCGACGATCCTGTCGCTGACGACCTTGCCCTTCGGCTGGGTTATTCCAAGTGCCCAACAGGCGGTCTTGCTGGTTGGGGCCGGATTGCTGGGCGGGGTCGGTCAGATTTTTCTGACCTCCAGCTACCGTGAGGCGGATGCTTCGGTTGTCGCCCCGTTTGATTATGCGTCGATGATCTTTGCACTGGGCATCGGCTATTTCGTTTTTGCTGAAGTGCCGACCCTGACCATGCTGATCGGGGCCGCCGTTGTGGTCACCGCCGGGTGCCTGATCATCTGGCGCGAACGCCAACTGGGCATCGAGCGCGCCCGGCAACGCAAAGCAATGACGCCCTGATCGAAAACATTTTCTACTTGGCCTGCCAGCTTACATGCACATCCGGCGCACAAGAGCCGTTCAAAACCTTGCGGATATTCGGCAGATCGTTGCCATCAATCCACGCCCGCGCTGCCGCCGGGGTTTTGCCGTAATGCGCCCAACGCGCCAGCAACCGGCGGTCCAACTCGGCCTCGGGCACATCGACGAACACGCTCAGATCAAACAGCGGGGCAAGATCGGTCCATGGCGGCTCGTTCAGCAGCAGGTAATTGCCTTCTACCAGCAACACCTGATCCGCATCGTTGACCACATCCGCCGCCGCACGGGACAATTCCATCGTGCGATCAAACACCGGGATGGCCACGTCGCCGCCACCGCGCAAGCGGTGCATCAGGTGAATAAAGCCCTGCGCGTCATAGGTTTCCGGCGCGCCCTTGCGCGATTGCAAGCCGCGCTGCGCCAAGACCGCGTCGTCAAAGTGAAAACCGTCCATTGGCACCACGCGCGCGCCGCTGCCCAACGCAGTGGCAACAGCGTCGGCAAGGGTTGATTTGCCAGACCCCGGCGGCCCGGCAATCGCCACAAGAAACCGCCGCTGCCCGCTTGCGCGTGTTTGGATCAGCGTGACCAGCGCGTCCGGTGTCATGCGGCCTCGGTCACACCTTCGGGCAGTTTCGCGCCGGTCATATAGGCCACAGCGTCCGACATCGAATGTTCCTTGGGATCAATCACGCACAACCGGCGGCCAAGGCGGTGGATATGGATGCGGTCGGCCACTTCGAACACATGCGGCATGTTGTGGCTGATCAGGATGATCGGAATGCCCCGGCTGCGCACATCGCGGATCAATTCCAGCACCCGGCGGCTTTCCTTTACCCCCAAGGCGGCGGTGGGTTCGTCCAATATCACCACCTTTGATCCAAACGCCGCCGCGCGCGCCACTGCCACGCCCTGACGCTGGCCGCCGGACAGGGATTCGACCGCCTGGTTGATGTTCTGGATCGTCATCAGCCCCAGTTCCGACAGCTTGTCGCGGGCGAATTTCTCCATCCCGGCGCGATCCATCTGGCGAAAGAGGCTGCCCATGATCCCGGGTTTGCGCCATTCGCGGCCCAGAAACATATTGTCAGCAATCGACAACGCCGGCGACATCGCAAGGTTTTGATACACCGTTTCAATGCCCAGATTGCGGGCATCTTGCGGGGATTTGAAATACACCGGCGCGCCTTCCAGCGTGATCTCGCCGTGGTCAGGAATAACAGCCCCGGCAATCGCCTTGATCAAGGTCGATTTGCCCGCACCGTTGTCACCGATCACGGCGGTAATTTCGCCCGGATACAGATCGAAATCCGCGCCATTCATGGCGACCACGGTGCCATAGCGTTTCATCAGGCCCCGCGCCGAAAGTATGGGTTGAACAGCGGTCATTGAGTTGCCCTCCGCAGCCATTGATCCAAGCCGACAGCGATGATGACAAGGCAGCCCGCCGCGAATAATTGCCAATAATCGTCCACCCCTGCCAATGACAGGCCTGTGGTGAACACGCCCACGATCATCGCCCCCAAGACCGATCCGATGATCGAACCGCGCCCACCGAACAGTGACGTGCCGCCGATCACCACGGCGGTGATCGAGGCAAGGTTCACGGTGTCAAACGACACTGGCGATACCGACCCCACCCGCCCGATGGCCACCCAAGCCGCAAAGCCGCAGATCAAACCGGCGACGGCATAGACCGACACCAAGGTTTGATTGGTGCGAATACCAGACAGCATCGCTGCATCCGGATCGTCACCGATGGCATGCACATGACGACCCCAAGCGGTTTGACTAAGGATATAAAGAAAGATGATCGCAAGAATGATCAAAGAAAAGCTGCCGTAGGTCAGCTTGAACGCGCCAAACCGCACCGCCTCGCCGAACCACAACAGGGCCGGGGCTTTTTCAGCAATATCGACATTTCGGATTGACTCTGACCCCGAATACCAAAGTTTCAGCGCGGTGAAGACCTGCAAGGTGCCCAGCGTCACGATAAAGGGTGGCAATTTGACATAGGCCACCAAAAATCCGTTCAACCACCCCATCAAGGTGCCGATCATCATCCCGGCGCCGATTGCAACCGGCCACGGATAGCCTTGGTTCACCGCCAGATTTCCCATCACCAAGGACGAAACCACCAGAATGGCCCCGACAGACAAATCAATACCGGCGGTCAGAATGATCAGGGTTTGCGCAATCGCCACAATCCCGGTGACGGTGACCTGCTGCAGCACCGTTGACAACGCGCCCGCGCCCAAAAAGCGCGGTGCGGCGATGCCAAAGGCGATGATGCTCAGGATCAGGATCAAGGCCGGAATGCTGGTTGGATAGGCCCGCAAGAACGCCCGCGCCAGATGCGTCAGGGATTTGTCATCGCGGGCAAAGCTGGCAACGGTTTTATCCGCCTCTGTCAGCTTGGCCTCAAAATCTGAAATGGTTTTTGTTGGTGCCCCTTGGTCGCTCATCGCGTCAACCGCCCCCTCGATGCTTTGAAAATTACCTTCACGCGCCGGATATACAAAGGGCGACTGTAACGTCGCCCTTTGCCAAATCAACAATTTGTTGGGTCAGATCAGCCCCAGCAAAGTTCGGTGCCTTTGGTGCTGTCGATGGATGGCACGCCTTCAACTGGCGCATCGGTGACAAGGTTCACACCTGTGTTGAAGAAAGTCAGGCCTTCGGATGCCGCAGGCTTGGTCCCGTCTTTGGCGAACGCCGCAATCGCGTCGATGCCCAATGCGGCCATCTTCAACGGATACTGCTGCGAGGTCGCACCGATCACGCCGGCCTTTACCGACGCGATCCCGGGGCAACCGCCGTCAACCGAAACCACCAGCACACCGGTTTTGCCGGCTTTGGTCAGCGCCTGAAACGCGCCTTCAGCAGCTGGTTCATTGATCGTGTAGACCACGTTCATGTCTGGGTCTTTGGCCAGCAGGTTTTCAACGCTCGTTACGCCGCCTTCTGGGTTCGCACCCGACGATTCGTGGCCGATCACGCGGGGATCGGTTTCCGACCCCATAACGGTCAGATCAGGAACTTCAATGCCGAAACCAACCAGAAAGCCGGTATCACGTGCCACGTCGACGGAGATGTTGTCTTTGTTGATGTCCAGCATGCCGATCTTGGCGGTTTTCACGCCTTCAGCGCCCAACGTGGCGGCGGCCCATTTGCCGATCAGCAGACCCGCTTCAAAGTTGTCGGTGGCAAAGGTCATGTCTTGCGCGTCAGCGTCTGCAAGCGGGGTATCAAGCGCGATCACCAGAATGCCTGCGTCGCGGGCCGCTTTCAGAGCAGGACCAACCGAGTCGTTCGACGCAGTGATCAAGATGCCCTTGGCACCGGCAGCGACACAGTTTTCAATCGCGGTGATCTGCGGTGCAGCGTCGCCATCTTTTTCGCCTGCATAGGCCTGGAAATCCATGCCAGCAGCCGTTGCGGCGGCTTCAGCGCCCTCTTTCATCTTTACGAAGAAGGGGTTGGTGTTGTTTTTGGTGATCAGGCAAGCCAGATCAGCAGCAGACGCGGCGCCTGCAAACATTGCAATGGCGGCAGCGCCCAAAAGGGCTGCTTTAAGTTTCATGTAATAGTCCTCCCAAGGATTTAAGAAGCGTTCGCTTCATTCGAAAAGCCGAGCGCCAAGCCCAGATTGCCCGGCGGTAGCTGTAAACAATCTGATTCCCTCCGTCACGTCAAGTTAAATAAATCACTGTGATTTATTATTGACAGGCGCAGGCTTTCCCCCGCAGTCTGGTGTAGATTCGATGTCCTGACGTAAGGGCAAGCATACAACTCAAGGCTGTCGAAACAATGCTATTTGGTATTTCATCCGTCTTGGGCCCAGACCTTTTGCATGCCCTGCGGGCAATGGGGCATGGCGACGAGATTGCTTTGGTGGATGGCAACTATCCCGCAGCCGAACATGCGCGCCGGTTGGTGCGCGCGGACGGGGTTGATCTGGAAACGATGCTGGCGGCGGTGCTGTCGGTTCTACCGCTTGAGGCTGCGTTTCGCGCGGCGCAAAACAATGATCCGGCCCAGATAGGCGATATTCACCACCGCATTGATGCGGCCTTGCTGGCCAGTCGGTTCGCGCAAGCGGCAACGCCCTTGGCCGGACCGCAGCTTTACCCCCGCATCAAAGCCGCCTATGCTGTGGTCGCCACTTCCGAAGGCGCGCCGTTTGCCAATGTGATCTTGCGAAAAGGCGCGATGATGCCGCCTCTGACGATATAGGAATGATAAATGCCCGCAGGCGCAGAATGGCCGCAAGATCGCCCGGGCGTCGAAGACATTGGTTTGCGCGGCACCAATCAATCCGGGATGCGGGCGCAAAACGAACGGCTGGTTTTGTCTTTGGTGCGCCAGCATGTGGCGCTGGCGAAATCTGATATTGCGCGGATCACCGGGCTGTCGGCGCAGACCGTTTCAGTGATCATGCGGGCGCTGGAACAAGACGGGCTGTTGCTGCGTGGCCAACCGGTGCGTGGCCGCATTGGCCAGCCTTCGGTGCCAATGTCGATCGCTCCCGATGGCGCGTATTTCGTGGGGCTGAAGATCGGGCGACGGTCGGCTGATCTGACACTGGTGAACTTTGTCGGCCGCGTCATGGCAACCGAGCGGCAGGTTTACCGCTATCCGACGCCCGATGCGGTGGTGGCGTTTGTCGCCCGCGCACTGCCAACCATTGCCGCCGCCGTGCCGGCCGAAAACCGCCATCGGATCAGTGGTATGGGCGTGGCGATGCCGTTCCAGTTGTGGAATTGGGTGCAGTTCATCGGCGCGCCACAATCCGAAATGGATGCCTGGCGGGACCGTGACATTCAGGCGGAACTGGTCAAGGCAACGGGCCTGCCGGTATACGTGCAAAACGATGCAACATCGGCCTGTGGGGCGGAATTGGTGTTTGGCACCGGCGAGCGTCCCAAGGATTTTCTGTATTTCTACTTTGGCTATTTCATTGGCGGTGGGCTGGTGCTGAACGGTCAGCTGTTTCTGGGCCGGTCCGGCAATGCGGCAGGTGTCGGCCCAATGCCGGTGCCCGGAGCGGATGGTCAGACGCGCCGCTTGCTGACGGTGGCGTCGATGTCGGTGCTGGCCGAGACGATGCAGGCTGCGGGCGAGCCGTCTGATCATCTGTGGGAACAGCCCGATCACTGGCAGGTCAGCGACCAGATTCTGTCAAACTGGATGGATGGGGCCGCCGAAGGGCTGGCTTCGGCGGCGTTGTCAGCCGCTACGCTGATCGAGATCGAAGCCGTGCTGATCGACGGCTGGATGCCCACCGCCATTCGCGCCGAAATCACCCGGCGCACCCATCTGGCACTGCACCGGCTGGATCTGTCGGGCATCGAGCCGCCCGTCATCCGCGAAGGCACCGTTGGCGCGGCCGCCCGGTCTTTGGGGGCGGCGGCCATTCCACTGTCGCAACGCTATCTGATCGACCAGAACGCCGCCAGCCGCGACGGCTGATCGCGCGACGCATCTGTGCCCTGCTGCGGTTCTGCGCTTGAACGCTCCGCGTCACCGCCTATGGTGGACCAAACCGCTGCGGTGGACCAAACCGCTGCAAATCGCTTGCCACGCCACACCCATGGGCCAAGACGAAGGGCCAAGCCACGATGTCACTTGCGCTGATTGCTGCCCTGCCCTTTTTGGGGGCGCTGTTGGCCGGGCTTACAATCCGATTTGGCCGCACCGCCAGTGCAGCCAGTGCTTTTGCGGTGACAGCTGTTGCGCTGGGGCTGATCGTCCCCCATATCCCCGACGTTTTGCAAGGCAAGGCGGTGCAAACCCAGATTGTCTGGCTGCCATCGCTGGGCATGAACGCGAATTTCATGCTGGACGGGCTGGGGCTGCTGTTTGCCATTCTGATCCTTGGCATCGGTTTGCTGATCATCCTTTATGCAGGTTTCTATTTGTCCGCCAAAGATGATTGGGGACGGTTTTTCAGCTATCTGATGTTGTTCCAAGGCGCGATGCTGGGCATTGTGTTGTCCGACAACATCCTGCTTTTGCTGGTGTTCTGGGAACTGACAGCGCTGTCGTCGTTCTTGCTGATCGGTTATTGGAGCCATCTGCCCCAAAGCCGGCGCGGCGCGCGGATGGCTTTGGCCGTTACCGGGTCAGGCGGTCTTGCGCTGATCGCGGGCATGCTGATTTTGGGGCAGGTCGCGGGCAGTTATGATCTGTCGGTGATCGTGACGCAAAAGGCCACCATCCAAGCGTCGGTATGGTATCTGCCCGCCCTGATCCTGATCTTGGTGGGCGCGTTCACCAAATCGGCGCAGTTTCCGTTCCATTTTTGGTTGCCGCACGCCATGGCGGCTCCGACGCCGGTGTCGGCCTATCTGCATTCGGCAACGATGGTCAAGGCGGGGTTGTTCATCTTGGCGCGGTTCTGGCCGGTGCTGGCAGGAACCGAGGCGTGGTTTATGATCGTGGCCTCCACCGGGCTGGTCACCATGATCTGGGGCGCTGTGGTAGCGCTGTTCAAGCATGATCTAAAAGCCATTTTGGCCTATTCCACCATCAGCCATCTGGGCCTGATCACGTTTCTGCTGGGCCTTGGCACCACGGCGGGCGCGGTTGCGGCGGTTTTGCATATTCTGTGCCATGCCAGCTTTAAGGCGGCGCTGTTCATGTCTGCGGGCATTCTTGATCATGCTGCGGGCAGCCGTGATATGCGCGCCTTCGGGGGCTTGCGCCGCTTGATGCCGATCACCTTTGGGCTGACGCTGCTGGCCACACTGTCAATGGCCGGTCTGCCGCCACTGAACGGGTTCCTGTCCAAGGAAATGATGCTGGAGGTCGCCAGCCATACCGCGTGGCGGGGCAACACATGGCTGGTGCCGGGCTTTGCGACTTTTGCGGCAATGCTGTCGGTTGGCTATTGTCTGCGCTATGTGGCGCACCTGTTTTTCGGCCCGGTCCGGCGGGATTACCCGGCACCGCCGCATGATCCGGCGTTTGGCATGTGGCTGGCCCCGGCGCTGTTGGTTGCAGTGGTGGTTGTGATGGGGCTGGCGCCGATGACAATTGCCGGGTGGCTGATCGACAGCGCAGCCAGTGCCGTCACGGGCACGCCGGTGCAAACCACGATCAAACTGTGGCATGGCTGGCAAAACCCGGCTTTGTATCTGTCCGCGCTGGCGTTTGGCGGCGGATTTGTGATTTTGGGCGGCTGGTCGCGCTTGTCGGGGGCATGGCAATCGCTGCCGATCCCGGATGCAAAACAGGCGTTTGATGCGGGCTTGGGCGCGCTGACTGCGCTGGCGCAATCGGTTACCGCCGCCTTGCACAGCCACAGCTTTAGCCGCGCGATTTCCATAGCGACCGTGACCATTTGCGCAGTTGGTCTGCTGGCCTTCACCGGTGCCGACCACAGCGCAGGCACTTTGCCCGCGACGCCCATTCAAGCAGTGCCCGCAGCGCTTTGGCTGCTGTTGATCGCCACTCTGTGCGCCAGTGTTGCCTTGCACCGCGACCGTATGATCGCGGTATTGCTGATCGGGGTGGTTGGGCTGATCATCTCGGTTGGGTTTGCCTATTTGTCGGCCCCCGACCTTGCCCTGACCCAGATCACTGTCGAGGTGGTAACGGTAGTGCTGTTGCTGCTGGCGTTGAATATCTTGCCTAAACACAGCGGGCCTGCGGGCAGCCGGGCGCGGCATCTGCGCGATATCGCGGTGGCCGGGGCGGCGGGCATCGGGGCGGCGGCGCTGTGCTACGCGCTGATGCTGCGCGCGCCGGCGTTTGCGCCGATTTCGGCGTTTCATCTGGCCCAGTCCAAATCCGGGGCCGGAGGCACCAATGCGGTGAACACCATCATCGTTGATTTCCGGGGCTATGATACCTACGGCGAGATCATCGTGCTGGGCATCGCCGCCTTGTTGATTATAGCGCTGATCGACGGGCTGCTGGCCCCCGGTCCCGCGCGCGACCGCATCCTTGCCCGCCTGCCCCACGCCAACCCGACCGGAGAGGCGCATCCGATGATGATGCAAGTGGCAACCCGGCTGATCCTGCCCTTTGCCCTGATGATCGGCATCTACATCTATCTGCGCGGCCACAACCTGCCGGGCGGCGGGTTTGTTGCCGGGCTGGTGTTTGCGATTGCTTTGGTGATGCAATACATGGCCTCGGGCCAAGAGTGGATGCAGCACCGCAAGCGGTTGAATTATCATACGATATTGGGGGCGGGTGTGCTGATCGCCTCGGCGACCGGGCTGGGTTCATGGTTTGCCGGACGGCCGTTTTTGACGTCAAACTATGCCTATGTCAGCCTGCCACCACTGGAAGTGTTCGAATTGGCGACGGCGTCCTTGTTCGATCTGGGTGTGTTTTTATGCGTGTTGGGGGCGGTTATGTTGATCCTCGAATCGCTGTCCAAACTGGGACTTGCCGCAAGGAAGGGCCCGTAGAATGGAGATTTTGATCGCCAGCAGCGTGGGGGTTCTGACCGCTGCCGGACTGTATCTGATGCTGCGGGCGCAGACGTTTCCGGTGATCCTTGGGCTGTCGCTTTTGTCTTATGCGGTGAATATCTTTATCTTTGCCGCGGGCCGCGTGGCCCCGGGCATGGCCCCGATCCTTGATCCCGCAGCTATTGGCTATGTCGATCCGCTGCCGCAGGCATTGGTGCTGACGGCCATCGTGATTTCATTTGGCATGACAGCGGTGATCGTGATCATGGCTTTGGGCGCCTATCTGAACAGTGGCGACGACGATGTTGACGCCGCCGGATCAGACATTTCAGGCGGCGCCGGATGAACCATCTGATCATCGCCCCCATCGTGCTGCCCGCCGTTTTGGCCGGACTGATCGTTCTGCTGGCGCGGCGTGCGATGCTTGCTCAGCGGCTGATCGGGGCTGTGGCGTTGTTGGCGCTGCTGGGCCTGTCGGTGGTTTTGCTGCGGCAATCCGGCGAAATTCCGGCGCAAGCCTATTTCCTTGGCAACTGGCCAGCGCCTTTTGGCATCGTTCTGGTTCTGGACCGGCTGTCGGCGTTGATGCTGGTTCTGACGGCGGGTTTGGCGGCGGTGATCTGGGCCTATGCGGTCGTCACCGGATGGGACCGCAGGGGCCGTCACTTTCACACGCTGTTCCTGTTTCAGATGATGGGGCTGAACGGTGCGTTTCTGACCGGGGATGCGTTCAATCTGTTTGTGTTTTTCGAAGTGTTGCTGATCGCGTCTTATGGCCTGATGGTGCATGGCGGCGGGACGGCGCGGGTGCGGGCGGGCGTGCAATATGTGGCGTTCAATCTGCTGGGATCGACGCTGTTCCTGTTTGGATTGGCGGCGATTTATTCGGTTACCGGCACGCTGAACATGGCCGATCTGGCGGTCAAGCTGGCGGTGCTGCCGCCGGGCGATGCGGCGTTGATCCGGGTGGCCTTTGCCCTGCTACTGATGGTTTTTGCCATCAAGGGCGCGCTGGTGCCGCTGCATTTCTGGCTGCCGGGCACCTATGCCGCGGCACCGGGGCCGGTGGCGGCGCTGTTTGCGGTGATGACGAAAGTTGGAGCTTATGCCATGATCCGGCTTGGCACATTGATCGTCACCGCCCCCGCCACCGAAGGGCTGTGGCAGGCCTATCTGACCCCGGCAGCACTTTGCACCATGGCTGTGGGGGCGGTCGGGGTTTTGGGGTCGCACAGCCTGCCGCGCATGGTGGCCTTTGCCGGGATCGGCTCGATGGGGGTGGTGTTTCTGGCGATTGGGGCAGGCACGCCGCAGGCAACTTCAGCGGCGTTATACTACATGGTGCATTCCACTTTGGCCACCGCGGCGCTGTTTTTGTTGGCAGATATGATCACTCCCGCCCAAGGCCGCGATGATGTGCAGGGGCGTGGCGCTGCGGCGTCGGGAGTGATGGCTGCACTGTTCATGGCGGCTGCGATTGCAATGGCGGGGATGCCACCCCTGTCGGGTTTTGTGGCCAAGCTGCTGGTGCTGGACGCGTTGCGCGATAAGGCTGCGTTGATGTGGAGCGCGGTCTTGCTGGCGTCCCTGCTAACAATTCTGGGATTTGCCCGGACGGGATCCCGGCTGTTCTGGAAGCCGCCAACAGATGTTTCACCCGCGCCCGCCCCGGATAACCCGGGTGCGATCGCCGCTGTCGTGGCCCTGTTGGCCGCCATCGTCGGACTGACAGTCTTTGCCGGGCCGATCACCGCATGGTTGGACATGACCGCCCAAGCCCTGCATCTGCCAACCGGCTATATCGCCGCCAACGCGTTGCCGGGGGTGCCATGATCCGCAAGATATTTCCGCATCCCTGTCTGTCGGCGCTGTTGGCGGTGACATGGATGCTGCTGGTCAACCGCTTTGCCATTGGCAGTCTGGTGCTGGCCGCCGTGTTGGGCACCGTTATCCCGCTGATGACGGCCAATTATTGGCCCGGTCGCCCACGTCTGACGCGGCCATGGGCGATGGTGCCTTATGTGGCGCTGGTGCTGTGGGATGTGATCCTTGCCAATATCCAAGTGGCCCGCATCATCTTGTTCCTGCCGCCGGACCAGATCAAATCGGCGTGGATTGTGGTGCCGGTCGATCTGGCGTCGGCCGAGGCCATAACCTTGCTGGCGGGCACCATCACCATGACCCCGGGCACCTTGACCGCCGATATGACCGCCGATGGCCGCGTTTTGCTGGTGCATGCCCTGCACGCCCCCGACCCCCAAGCCGTGCGTGACGATATCAAATCCCGCTACGAGTCTCGTCTGAAAAGGATATTCGAATGATCCTGTCCGCTGCCTTGTCTTTCGCCATCGGCTGCTTTGCACTGGCGTTGCTGTTGAACCTGATCCGGTTGCTGACCGCCACCACCCTGCCTGACCGCATTCTGGCGGTGGATACGATGGTGGTGAATGTCATCGCTTTGATCGTGCTTTACGGGGTGAAATCCTCAAGCGCCGTAAATTTCGAAGCGGCGATGCTTTTTGCCATGACCGGATTTATCTCAACCGTGGCCTTTTGCAGATATATTTTACGCGGGCAGGTGATTGAATGAGCGTGGTTGCAGAACTGGTAATAGCGGCGCTTTTGGGGGTTGGTGGGCTGTTTGGCTTGATCGGCAGCTATGGTCTGTTGCGGCTGCGCGAGCCAATGCAGCGGCTGCATGCGCCAACCAAAGCCACCACCGTTGGCGTCGGCACGGCATTGATCGCGTCGGCACTTGATCTGGTCTGGGTGACGGGGGCTGTGTCGTGGCACGAAGTGTTGGTGGCGGTGTTTTTGTTCCTGACCGCGCCGTTGACCGCCCTGTATCTGGCGAAAGCCCATCTTGGCCGCACGATCAATCGCAATGAAGTGCCGCCAACCGGAACTGGTGCGGACTGGGCTGGGTTTGAGGCCACACCCGACACCCCAAAGCCCTGACATAGGGCGGCCGGGCGGATTATTTTGACCAATCAGTAAAACAATCCGCCCCAGGCTTGCCAGCGCCCTTGCCTATGTCGGGCGGCGCGGGCAAGCTGTTGATGAAATAAAGTGCCATGTTCTTGGCGGAGACTGTTTCATGCAAACGCACCTAGACACCGTCAAACTGCAGTTGCCGCAACTGACCCATACCCGCAATCCCGGCATGCCGCTGGATCTGGATTGGGTGGCGTCGGTGCAGGCCAATACCTCGGCGATAGAGCGGCGCGCAGCCAGTTTACCGGGGCGCCGGTCGGTCAAAAAAGAGTTTCAGGCGGCGTGGCTGCTAAAAGCGATATCGCTGATCGACCTGACCACCCTGTCGGGCGATGACACGCCGGGCCGGGTGGAACGGCTGTGCGCCAAGGCTCGCCAACCCGTCAGCCAGCCGATGTTGGAAAAGCTGGGGCTGTCCGGGCTGACCACCGGGGCGGTGTGCGTTTATCACGACATGGTGGAAACCGCCGTTCGCGCGCTGGAGGGCACGACAATTCCGGTGGCCGCCGTTTCAACCGGCTTTCCGGCTGGCCTGTCGCCGTTTCATCTGCGCATCGCGGAAATCGGTTGCTCGATTCAGGCTGGCGCGCGCGAGATTGATATCGTTATCTCACGCCGCCACGCGCTGACCGGCAACTGGCAGGCGCTGTATGACGAGATGGTTGAAATGCGCAGCGCCTGTGGCCCAGCGCATGTAAAGGCAATTCTGGCCACTGGCGAGTTGGGCACCTTGCGCAATGTGGCCCGTGCGTCGCTGGTTTGCATGATGGCGGGCGCGGATTTCATCAAAACTTCAACCGGGAAAGAACCGGTGAACGCGACTTTGCCGGTGACGCTGACGATGATCCGCTGCATCCGCGATTACCGCGACCGCACTGGCATCAAAGTGGGCTACAAACCGGCGGGCGGCATTGCCAAGGCCAAAGATGCGCTGGTGTATCTGGCGATGATGAAGGATGAATTGGGCCATGCGTGGTTGCAGCCCGATTTGTTCCGCTTTGGCGCAAGCAGTCTTTTGGGCGACATAGAACGCCAGTTGGAACATTACTTGACCGGCGCCTATTCTGCCGCCAACCGCCATGCGATGGGATAGACCATGACCGTTCGGGACATTTTTGATACCATGGCCTACGGCCCCGCCCCAGAGTCTGCGACCGAGGCGCTGGCATGGATTGCGCGCCACGACGCAAATTTCGGCCATTGGATCGGCGGGAAATTCACCCCTGCTGCCGAAGGATTCGACACCAAAAACCCCGCCACCGGCAAACTGTTGGCCCGGATCGCCCAAGGCTCTGCCGATGACGTTGATATCGCCGTGTCCGCAGCCCGTCGTGCGCAACCCAAATGGGCGCGCCTGTCAGGGCATCAGCGGGCGAAATACCTGTATGCCTTGGCGCGGCTGGTGCAAAAACATTCCCGGCTGTTTGCGGTGATCGAAACGCTGGACAATGGCAAGCCGATCCGCGAATCCCGTGATATTGATATTCCGCTGGTGGCGCGGCATTTTTACTACCACGCGGGCCTTGCGCAATTGCTGCCGTCCGAGATGCCCGATCAAGTGCCGTTAGGGGTGTGTGGCGCGGTGATCCCGTGGAATTTCCCCCTGTTGATGCTGGCATGGAAAGTGGCACCCGCACTGGCGGCAGGTAACACCGTGGTGCTGAAGCCCGCCGAATTTACCCCCCTGTCCGCGCTGCTGTTCGCCGAAATCAGCCGCGAGGCGGGCCTGCCAGCGGGCGTGCTGAACATTGTCACCGGTGATGGTGACACCGGTGCTGCCCTTGTGGCGCACCCGGATGTCAATAAGATCGCCTTCACCGGATCTACCGCCGTGGGCCGCATTATCCGTCAGGCCACCGCAGGCACTGGCAAAGCGCTGACGCTGGAGCTGGGTGGCAAATCGCCCTATATCGTGTTTGACGATGCCGATATCGACAGCGCCATCGAGGGGCTTGTCGACGCGATCTGGTTCAACCAAGGGCAGGTGTGCTGTGCGGGCAGCCGACTTTTGGTGCAAGAAGGCATCGCCGAGGCGTTTCACACCAAACTGAAACGCCGGATGGATGGGTTGCGGATCGGCGATCCGATGGACAAATGCATCGACGTCGGTGCGATCATTGATCCGTCGCAACGTGCGGCGATAGCGGCACTGGTCGATGGCTGCCGCGACGGCCAAGTCTATCAGGCCGCCACCGATGTGCCGGTGGGATGCTTTTATCCGCCCACGCTTATCACGGGTTTGTCGGCTGCATCCGCTTTGATGCAAGAGGAAATTTTTGGCCCCGTGCTGGTGTCGATGACCTTTCGCACTCCAGACGAAGCGGTCGCTTTGGCCAACAACACCCGTTACGGTCTGGCCGCCACGGTCTGGACAGAAAACATCAATCTGGCGCTGGATATAGCGCCGAAACTGCGATCCGGGATCGTCTGGGTGAATGCCACAAATCTGTTCGACGCCGCTGCCGGATTTGGCGGCGTGCGCGAAAGCGGGTTTGGCCGCGAAGGAGGCTGGGAAGGGCTGTTGGCCTATCTTAAACCGGCGGCCAAACCGCGGCCCTTGGGGCAGATCCCGGCGGTGGCGGAACCAAAGCACCCCGCGGTGACCGGCTTGGACCGCACCGCGAAATTGTTCATCGGTGGCAAACAGGCGCGCCCCGATGCGGGGTATTCCCGCGCCATCTGGTCGGCCAAAGGGGCTTTGTTGGGCCATGTCGGCACCGGCAACCGTAAAGACATCCGCAACGCGGTGGAAGCCGCGCATGCCGCGCGCGGCTGGGCCAAAACCACCGCCCATGCGCGGGCGCAGATTTTGTTTTATATGGCGGAAAACCTGTCGGCCCGCGCGGACGAGTTTGCCAAACGGCTGACGGATCTGACCGGAAAATCTGGGGTGGCCGAAGTTGAGGCCAGCATCGCCCGCCTGTTCACCTATGCCGCATGGGCTGACAAATTTGATGGTGCGGTAAAATCCGTGCCGATCCGCGGTGTGGCCTTGGCGATGCATGAACCTTGCGGCGTGATCGGCGCGATCTGCCCGGATGACGCGCCCCTGTTGGGTCTGATCAGCCTGATGGCCCCGGCGATTGCGATGGGCAACACCTGTGTTCTGGTGCCGTCAGAGGCCTATCCGTTGGCCGCGACGGATTTTTATCAAGTGTTGGAAACATCCGATCTGCCGGGCGGTGTTGTCAACATCGTCACCGGCGATCACGCCGAATTGGCCAAGACTTTGGCCGATCACATGGATGTCGATGCGGTCTGGAGCTTTTCTTCCAGCCCGATTTCAGGGCTGATCGAAAAGGGCGCGGCGCTTAATGTCAAACGCACCTGGGTGAACAATGCCCAAGCGCGGGATTGGTTCGGCGCGGGCGGCGAAGGCCGCGCGTTTTTGCGCGCGGCAACCGAGGTGAAAACCGTGTGGGTGCCTTACGGCGAGTAACCCGCCTAGCCGCGCGCAGGAATCGTCAGGCCCTTTTGCACCGCTGGACGCGCCAAAAAGCGGTCAAGATAGGCGGTCACGTTTTTGGCGTCATTCATCCCGATGAAATCGGCCACCTTGTAAAAACTGCGCGCGGTATTCAGCCACGGACCGATCGCAATATCGGCGATCGAGTATTCCCCGGCTATCCAGTCGCGGCCCGCCAAAGCGCCATCCAGCACTTTGATCAACCGCGCGGCTTCGGCGCGGTAGCGTTCCTTGGGGCGGGGGTCTTCGATGTCTTTGCCGGCAAAGGTGTGGAAATAGCCCAACTGCCCAAACATCGGCCCGACGCCGCCCATCTGGAACATCAGCCATTGCAGCACTTCATAGCGGTTGGCGGCGGGCAGCAACTTAGCGGTTTTTTCGGCCAGATAGATCAGGATCGCGCCACTTTCAAACAAGGCCAGAGGCTTGCCATCCGGGCCGTTCGGATCAAGAATTGCCGGGATCTTGTTGTTCGGGTTCAATGACAGAAACGCCGGGCTGGTCTGATCATTGGTGGCAAAGTCCACCAGATGCGCATCATAGGGCAGCGCCAGTTCTTCCAGCGCGATGGACACTTTCACCCCATTCGGCGTCGCCAACGAATACAACTGGATCGCCCCCGGTGTGCGAGGGGCCCAACGATTGACAATCGGGAACATGGAAAGATCACTCATCAGCTTCTCCTTGGGTTATTGATCACAGTTAGTGATCATTTACGCGTGGAAAAAGCCCCTTGAATGTGCATAGTCCGCCCAGCGCATGTGCGCCAGTGCAGGTAGAAACCCGTCAGCTATAGACGGATTACAATAAAGGGACGTGGAATGATAAAAGAATTCAAGGACTTTATCGCCAAGGGCAATGTGATGGACCTGGCGGTTGGTATCATCATCGGGGCGGCGTTTACGGCGATAGTCGGCAGTTTGGTCAGTGATCTGATCAACCCGATCATCGGCCTGATTTTGGGCGGCGTTAACTTTTCTGACATGTTCTTCGATCTGTCAGGTACCAACCCAGCCTCTTATGCCGCGGCGAAAGAGTCGGGCGCGGCCGTGTTCGCTTACGGATCATTCATCACCGCCATTATCAATTTCCTGATCATCGCTTTCGTGGTGTTCATGTTGGTAAAGGCTGTCAACAAACTGAAAGGCCCGGCACCTGTTGCAGAAGCCGCCCCTGCAGGTCCAACCGAAGTTGATCTGTTGAAAGACATCCTGGTTGCGTTGAAGAAATAAGCCTTCGCGGCATGACAAAGGCCCCCAGAACAATCTGGGGGCCTTTTTATGTGCAATCTTATCGCTGTCAGATATTCAGCGCCTCGACGGCAGAGATTGTCGGCAGACCCAATGCCACACCGACTGCCGCATAAGTCAGATGGCCGGCATGGGTGTTCAATCCGGCCAACAGGTGTTTGTCGTCGGCGCAGGCCTTTTTCCAGCCTTTGTCGGCCAAGGCCAGCATGAACGGCATGGTCGCGTTGCCCAGTGCCAGTGTTGACGTGCGCGCAACCGCGCCGGGCATGTTGGCCACGCAATAGTGCATGATACCGTCGACTTCATAGATCGGATCTTGGTGCGTGGTGGCGCGGGATGTCTCAAAACAGCCGCCCTGATCAATTGCCACGTCAACCAATGCCGCGCCGGGTTTCAATTCAGACAATTGCGCCCGACTGATCAGCTTGGGGGCCGCAGCACCGGGGATCAGCACCGCACCGATGATCATATCGGCCTGCCGGGCCAATTCAATCGTGGTGGCCGCATCGGCGTAGCCGCATTTGAACACGCCGCCAAACACATCATCCAGATAGCGCAAGCGGTTGACCGAACGGTCAAGCACCGTTACGTCCGCGCCCATTCCGGCGCTGATTTTCGCGGCATGGGTGCCCACAACCCCGCCGCCAATCACCAGCACCCGCGCAGGCAACACGCCCGGCACGCCGCCCATCAACACGCCGCGCCCGCCATTGGCTTTTTGCAGCGTCCATGCCCCAACCTGCGGTGCCAGACGGCCCGCCACTTCGGACATCGGTGCCAACAAAGGCAAACCACCGCGATCATCGGTGACGGTTTCATAGGCAATCGCAGTGACGCCAGACGCCAGCAGATCGGCTGTTTGCGCCGCATCGGGGGCAAGGTGCAGGTAGGTAAACAAAATCTGCCCCGCCCGCAGGCGTTTGCGTTCAATCGCCTGCGGTTCCTTGACCTTGACGATCATGTCGGCAGCGGCAAACACCTCTTCCGCCGTGGCGATGATCTGCGCGCCCGCGGCGATATAGTCGGCGTCGCTGAAGCCTGACCCAACCCCGGCGTTGGTCTCGATCAACAGGGTGTGGCCATGATTTACGGCCTCTCGCGCGGCATTGGGGGTGATACCAACGCGGAATTCCTGCGGCTTGATCTCTTTTGGGCAACCAATTTTCATCTGCGCGCTCCTGTTGCAAACCCGTTTTTGCGGTGAAGGTTCTGGATTTTGGTGGGATAAACTTGATGCGCTAAAATCGCGCAAAATCGGTGCCGATGCTTTGAAATCTGTGTGGTGTTTGATCATATTTCTGGTAGAATATTCGAATAAATTGCAGTTTTGGTGAAGATTTGACCAATAATTTAGAACTCGACGCGACAGACCGCCGTATTCTGGGGGTGCTGCAAAAAGACTGCCGCATCACCAACGCCGAATTGTCAGACCGGGTGAACCTGTCGCCATCCGCCTGTCATCGCCGGGTGCAGCGGCTGGAAGACGATGGATTTATTGCGGCCTACGTCGCACTTTTGAACAACCGCAAGATGGGGCGGGCCACCACGGTGTTTGTGGAAATCACCTTGCAAGGTCAGGCGGATGAGGTGCTGGACGCCTTTGAACGTGAAGTCGCCAAGGTGCCTGATATTCTGGAATGTCACCTGATGGCGGGCACGGCAGATTATCTGATCAAGATCGTCGCCGAAGACACCGAAGATTTCGCCCGTATTCACCGCAGATTCCTGTCGCGCCTGCCGGGGGTGCGGCAGATGCAATCATCGTTTGCTTTGCGCACGGTGGTGAAAACAACTGCGCTGGCGGTGTAGACGCCATGAAAAACCCCCGGCCTTTACGGGACGGGGGTTGATCGGGTGGGTATTGCTACCCCAGAATTCGCAAAACGTCTTACAACTTGCGGCTTGCGCCGGAAATCTTAAAGACCGCCTTCGCGTTGCAGCTTTTTGCGCGCTAGTTTGCGCGCTCTGCGCACGGCTTCGGCTTGCTCTCGCGCTTTCTTGACGGAGGGTTTCTCGAAATGTTGCTTAAGCTTCATTTCGCGGAACACGCCTTCGCGCTGGAGCTTTTTCTTAAGGGCCCGAAGGGCCTGTTCGACGTTATTGTCGCGGACGCTGACCTGCATGTGGTTGTCACCACCTTCCTAGGTTAGAGTTGCACGAATTGTGCAGGCGTGCGGGCCATAACAAACGGCCGCTGGCTTGTCTACGTCAACGGTAATCGGAGCAAGCGATGGACAACGAAAACAGCATGGAACACGCAAAAACCCGCGTTTTGGACGCCGCATTGCTGCATGCGCCGTTCGATGGATGGTCAGAAGCCGCTTTGCAGGCGGCAATCCTTGATTCGGGTGTGGCCCCGGCGCTGGCCCGCGCGCTGTTCCCGCGCGGGGGCGTTGATCTGGCGATTGCCTATCATCTGCGCGGCGATGCTGACATGCGCACAGCCTTTGCCGCCACCGATCTGGCCGCGTTGCGCATCCGCGAGCGTATCACTTTGGCGGTGCGCCTGCGGTTGCAGGCGGCGGACAAAGAACTGGTACGACGCGGATCGGCGCTGTTCAGCCTGCCCAACCATGCGGTGGAAGGCGCGGGGCTGATCTGGGGCACGGCGGATGCGATCTGGAACGTGCTGGGCGATACCTCACGCGATGTGAACTGGTATACCAAACGCGCGACGCTGTCGGCGGTTTATGGCGCGACGGTGCTGTTCTGGCTGGGCGATACGTCGGACGGCGATCAGGCCACTTCGGCGTTTCTGGACCGGCGCATTGAAAACGTCATGCAGATCGAAAAGGCCAAGGCGGGCTTGCGCGGCAATGCTTTGGCGCAAAAGATTTTGGCGGGACCGCTGCACGTGCTGTCGCGTATTCAGGCGCCGAAAGATGTGGGCGATTTGCCCGGCAGCAACCGCAGGTAAGGGCACACCGATATGTTGACCGATACAGGCCTAAGTCACACCATGCTTGCGATGGAAATAACTGCCCCCGGCGGGCCGGATGTTTTGCAACCCACCACCGTGCCAGTGCCGGTGCCGGGCCATGGCCAGATCATCATCCGGCTGGCCTATGCCGGGGTGAACCGCCCGGATGCGCTGCAACGCGCCGGGGCCTATGCCCCGCCTGCCTCGGCCTCGCCTTTGCCGGGGTTGGAATGTTCCGGCACAGTGGTGGCAATGGGACCGGGGGTTGCGCGCTGGGCCATCGGCGACAAGGTGTGCGCCTTGCTGCCCGGTGGTGGCTATGCCGAATACGCAGCCTGCAACGAAGCCCATGCACTGCCCGTGCCAGCGGGGCTGTCGATGCGCGATGCGGCCTGCCTGCCCGAAACCTGCTTTACCGTCTGGTCGAACATGGTGATGCGCGGCGGTTTGCAAGCGGGCCAGCGGTTTTTGGTGCATGGCGGCACATCGGGCATCGGCGTGACAGCGGTTCAAATCGCACGAAATCTGGGCGCGCGGGTGTTTGCCACCGCGGGCAGCGCAGAAAAGGTGCGGGTCTGCGAAGAGTTGGGCGCCGAGCGTGGCATCAATTATGCCACTGAAGATTATGTCGAAATTTTGCGTCAGGCAGGCGGGGCCGATCTGATCCTTGATATGGTCGGCGGTCCCTATTTGCCGCGCAACATCAAGGCGCTGTGCGACGATGGGCGGCTGGTGCAAATTGCGTTTCTGCAAGGCCCCAAAGTAGAATTGAACTTTGCCGAAGTGATGATGCGCCGTTTGACCATCACCGGATCAACATTGCGGCCGCAGTCTGATCTGGCCAAGGCACGCATCGCGGCGGCGGTTGAAGCCCATGTTTGGCCAATGATTGCGGCGGGCAGTTTTCGCGTGGTGATCGATAGTGAATTTGCCTTGACCGCGGCTGCCGATGCCCATCGGCGGCTGGAAAGTGCAGGGCACATCGGTAAAGTGGTGATGAAGGTCGAAGCCTAACGACTAAAACTTGTCTAAAATTGTTTCATCTGTTCAAAAATATCCCACGGGGGTCCGGGGGCGTGAAGCCCCCGGTGATTGCCCGAAAGGACCGCTGCCAAAGAAAATAACACGGTCCAATTGGCCTAATCGCCCAGCTTGGCATGCACTTCGGCCAGATCAACCGGGGCCAAAGGCATTTTATTGGCAGGGTTGTCGAAATCATATTTGAACAATTGGAAATCGCGTTTGTAGATTTCCCACATCAAATGCATCGACAAATCGTCAAAATAGTCTGCAACCGGATGCAGGCGCGCCGGCCCGTGGCCTTCGCTTTCATTGAATTTGGGTATCTTTTTCAGATCAATCTTATGCTTGGTTTTGATATTCTTCAGAACTGATCCCATGCCTTCATCGAATTTCTCGGTGAAAAAGATGTTATCATAGCGGCCACCATTGACGATAAACGTCGACACATGCCCCGCCATCGCCGACCAGTGAATATCGGGTTCCATCGGCTTTTTGAACCGGATTGTGTCACGGGTGAACAGCAAAAACCGCCGGAAACTGGCGATCTGGTCGAAGGCAGCTTTGCCATCGTCACCACCGACGTCGATGCCGTATTTCTGCACCAATAGTGGCACCAGATTGCCGCGATAGCGTTTGCCGTTGCGCTGGATACCGCAGATCTTATCAAAAAAGGACGACAGAATGCGGGTGTAGGGATTGCGAACACAGGTAAATGCGTAGGATTTATGGGTTTTAACGTTCTTTTCGATCAGTGGTTGGCTGGCATCAATCGCCCATTTGTGCATGCCCGCTGTCGCATCGTGGATGTCGCCGTCAAAGAAAACCCCGTGGTCGGAATAGAACATGATCTGCCCGATGCTGGAACACGCGCATTTCGGCACAACGCGATACACCACGCTTTCGCTTTGTGTCATCCAAGTTCCGGGGAAACCCATTCTTTACCCTCTTTGCCATTTACCCCGCGCTCTTACGTGACGCAGCATCAACCGGCCACTAAAAAGCAAACAAACTCTGTCTTTTCAATGGCCATTGGCGCATTTATGGACACAATCCTTAGTCTATGTGCGTAATATCCCGGAAATGGCAAGAATCGCTTACATCCTTTTGTGTCACAAGGATCCCGAAGGGATTATCGCGCAGGCACAACGCCTGACCGCGGCGGGTGATTTTGTGGCCATCCATTTTGATGCGCGCGCAAAACCGGTCGATTTCGAAAGAATTCGAACTGCGCTGGAGTCGAACCCGTCAGTGACCTTCACTCAAAAGCGCGTGAAATGTGGCTGGGGTGAGTGGTCTTTGGTCGAGGCAACCTTGCTGGCCGTTGCCGCGGCCGAAGCCACCTTTGCGCGGGCCACGCATTTTTACATGCTGTCAGGCGATTGCATGCCGATCAAATCGGCCGAATTCGTGCATGATTTTCTGGATCAGAACGACGTCGATTATATTGAAAGTTTTGATTTCTATAACTCGGACTGGATCAAGACCGGCATCAAGGAAGAGCGGCTGATTTACCGCCACTGGTTTAATGAACGCACGACAAAGGGGTTGTTTTACGCCTCGATGAAAGTGCAAAAACGGTTGGGGCTGCAACGCCGCGTGCCCGGCGATATTGCCATGCAGATCGGCAGCCAATGGTGGTGTCTGCGGCGACGCACCGTTGAATGGCTGTTGGATTTCGTGAAAAAACGCGGCGATGTGATGCGGTTTTTCCGCACCACCTGGATTCCCGACGAGACGTTCTTTCAAACCATCGTCAAGCATCTGGTGCCGGACCATGAGATCAAGACCCGCACCCTGACCTTTCTGATGTTCACCGATTACGGCATGCCGGTCACGTTTTACAACGACAACTATGATCTGCTGCTGTCGCAAGACTATCTGTTTGCCCGCAAGATCAGCCCGGACGCCAAGGATTTGAAAGACCGTCTGGGCAAGTTATACGCCGCCCGCGGTGTGGGCTTTGGCATATCAAACGAAGGCCGCACGCTGTTTACCTTCATCACTGGACGCGGGCGGATCGGGCGGCGATTTGCGCCACGGTTTTGGGAAACCGAAAGCACCTTGGGCCGCGAACGCACGCTGATGATGGTGACCTGCAAGAAATGGCACGTCGCCAAGCGGCTGGTCGAACGGGTGCGCCAGGTGACAAACCTGCCCGCGCTGGATTACCTGTTCAATGAGGCGTCAACGCCGCTGCCTGACCTGGGCGGCATCCAATCGACGCTGGAAAAGCGCACACGGCACCGGCGGGCCTTGGTGCGGATGCTGTATGACTACTGGCAAACCGACCGGATGGTTTTGTGCATTGACCCGGCGAATGTGGATTTGATGCAGGATTTCTATAATGATAAGGCCAAAGTGCGCCTGCTGGAAATCGAATGCGATTTCACCGATGACTATCTGATCGGCCACGCCACCCGTGTGGGTTTGGCGGGCGAGCGCACACCGCAGGAAACTATCGACCGGCTGCTGCCCACCATCCGCTATGACGTGCGGTTCGAATCCGATCGCATCCGCGACGCCGGGTTTTCAAACTTTTTGCGCATCCGCCAAAGTGCCAGTATCGACGAAAATACCATTCCCTTGGCCGAATTTCTTGATATTCCACCCGAGAAAGCCCGCGAGATCGCCTCGACCGCCTATTTGTTTTTGGATTAAGCCATGACCCAGACCTATGATCCGTCCAATATTTTTGCCCGCATTCTGCGCGGCGAGATTCCGAACAAAACCGTCATGGACACCGCGCATACCTTGGCGTTTCACGACATTAACCCGGCGGCACCGGTGCATGTGTTGGTCATTCCCAAAGGGCCATATATGACGTTTGACGATTTTGCCGCCCATGCCAGTGCCGAGGAACTGGTCGATTTTCACCGGACCGCCGCGGCAGTTTGCGCGTTGGTGGGTGTGGCCCCGGGGGCGGGATACCGCGCGATCACCAATGCGGGCGCGGATGGCATGCAAGAAGTGCCGCATTATCACCTGCACATTCTGGGCGGTCGGGTGATGGGGCCGCTTGTGTCGCGCTGATTGCGCAAGAACCGGGTCGGTCAAGGTTTTGCGTTCGGGTAAACAGCGTTATCCCCCCTTAAAGGAGTCGCGATGCAGTTCGTTCCCATCCCCACCGCCATTGTGCGCGCCTATCAGGCCGGTTGCCCTGATGCCAATGGTCAACAGCCAGAGCGCGCGATTTCTGACGGCGATGGCAACCCGTGCAGGCACTGCCTGCAGATGATTCCAAAAGATGCGGATATGCTTATTCTGGCGCACCGCCCGTTTCCTGCCCCCCAGCCCTTTGCCGAATTGGGACCGATTTTTCTGTGCGCCGATGCTTGCACCTCGGGCGGAGGATTTGTTCTGCCAGCAGTGTTGACTTCGGCTGCCTATATCTTGCGCGGCTATAACGCGCAGGACCGGATCGTTTCCGGCACCGGTGCGGTGGTTGCGACGGATCAGATTGCGGCGCAGATCAGCGATCGGTTCGCAAATGCCGATGTGGCTTATGTGCACTTGCGGTCCGCCAGCAACAATTGCTTTTACTGCCGTATAGACCGGGGTCGATGCCAAATTTTTTAGTCTAAATGTGTTGGTTCTATCTCAATGCGCCGATGCCCAGTTAAGACCTTGGCCAGCTTCGACCGTCAACTTGACTGACAGTTTCACCGCCGGATCAGCCGCGCCTTCCATCACATCCCGGGCGATGGGGATCAGCGCGTCAACCGCGTCTTCGGCCACTTCGAACAGCAATTCGTCATGCACTTGCAGCAGCATCTTGGCGTCCAGCCCTGCAATCGCTGCAGGCATTCTTATCATCGCCCGGCGGATCACATCGGCGGCGGTGCCTTGGATCGGCGCGTTGATCGCCGCGCGTTTGGCAAAACCTGCAGCCGGGCCTTTGGCGTTGATCTCGGGCGTGTTGATCTTGCGACCAAACAGGGTTTGCACAAATCCGTTGGCTTGGGCAAAGGCGACAGTCTGCGCCATATATTCCTTGATGCCCGGAAACCGTTCAAAATAGCGGTCGATGAACCCTTGGGCCTGCGCCCGCGGTATGCGCAAATTCCGGGCCAGACCAAAGCCGGAAATACCATAAATCACCCCAAAATTGATCGCTTTGGCTTGCCGTCTGATATCCGATGTCATTTGATCCAACGGCACGTTGAACATCTCGGATGCCGTCATTGCGTGAATGTCATGGCCATCGCGGAACGCCTGCTGCAGCGCCGGGATATCGGCGATATGGGCCAGAATGCGCAATTCAATCTGGCTGTAATCCAGACTGACCAAAACGCGGCCCTTGGGGGCGACAAACGCCTCGCGGATACGGCGGCCCTCTTCGGACCTGATCGGAATGTTTTGCAGGTTCGGATCGGTCGAGGACAGCCGCCCCGTCACCGCGCCCGACAGCGAATATGACGTGTGCACCCGGCCCGTGTCGGGGTTGATATGGTCTTGCAGCGCGTCGGTGTAGGTTGATTTCAGCTTGGCCAACTGCCGCCAATCCAGCACCCGTCCGGGCAGCGCGTGTTCGGTGGCCAGATCCTCCAGAATATCCGCCCCCGTCGCATAGGCCCCGGTTTTGCCCTTTTCACCGCCCGGCAGGCCCATCTTGTCAAACAAGATCTCGCCCAACTGTTTGGGGCTGCCCACATTGAACTTCTCGCCCGCCAAAGTTTGAATCTCATCCTCCAGCGCCGCCATTTTTTGCGCAAAGGCGTTTGACATCCGGCTAAGCGTATCGCGGTCTACCTGTATGCCCGCCATTTCCATATCGGCCAATACCGGCACCAAAGGGCGCTCCAGCGTTTCATACACCGTCGTGACACGGGCGCGGTGCAATTGCGGTTTGAACATCTGCCACAGCCGCAAGGTGACATCTGCATCTTCGGCGGCGTATTTCACCGCATCGTCTATCGACACCCGGTCAAAAGTGACCGACGATTTACCCGTGCCGATCAACTGCTTGATCGGGATCGGCGCATGACCAAGATACTGTTCCGAAAGCGTATTCATACCGTGCCCATGCAGCCCCGCGTGCATTGCATAACTAAGCAGCATGGTGTCATCAAAAGGTGCTACGCGGATGCCGTGGCGGGCAAAAATCTTGTAGTCATACTTCATGTTCTGACCGATTTTCAGCACGCTGGCGTCTTCCAACACCGGTTTCAACGCGTCCAGCACCGCTTGCAACGGCAACTGCCCCGCCACCAGATCGGACGAGCCAAACAGATCACCACCGCCTTGCCGGTGCCCCAGCGGGATATAGGCCGCACGGCCCGCATGGACGCACAGGGATATACCGACCAATTCGGCGCGCATCTCGTCCAGCGATGTGGTTTCGGTATCCACCGCCACATGACCAATATCGCGGATATCGGCAATCCACGCTGCCAGCCGGTCCATCGTGTTGATGTTTTCATACGCCGCATGATCAAACGGCAGCTGTGCGGCGGCGGGGGCCGCATCATGCGCGCCGTCCACTTGCATGCCAAAGGCGCTGTCCAACATCGGCGCATCTACCTTCAATCGTTCGGCAACCCGCCGGGTCAGGGTGCGAAACTCCATCGCGTTCAGAAAAGCCATGGCGGTGGGGCCATCAGGGTCTTGCAGCGCCAAGGCGTCCAGCCCGATGTCCAGCGGCATGTCGCAGTCCAAAGACACCAACCGTTTGGAAATGCGGATCAGATCGGCATTATCCACCAAGGCCTCGCGCCGTTTTGGTTGCGAAATCTCTCCGGCGCGGGCCAGCAAGGTTTCCAGATCGCCATATTCCTGGATCAGCAGCGCTGCGGTTTTTATGCCGATCCCCGGTGCGCCCGGAACGTTATCAACTGAATCTCCGGCCAGCGACTGCACATCCACCACGCGGTTTGGGGCGACCCCGAATTTCTCGAAAACTTCATCCACACCGATGCGTTTGTTCTTCATCGGGTCCAGCATATCAACGCCGTCGCCGACCAATTGCATCAGGTCTTTGTCCGATGAAATGATCGTCACCGTGCCACCCGCGTTGCGCGCGCGGTGCGCAAAGGTGGCGATGATATCGTCGGCCTCGTATCCATCAACTTCGATGCAAGCCACGTTAAAGGCACGGGTGGCATCACGCGTGAACGCAAACTGCGGGCGCAGATCTTCGGGCAATTCCGGGCGGTTGGCTTTGTAGGCGGGATAGATATCGTTGCGAAAGGTTTTGGACCCGGCATCGAAAATCACCGCCAGATGCGTCGGCGCATGGCCGCTGCGCGTGCTGGTCAACTCGGACCAAAGCAGGTTGCAAAACCCCGCCACCGCCCCCACCGGCATGCCATCCGATTTGCGCGTCAGTGGCGGCAAAGCATGATAGGCCCGGAAAATAAAGGCTGATCCGTCGATCAGATGCAGGTGGTTGCCCTTGCCAAAAGCCATAATCCGCCCTGCCCCGCGTGTTTGTCTGAACTGTCAAAGTATTGTCACACAGCGCGCGCCTGTGCCATCCCTTCTGCGGTCAGCTTACAGGCCAATACATCCGCTTGCGGCTTTGGCAATGTCGTTGTGATAACCCTGCCCGACCTCAGTGATCAGAATGCGCATGCGCGCGGTCGATCACATATTTTTTGTCGCAATATCCGCATTGCACAAACCCGGTGTCTTCGGGGATCGCCATCCAAACCCGCGGATGGCCCCCGGCCCCGCCACCGCCATCACAGGCCACTTTCCACCGGGTGACGATTTCAGTCTCGGGTGTATTGATCGTCATCGGGAAAATCCTGTCTTGCGGTTATTCTTATTCTAACCGCTGCAAACCGCGGGGCAAGGGGCGGTTTTGACCCACAGCGAAGCCCTTGCCCATCCTGAATGATTTCATTTTGGTCAAAATACTCCCGCCGGAGGCATCGTTCAGCAAAAACATCTGGTTGTAACATCCAGACTGCGCCCTTCGGGGGGCCAGCAAACCCGCAAAAGCGCTTGATCAGTCCCCGATCAACTGACTGCGGGCTTTCAGGGCCGACAGCCACGCCAAGCCATGCACCGTGGCGCGGGACGGACGATATTCTGCCCCCACCCACCCGACATAACCGGACTCGTCCAATTCGGCACAAAAGCCGGTCAGATCAAACCCACCGCCGCCCGGTTCATTTCGGGTTGGAAAACCGGCGATCTGGATGTGGTTGACGTTGTGCTTGTGCCGCAGCCAGACCTCGGCCGCATCGCCATGGATGCGCGCGGCGTGCCACAGATCGAATTGGAGACCGATGTTCAACAGGGCAAGATCATCCAGAATCCGGCCCGCCTGATCAAAGTCATTCAAGAAATACCCGGGCATGTCATCGGTGTTCAACGGCTCGATACACAACAACTGATCGGGGGCTTGTGCTGCGGCCCAGGCCAGATTTTCGACATAGGTCTGTTCGGCCAGCGGTCCGCGTGCCACCCCTGCCATCACATGCACCCGGCCTGCGCCCAAACGGGCTGCCACATCGGTGGCGCGCAAGAAACTGTCGCGAAACCGCATTTCTTGCCCCGGGACCGCGGCAAAGCCCCGATCGCCCGCAGCCCAATCGCCGGGGGGGGTGTTGATCATCGCCACCGGCAAGCCGCCAAGCGCTGTTTCCCAATCCTTGGCCGCGTGATCATAGGGGAACAATATCTCGGCCGCATCAAAGCCTGCTTGCGCCGCCAGACCGGGCCGGTCCAGCACGGCAACCTCGGTGAACAGCATCGTCAGATTCGCGGCGAAAAGCGGCATCAGGGCAAATCAGCCGATGGGATGATCGCAAAAAACTGACCGCCCGACCAAACCCCAAACCAGCTTTGTCCGTCATGCATGGCGTGGCTTCCTAACTCGATCAGGCGGTAAAACGATTTGCGGTCGATCAGCGCTTCTAACCCGGCGCGCACATGAACGTAAGGCGAAGGTTCACCGCTGGCAATATCGCGGTGCACCCGAATGGCATGGCCAGGTCCGGCGGTGATCTCATCCTCGGTTTTGGTGACAAAATGCAGGTTTTGGTTAGGTCCAGAGCCGGTGACCTCAAAATCCACTGCCAGCAACGGCGCGTCATCGACTTGGATGCCGACCTTTTCGACCGGGGTGACCAGAAAATACTTGCCGTCCTCGATCCGCAGAATCGATGCGAACAGTTTCACCATCGGCGCGCGGCCAATCGGGGTGCCTTCGTGAAACCACGTGCCATCGCGGGCGATGCGCATGTCGATATCGCCGCAAAACGGCGGATTCCACAGATGCACCGGCGGCGGGCCGCGCTTTGTTGCTGCCTGAACCGAAGCAACCAGCGATTCTGCGGCAGGTTTCACGATCATTTGTCCGCTCATGCTTTTTGCCATTTGTGCCTGACGCCATAGTTGCATCATATGTCACCATATAAACGCTTTGCGAGGAATGTCATGGCTGATCCCACCAAACTGATTGCCGAGATCGAAGCATTGGGCGCGCGGCTGGGCGATGCCAAAGCGTCGATCAACCGCCGCTTTATCGGGCAAGACAAGGTGGTCGATCAGGTTCTGGCCGCGATGCTGTGCGGCGGTCATGCGCTGTTGGTGGGTTTGCCGGGGCTGGGCAAGACGATGTTGGTCGATACTTTGTCCACAGTGATGGGCCTGAAAGGCAACCGCATTCAGTTCACCCCCGATCTGATGCCTGCCGATATCTTGGGATCAGAGGTGTTGGAAACCGCCGCCGATGGCAGCCGCGCCTTCCGGTTTATCGAAGGCCCGGTGTTTTGCCAGTTGCTGATGGCGGATGAGATCAATCGCGCCAGCCCGCGCACCCAGTCGGCGCTGTTGCAGGCGATGCAGGAACGCGAAGTTACCATCGCAGGCCAGCACCGTCCGTTGGGCCGCCCGTTTCATGTGCTTGCCACCCAAAACCCGATTGAACAAGAAGGCACCTATCCGTTGCCAGAGGCGCAACTGGACCGGTTTTTGCTGCAGGTTGATGTCGAATACCCCACCCGCGCGATAGAGCGTGACATTCTGATCGCCACCACCGGGGCCGATACGCAAACCTCGCATCAGGTGTTTACTGGCGATGAATTGCTGGCCGCCCAAGCCATTATTCGCCGCATGCCTGTGGGCGATCAGGTGGTTGAGGCGATCCTTGATCTGGTGCGCGCCTGCCGTCCGGGAGAGCCCGAGGGCCGCGATCTGGCGGGCAGCCTGTCTTGGGGGCCGGGGCCGCGTGCGGCGCAGGCATTGATGCTGACAGTGCGGGCACGGGCGTTGATTGATGGGCGGCTGGTGCCCTCGATCGCCGATGTGGCGGCCTTGGCCCGCCCGGTGTTGGTGCACCGCATGGCGCTGTCTTTTGCAGCCCGCGCACGCGGCGAGACCCTGCATGCGCTGATCGAAAAAGTTGCCAGCCGCACTTTGGGGCTTGAGGCCGCCGCGTGATCAGTCCTGCCAGTCTTGTTCAAAAAGACCTGCGTGCCCGGGCCGAAAGTCTGGGGCAGTCTTTGCCTGCCTTGCTGGCAGAGGCGGAACATTTGTCGGCGACGCTGATGCTGGGCGAACATGGTCGCAGGCGGGCAGGTCAGGGGGACGAGTTTTGGCAATATCGCCCTGCACATGCCGGAGATTCCGCGCGCAGCATTGATTGGCGCAGATCGGCCAAATCCGATGGGCATTTTGTGCAAACCCGCGAATGGCAGGCTGCGCAATCGGTGACGCTGTGGGTTGATCCGGCGCAGTCGATGGGGTTTTCCGGTGACAAGACCCGCGCGCCAAAACAAGACCGCGCCCGGCTGTTGGCCTTGGCGCTGGCAGTTTTGCTGCTGCGGGGCGGCGAACGGGTTGGGCTGGCTGGCGGGTCCGCGCCAAAGCCGGGCCGCGCGCAACTGCTGGAACTGGTCGCCGGATTGCAGGCCGCACAACCTGATCAAGACTACTGCGCCCCCGGCGTCGATGGCATGATCCCGCATGGCCGGGCGGTATTTTTGTCTGATTTTCTGGGGCAGCTTGACCCGCTGGAGGCCGCCCTTGCCGCCGCATCTGATCGCGGTGTCAAGGGCATCTTGCTGCAAGTGCTGGACCCCGCCGAAGAGGAATTCCCCTTTGATGGCCGCACCATCTTCGAGTCCATGTCGGGGGCCTTGCGCCACGAGACGCAAAGCGCTGGCGATTTGCGCAGCCGCTATCTTGATCGTCTGGCAGCGCGCAAAGACCGGCTTGCCAGTTTGGCGGGGGCGATGGGCTGGCATTATCAGTGCCATCACACCGGCGCGTCAGCGCAAGCGGCGCTCTTGTGGGCCTATGCAGCACTGGAGGGCGGGCGATGATGGTTGGAACTGTCGCCTTTACCGCACCGTGGCTGTTGCTTAATCTGATCGCCCTGCCAATCTTGTGGCTGCTGTTGCGCGCCATCCCGCCGGCGCCGATCAAACGCCGCTTTCCGGGGGTTGCGCTGCTGCTAGGCCTGACCGATGCGGCGCGCGAGGCGGATAAGACGCCGTGGTGGCTGTTGCTGTTGCGCGCGCTGGCGGTGGCGGCGGCGATTGTCGGCTTTGCCGGGCCGGTTCTTAACCCGGATGCGCGGATAGAAGGCACGGGACCGTTGCTGATCGTGGTAGATGGCGGATGGGCCGATGCCCGGGACTGGCCCCGCCGGATGGAGCGGGCCGGGGCGCTGATTGACCGCGCCGCGCGCGCCGGGCGGCCCGTGGCAGTGGTGCGGCTGACCGATGCACCGGGTGATATCGTCTTTCAAAACGCCGAAGCCTGGGCCGGGCGGCTGGCGGCGCTGGAGCCATTGGCTTGGGCGCCGGGGGCAATGGCAGACTGGGTTAACCGGCTGCCTGCGGATGGATTTGACAGCTATTGGCTGACGGACGGCTTGGATCATCCGGGCCGCGAGGCGTTGCAAACCGCATTGTCGGCCAAAGGCGCGCTGACGGTGTTCGAATCCCCCCGCCCGATCTACGCGCTGCGACCGGCGGGCTTTGAGGGCGGGGCGATTGCGCTGTCTGCAGCGCGACTTGCAACGCCCGAGGCAGCCGAAATAGAGGTGATCGCCCGCGGGCCTGACCCTTCGGGCATTGACCGCGAATTGGCGCGCGGCAAGTTCAGCTTTGCGCCCGGCAGTGCCGATGCGCAAACCAGTTTGGATTTACCCCCCGAATTGCGCAACCGTATCAACAGGTTGGAAATTCTGGGCCAACGCACCGCAGGGGCGGTCTCGCTGACCGATGACAGCCTGAAGCGGCGCAAAATCGCGCTGATCGGCGCGGGCGCTGATCGCGAAGGCCTGCAGCTTTTGTCGGCGACGCATTACTTGCAACAAGCGCTGGAACCGGTGGCCGATCTGATTGACGGCGGGCTGACCGATGTTTTGCCCGCCAACCCCGATGTGATCGTGCTGGCCGATGTGGCCAAACTGACCCAGACCGAAACCGATGGGCTGCTCGATTGGCTGGAAAAGGGTGGGTTGCTGTTGCGCTTTGCCGGGCCGCGACTGGCGGCCAGCGACATCAGCCGCGATAACGAAGACCCTTTGCTGCCGGTGCGCCTGCGTGAAGGCGGTCGGGCGGTGGGCGGTGCTATGAGTTGGGGCGAGCCAAAGCCATTGGCCCCCTTCCCGGAAGGCAGCCCGTTTCACGGCCTGCCAGTGCCCGCCGATGTAACGGTCAGCCAGCAGGTTCTGGCCCAACCCGATGCCGATCTGTCAAAACGCACCATTGCGGCGCTGGTGGACGGCACGCCTTTGGTGACGCGCAAAGCGGTGGGCGACGGTCAGGTGGTGCTGATCCATGTGACCGCCAACGCCGAATGGTCTACGTTGCCGCTGTCCGGGTTGTTCGTTCAGATGTTGGAACGTCTGGCGGTTTCAACTCGTCCGGCCACACCGGACAAGGATGATCTTGGCGGTCAGGTCTGGGTGCCGCAGCGGGTGCTGGACGGTTACGGCGCGGAAACCAACCCCGGCGACGTGGCGGGCGTACAAGGTGCCGATCTGGCCACGGCAATGCTGGCGGGGCCGAACGCCGAGTTGCCGCCGGGCCTTTATGCGGGCACCGAACGCAGCGTGGCGTTGAACGTGATTGGAACGGATACAGTGATTTCAGCGGCAGTTTGGCCTGTGGGCACAGTGATCGAAGGCATCGAGGCCCAACGCGAACAAGCACTTAAGGGCGGCTTGCTGTCGGCGGCAATGGCCCTGCTGGGGCTGGATGTGCTGGCCGCGTTGTGGCTGTCGGGGCGTCTGGGCGGTATCGCGCGCGGTGTTGCACGGGCGGCTATCGTGGCGCTGGCACTGCTGATTGCACCGCAAGGTGCGCGCGCGCAGGCGGCACCCGGTGATGCCCGCGCCTTTGAAGCCACCCGTGGTGTGGTTTTGGCGCATGTGCTGACCGGAAACGCCGAAATTGACAGCGTGGCAGAGGCTGGCTTGCTGGGTCTTGGGCAACGGCTGTGGGAACGCACTTCGATTGAACCCGAAGCACCGATGGGCGTGGATATTGAAACCGATGAACTGGCGTTTTACCCCTTTCTGTATTGGCCGATCACCGCCGAACAGGCGCTGCCGTCGACGGCGGCCTATACCAAGCTGAACGCGTTTATGCGCGGTGGCGGCATGATCTTGTTTGACACCCGTGATGGCGATCTGGCCGGGTTTTCAGATGCCGTAACGCCCGAGGCGCAAATGCTGCAACTGTTGGCGGCAGGTCTGGATATTCCGGCGATTGAACCCATTCCCGCCGATCACGTGCTGACCCGCAGCTTTTATCTGCTGCAGGATTTTCCCGGCCGCCATGCCGGGGGCGATCTGTGGCTGGAGGCGTCTGCACCGGATGCCGAACAGGTTGACGGCATGCCGTTTCGCAATCTGAACGATGGCGTAACCCCGGTGATCATCGGGGGGGCAGACTGGGCTTCGGCTTGGGCGGTGGATGAAAATGGCGTGCAAATGTTTCCGGTTGGGCGCGGCTATGCCGGTGAAGAGCAACGCGAGATTGCCTACCGCTTTGGTATAAATGTGATGATGCATGTGCTGACCGGCAATTATAAATCGGATCAGGTGCATGTGCCTGCCTTGTTGGAAAGGCTGGGCGAATGAACCGCACCGTCGTTTTTGATCCATTGGTGCCAATGCCGGTGATTTGGGCGCTGGCCGCCATCGCCGTCATCATGGTGGCATTCGCCCTGTGGCGCGGCTTGCGCGGCTGGCCGTTGCGCGGCTTGGCTTTTGCCGCGCTGGGATTGGCGCTGATCAATCCGTCGTTGCAAGAAGAAGATCGCAAGCCCTTGACGGACATCATCATTCTGGTGGTCGATGAAAGCAGCAGCATGGGGCTGTCTGACCGGAAAGCCCAATCTGACGCAGCCGTTGCAGACCTTACCGCCAAAGTGGCGGCTTTGGCCAATACCGAACTGCGCGTCGTGCGCTTTGGCGATGGGGCGGATGATGCGGGTTCGCTGGCGATGACAGCGCTTTCGCAGGCGATGGCCGAAGAGCCACGCGCGCGCATTGCCGCAACCATTCTGATCACCGATGGCCAGGTGCATGATCTGGGTCTTGCCCCCGCCCTGCCCGCCCCTTTGCATGTGCTGCTGGCGGGCCGCGCGGCAGATTGGGATCGCCGTCTGGTGATCACCGACGCCCCGGCCTTTGCGATTTTGGGTGAGGAAACCCTGCTAAAGCTGAAGATCGAAGATCAAGGGGCGGTGCCCAGCGATATTGGCCCCGAAGTTGATCTTACCATCACCGTCGATGCCGAAGAGCCGGTCACCTACACCGTGCCGCTGAACGAAGACCTGGAACTGCCGGTAACGCTGCCGCATGGCGGCATGAACGTGTTGCAGTTTGCCGTCCTGCCCGTGGACGGCGAATTGACCGATCGCAACAATGCCGCCGTGGTGTCGATCAACGGCGTGCGCGACCGCCTGCGCGTGCTTTTGGTTTCGGGCGAGCCGCACACCGGCGAACGGGTGTGGCGCAATTTGCTGAAATCGGACCCATCGGTTGATCTGGTGCATTTCACCATTCTGCGCCCGCCCGAAAAGGAAGACGGCGTGCCGGTGGAAGAATTGTCGCTGATCGCCTTTCCGACCCGCGAATTGTTTGTGGAAAAGATTAAGGAATTTGATCTGATCATCTTTGATCGCTACCGCATGCGGGGCATTTTGCCGATGGAATACATTGATAACGTGGTGCAATATGTCAAAGAGGGTGGCACCGTTCTGGTTGCGGCTGGCCCGGAATTCGGGGCGGTTGACAGTCTTTGGCGCTCGCCTCTTGCGGAAATCTTGCCGGTTGAACCGACCAGTCAGGTGATCGAGGAAGGCTATAAGCCCACGCTGACCGATCTGGGCCGCAAACACCCGGTCACCGAAGGTCTGGACAAACTTGCGCCTACCGGCGGCTGGGGGCGGTGGTTTCGCTTGATTGATGTGATCCCCTTGCGCGGCCAAGTGGTGATGTCGGGACCACAAGACAAACCTTTGCTGGTGCTTGACCGGGTGGAGCAAGGCCGCGTCGCGGTGCTGGCGTCCGATCAGGCGTGGCTGTGGGGGCGCGGCTACGAAGGTGGCGGCCCGCAGTTGGAATTGCTGCGCCGCCTTGCGCATTGGATGCTGAAAGAGCCGGAGCTTGAAGAAGAAACCCTGACGGCAGTTGCAAAAGACGATGTGCTGACCATCACCCGGCGGTCAATCGCCGATGCGCCACCCGGCGATTTGACGGTCACCGGGCCGGATGGCGCGGCGGTGGTGTTGCAACTGCCCGAACTGTCGCCGGGCCGTTTTGCCATTGATTGGAAGGCGCCGATGCTGGGCCTGTATCGGCTGGCGCAGGATGATCTTGTGCGGGTTGTGGCTGTCGGCCCGCCCGCGCCGCGCGAATTTGTCGAAACGATTGCCAGCGGGGTGGGCCTTGAACCCATCGTCGCGCCGATGCTGGGGGGCATTTTGCCGCTGGAAGCTGGCACACCGGATTTGCGGGCGGTGCGGATCGGCCGCCCTGCGGTGGGGCGCGGCTGGATCGGCGTCACCCCGCGCGGGGCGTTTGTGACTCAGGATTTGCGGGTGGCGGCATTGGTGCCGGGCTGGCTGTTGCTGTTGGTTGCAGCAGCACTTGCGGTGATGGCCTGGTTGGTCGAAGGCCGCAGGGTCAAACGCCGCGCAGAATGATCTGGCGCGAGGCCGATGCAAATTCGCGGCGCACCAGCAACACAGCCGTCACTGCCGTGGCCGCGACCAAGGCATAGGGTCCAAGCAGCCACGCCAGCGAGCCCAGCGCAAAGTAAATCGAATGCAGGCCACGGTTGAAACTGCGGGCGGCGGTGATGTTGATCTCGGCAGCTTGACCCGCGCGGTGCAGCGCTAAAGGATCAGCCGGATCGTTTGGGGCCGACGCCATCATAATGGCGCAATAGCCAAACAGCCGGTTCGACCAGATGAATTTCAGCAGCGCATTCGCCAAAAAGCTGATCACCAACAGCACGCGCAATTGAAACCCGGTGGCATCGGCGGGCAAGGTCAAGTCGCGCGCCAAACCCACCAAGACTGTCGGATTGCCCATCAGTGCCACGCCGCCGCCAATGGCGATGATCGAGGTGCTGGCAAAAAACGCCGTGCCTTGCCGCAGATTGTCGATCATTGCGCCGTCGAAAATGCGCGGATCGCGGCTGACAAACTGCACCATCCATTCGCGCCGATAGGTTTGCATCAGCAAACTGACCGACGGGCGGCTTTTGGGCGGATGCTCGACGAACCAGCCAATGATCAGCCATGTCAGCAGGGTGATCGCCAAAGCAATCGCGTCGGGCAGCCCAAAGGGGCCAAATCGCAGAAGTGTTTCCATTCGCGCAAATTAGGGCCAGATGTCAGGTATGAAAAGCGAAAGTTCGGTTTGCCCCGCCGTGCCGGTAGGCCGCGTGATCGGCTGAAAAAGGTGCGGAAGAATAAGTGCAGCTTGCAAATTGCCAATATTGGTTATAATTTATTACCAAATACAGGGGTTCGCCATGGATATGCCAATTCCAAACGCCGCGATTCTGTCGCGCAAAGACATCATTGTCGCCCGGCTGCTGACGCTGCTGCCGGCAGATGCTGTCATCTTTGACCCGCTGGAAACCCGGGCCTATGAATGTGACGCGCTGTCGGCCTATCGCTGTGCGCCGCTGGCTGCCGTTTTGCCGCGCAGCACGGCCGAAGTGGCCGCCGTTTTGCGGGCCTGCAACGACATGGGGGTGCCTGTGGTGCCGCGTGGGTCGGGCACGTCGCTGGCGGGTGGCGCGTTGCCTACCGCAGACTGCGTGATTTTGGGCGTGGCCCGGATGAATGGCGTGTTGGAAACCGATTATGCCAACCGCTATGTGCGGGTGCAATCCGGGCGCACCAACCTCAGCGTCACCGGCGCTGTGGAGGAGGATGGATTTTTCTATGCACCCGATCCTTCCAGCCAGTTGGCCTGCGCCATCGCTGGCAATATCGCGATGAATTCGGGCGGCGCGCATTGCCTGAAATACGGGGTGACGACGAACAATCTGCTGGGCGTCACATTGGTTCAGATGGATGGCACCATCGTGCAGATCGGCGGGCCGTGGATGGATGCGGGCGGGCTTGATCTTCTGGGGGTGATTTGTGGTTCGGAAGGGCAGCTTGGGGTGGTCACCGAGGCCACGCTGCGGATTTTGCCAAAACCCGAAGGCGCGCGCCCGGCGTTGATCGGCTTTGACAGCAGCGAAGTGGCGGGCGCCTGCGTGACCGACATCATCAAGGCAGGAATTCTGCCGGTGGCAATCGAATTCATGGACCGCCCCTGTATTCGCGCAACCGAAGCATTTGCCCATGCCGGATACCCCGATTGCGAGGCGCTTTTGATCATCGAAGTCGAAGGCAGCGATCCCGAAATCACTGAACAATTGTCGCGGATCAAAGCCATCGCAATGCGCCACAACCCGGTTGAATTCCGCGAGGCCGCCGATGACGATCAAGCCAAGCGCATCTGGCTGGGCCGCAAGTCGGCCTTTGGTGCAATGGGGCAGATCAACGATTACATGTGCCTTGATGGCACGATCCCGGTGTCAGCCCTGCCTTTGGTGCTGCGCCGCATTGCCGAGATGAGCGTCGAGTTCGGACTTGATGTCGGCAATGTCTTTCACGCAGGCGACGGCAATATGCACCCGTTGATTTTGTATGACGCCAACAAACCCGGTGATCTGGAACTGTGTGAGACGTTTGGGGCCGAGATTTTGAAACTTTGCGTCGAAGTCGGTGGCTGTCTGACCGGCGAACATGGCGTTGGCATCGAAAAGCGGGATTTGATGTCGGTGCAGTTTACGGCGGCGGATATGGAGGCGCAAATGCGGGTGAAGGATGTTTTTGATCCCAAATGGTTGTTGAACCCGGCCAAAGTGTTTCCACTGGGCGTCTCGGCGGATCGGCGAGGCATGTGATGGATCATCGGGGGCTGTCTGCCGCCGGACCCCCGAGGATATTTTTGAACAGAAAAAGTGAACAGAAATGCGTCCGACGACTGAGACAGAGCTGCGCGAGACGATATTGGCAGCGCGGCAACCCATGGTCATTCAGGGCGGCGGCACACGGGCCCTTGGCCAGTGTCCAGGCGATCCACTGGACATCAGCGCGCTGTCGGGCGTGGTGATGTATGAGCCGGGCGCCTTGACGCTGGTGGCGCAGGCGGGCACTCCCTTGGCTGACATTGACGCGGTCTTGGCAGCGGAACGCCAGCGTCTGGCCTTTGATCCCCCGGATTTGCGGCGGCTTTTGGCGCGCTCGGGGGCATCAACCCTTGGTGGTATTGTGGCGGCAAACGCCAGCGGCTCGCGCCGGGTGCAAGTGGGGGCCTGCCGCGACGCACTCTTGGGGGTGCGCTTTGTTGATGGGGCGGGAAACTTGGTCAAAAACGGCGGGCGGGTGATGAAGAATGTCACCGGCTATGATCTGGTCAAGCTGATGGCGGGCAGTTACGGCACTTTGGGGGTGCTGTCCGAGGTCAGCTTCAAAGTGCAGGCCCTGCCCGAAGCCGAAGTGACACTTTGCGCGCCACGCGACACGGCGGCGGGCCTTGCGGCGCTGCAGGCGGCTTTGGGATCACCGTTTGATATTTCGGGTGCGGCCTATGCAGGCGGACAGGCGTTGCTGCGCGTCGAAGGCATGGCCGGGTCGGTGGCCTACCGCTGCGCCGCGCTGATCAAGGTTTTGGGCGGCGAATGGCGCGACCTGCAAGGCGAACACAGCGCCGCCCTTTGGCGCGATATCCGCGACGTGACGCCTTTCGCGGGGCAGGACGGCGCGGTGTGGCGGCTGTCGGTGAAACCAACAGAGGCGCTGCGCATCGCCACCGATCTGGGCCTGCAGGATCAGGCGATTTATGATTGGGGCGGTGGGTTGATCTGGCTGTTGGTGCCGGGTGGCGGCGCAAATACCGTGCGCCGTGCGGTCGGTGCGGCGGGCCACGCAACCCTTGTGCGCCCGATGGCGGGAATGCCCGCGGTGCCCACTTTCCCGCCCGAGGCCCCGGGTGTGGCCGCCCTGACCGAAGCCTTGCGCGCCAAGTTCGATCCGCGCCACATACTGAACCAAGGCTTGATGGGATAGGCGATGCAAACGAATTTCACCGCCGATCAGTTGCGCGACCCCGACCTTGCCGAGGCCAATAAAATCCTGCGCACCTGTGTGCACTGCGGATTTTGCACCGCCACTTGCCCGACATACCAAGTGTTGGGCGATGAATTGGACAGCCCGCGCGGGCGGATTTATCTGATCAAAGAAATGTTGGAAACAGGCCGACCGGCCGATGCCAAAACCGTAAAACACATTGATCGCTGCCTGTCATGTCTGGCCTGTGTCACCACCTGCCCATCGGGGGTGGATTACATGCATTTGATCGATCAGGCGCGGGGGTATATCGAGAAAACCTATAAGCGCCCGCTGTCAGACCGCGCTTTGCGCTGGGTGCTGGCCAAAGTCATCCCACAGCCAACGCTGTTCCGCCTAGCGCTGTTTGGTGCAAAATTGGCGCGACCCTTTGCGCGGCTGCTGCCCGATGCGCGGCTGCGCGCGATGGTGGCGATGGCCCCCAAGGTGATCCCGCCGGTGTCGCGCAATGATGATCCGCAAACCTTTGCCGCCACGGGCGCGCGGCGGATGCGGGTGGCGCTTATGACCGGCTGTGCGCAAAAAGCACTGAACACCGACATCAACGATGCCACGATCCGGCTTTTGCGCCGTTTGGGCTGTGAAGTGGTGGTGCCACGCGGCATGGGCTGTTGCGGTGCGCTGACCCACCACATGGGCCGCACAGAGGACAGCCACACCGCCGCCCGCACCAATATTGCTGCCTTTATGGCCGAGGTGAACGGCGCTGGGCTTGATGCCATCGTGATCAACACCAGCGGTTGCGGCACAACTGTCAAGGACTATGGCCATCTGCTGCCCGACGATACCGGCGCTGCGGTGGTGGCCGGATTGGCCAAGGATATCAGCGAGGTCTTGATCCAGCTTGGCCTGCCCGAAGGCGCACCAAAGGGCCTGCGGGTGGCCTATCACGCGGCCTGTTCGTTGCAGCATGGCCAGCAGATCAAATCAGCGCCGAAAGATCTGTTGAAACGCGTCGGGTTCAGTGTGGTGGAACCCGCCGACAGCCATTTGTGCTGTGGATCGGCGGGCACCTATAACCTGTTGCAACCCGAGATTTCGGCGCAACTGAAGGCGCGCAAAGTGCAGAGTTTGATGGCCAAATCGCCCGACATCATCGCCGCGGGAAACATCGGTTGCATGATGCAGATCGGGTCAGGCACCGGGGTGCCGGTGGTGCATACGGTGGAATTGCTGGACTGGGCAACGGGAGGGCCGCGCCCAAGGGGTTTGGGGCAGGCCTAGCGCAAATTGCGGGCGATGTGGCCCAACAGGTTGTCCAATCCGTCTTGCGCCTCTTTCAGTGAAATTCCCAAACTGGCCAATTCCCGCGCCAACCGCCCACGGCTGATAGGGTCTTGCAGCGTTGCAGGCGGGGCAAAGCCCGCAACTTTTGCGGCGATCAGATAGCTCATCAACCGCCGTGTGCGTTGGTTTCCCGCCACATTGGATTGCGTCGCCAACTTTTCCAATACCGATCCCCATTGGCGATTGATCCCCAAAGGAGCCGCTTCGATCCGCAACAGCGTATTACCGTTGCCCGCCCGCGCGCGGTTCAAAAGGTGATCAACATCATAGGCTTGCAAATCCGCAGTGGTGACCGTCATATTATACATCTTGCTGACAAACGCCGCATAGGCCGCGCGGTATCCGGTATATTCGGCCCGCACCCAGACCGATGCCCTGTCCGCCGCCCCGCCTGCGGCGGCCACCAAAACAACATTGGTCGTTGATCGTCGGTTCAACCCGGCCGCACCAAGGCCAGCCTCGGCAAACTCGTCCAAACTGCTGGTCAATCCTGCCAAGGCAGTGACATCATCCACCTCAACCAACGGCGGCACAGCATCATGCACAAAGGCCCGGATCAGCGCATTGGTTCGCGATTGGATGATTGCGGCGATCGACATCTAACATCTCCTGAAAATTGAATGGCTCAACGGGAAAATCGCTGCGCATACTGCTGAAACGCTGGCCAAAATAATGCCGCAGTTCGCGCCTAATGGTGAATGATACCGCGAAAGGACCGATCTGACAAATGCGCTTTGCCCTGATCTTGATGCTGCTGACCCTAACCGGACCCTTTTCCGCCACCGCCGAAGAATCCCGGTTGCAAAGCCTGCAAACCGGCGATGCTGGCAAGGGGTGGAATGCGGTGGGGCGGCTTGATCTGGGCACCCAAGGGTTTTGCACGGGCACATTGATTGATCCGCAACTGGTGCTGACAGCGGCGCATTGTCTGTATGACAAATCCACGGGCGCGCGGATGGACGATGCCGAGATCGAATTTCTGGCCGGTTGGCGCAATGGACGCGCCGAAGCCTATCGCGGGGTGGTGCGGGCGGTCGCGCATCCTGACTATATCTATGCGGGCGTTGACAGCCTTGACCGCGTCGCCTTTGATCTGGCGCTGTTGCAGTTGGATCAACCGATCCGTTTGCCGTCGATAAAGCCGTTTGAAACCGCCAATCGCCCCGCGCGCGGTGACGAAGTGGCGGTGGTGTCTTATGCGCAAGACCGTTCCGAAGCACCGTCGTTGCAACAGGTTTGCAACGTTCTTGATCAATCGCCCGAAGTGTTGGTGCTGTCATGCGATGTTGATTTCGGATCTTCGGGCGCGCCGATTTTCACCATTCAGGATGGCGTGGCGCGTATCGTTTCGGTGGTATCCGCCAAAGCCGATGTTGAAGGCGAAAAGGTTGCTTTGGGCACAGCCCTGGAGGGACCACTGGCCACATTGCGCGCCGAAATGTCAAAGGGTGAGCGGGTAACATCCCTGCGCGGCGGGACTGTGCGGATCTTGTCTGGCAGCACCGCCGGCGGGGCCAAGTTCGTCAGGCCATAGCCGCCAAACGGCGGTTTACCAGCGCGCCAGACAGGGTCTTGAAACCAGCGATTTTCATTCCCAATTACCGTCTGCACCGGAATGCCGCAGCAGGGTTCCGGGGCAATCACCCGCCTGTCCCGTTCGGGAAGGCCCCATCATCGCTTGAAAGAGGATGCCATGCGCAGCTTTGATTTTACCCCGCTTTACCGTGCCACCGTTGGTTTTGACCGGATCGCCGATCTGATGGATCGTGCGCTTACGGCAGATGTGGCCCAGCCAACCTATCCACCCTACAATATCGAAAAGACCGGTCCCGATGCGTACCGCATTTCGGTGGCCGTCGCCGGTTTCAGCCCGGATGAGTTGACGGTCGAAGTGAAGGACGCCGCCTTGCACGTCACCGCGCGCAAAGCCCCGGAGGAAGGTGCCAAGACCTTTTTGCACCGCGGCATTGCGACCCGCGCCTTTGAACGCCGCTTTGCCTTGGCCGATCATGTGCGGGTGACCGGCGCGGATCATGCCCATGGCATGTTGCACATTGACCTGATCCGCGAGACGCCCGAGGCATTGAAACCCCGCCGCATCGAGATTGGTCGTGCAGCGGATGTCGAGGCCAAGGCCGTGGATGCAAAGGCCGTGGAAACCGTTCTGGCCTGACTTGCGACCATGCGAAAACCGGCGCGCAGGCTTGCCCCGCGCGCCGGTTTTTTTGCATGTCATCAGAGGGATCGGCCCCGGCGGCCCGGGGGGATCACACCCCCCGGGGACGCCCATAAGGTCTTGGCACCAAGATGAACCAAATTTCAGTCAAATCGGCGGCGGTGTATCAAAGCCACGCGAGTCACTGCGCCGACAAGGTTTTCGCAAGACGCATCAGATTTACCGCCTCGATCCGATAGCCGAAATCATCGGTGCCGCGTGCCGCCAAGGCCTGTTCAATGGCTTGGTCCCAGCCCCAATCGCCCAGATATTTGGCGCCCGACAGCAGTTGACCAAAGCCCGCAATCGCCACCGCAAAGCGGACGTCATCCGATGGCGCGGCAGCACCGGCGAGAATGGGCGTTTCTTGCAACGTGCTGACGCTGGCCCCCGGCGCGACCGAGCGCAGACGCAAAAAGCCCAGCTCTGCCCCGGCCACCGCGTCTGACGGCGCGACCGACGTTTCGTACCGCAACGGATCATTCAACAGCGCCGGGCTGCCCGGTGCGGTTACCTCGTAAATCGCGGTCACCGATGTGCCTGCCCCGATATCACCCGCATCAACGGCGTCGTTGTTAAAATCCTCGCGGTTCAGCGCGCGGGTTTCATAGCCGATCAGGCGGTATTCGGCGACAACGGCCGGGTTCCATTCGACCTGAATTTTAACGTTGTCGGCGATAGGATAAAGCGCCCCGGTCAACTGATCCACCAGCACTTTGCGCGCCTCGCCAAGGGTATCGATATAGGCCGCCTGCCCGTTGCCGTTCTGTGCCAGCGCCTGCATCGTCGCATCATCCAGATTGCCGCGCCCAAAGCCAAGGACCGACAGATACGTGCCAGATGTGCGCCTTTCGGCAATATAGGTTTTCAATGCTTCGGGGTCGTCGATACCAACGTTGAAATCGCCGTCCGTGGCCAGAACCACCCGCGAAACCTCGCCGTCCTGTGCCATTGTTACAGCCACTTGATAGGCCAGTTGCAACCCTTCGGCCCCGGCAGTTGATCCACCCGCCGCCAGATTATTCAGTGCTTGCAGGATTGCCACCCGGTCCGTCGCCAAAGTCGGGGCCAATACCTGCCCCGCAGAACCCGCATAGGCCACAATGGCCACCTGATCGGTTGGCTGCAACTGGGTCAGCATCAGCGCCAAGGACTGTTTCAAAAGCGGCAGCTTGTTCGGCTCGTCCATCGACCCTGACGTGTCGATCAAGAACACCAGATTAAGCGGCGGGCGGGTCGCGATTGCGGGCATTTCACCTTGAATACCGATATGCACCAGCCGCGTGCCGGGGTTCCACGGCGTTTGCATCACGGTGATCGACGTCTGAAACGCCTGATCACCTGCGGGGGCTTCATAGGCGTAGGGGAAGTAATTTACCATTTCCTCGACCCGCACCGATGCCGGATCAGGCAGAAAGCCCGCGTTCAGCGAAGATCGCACCACGGTATAAGACGCGGTATCAACGTCGATGGAAAAGGTTGAAACCGGTTGTTCGGCGGTGACTTTAACCGAATTTATCGGCGCGTTGGCAAAATTTTCGGTATTTTCAGGCGGGGTGGCGACCATATCAGCGGGTGCAGGCAGATAAGCCATCATGTCTGCGGCGGATTCCGTATCAACAATGGTTCTGCGGGCTTGGTGTTTTGTAGGACCCAATGCGCCGTTGTCTGCCATTGGGGCCGAAGGTTGGGCTTGCAGGGCCTGACCCTGATCATCGGCGGCACCTTCTTCAACTGCGGCCAGTTGGCCAGTCGCAGTTGGGTTCGCCGCGGCGTCCTTGGCACGTTTGGCTTCCGCTTTGGCGGCTGATCCACCTTGGGGCAGCATTTCAGCAATCGGCTTCACTTTTGGCAGCGCCACCGGGTCTTGGGCGATCTGTGCCGGGGCGTCTTGCGCCAAAGGGGCGGGCGGCGGAGCGATCTGCCCGGCCACAACCGGCTGATCCGCGGCTGCGACATCGGGTTTGGTCTCGGCCAAAGGCACAGACGTGATCTGGCCCGGGGCTTTTGTCTGAACATCGGGCAAGGTTGCGTCAGACAAAGGGCCGCTGTTGGTCAGCGGCAATACCACAAAAATGCCAAAGCATAGCGCCGCCACAGACGTCGACGCCGCCAGCAATGGTTTGGTTGTAAGGGTCTTCAGCATGGCAAGCACTCCCGCGATGAAACCCGCCTTCACAGGGCGGTCATCATTGGGACGCAGCGGGTCAGTCGATCCTTGGAGACGATCATAATTTTCCATCGCAAGGCGCATCGCGGCGGTTTTGGCGTCGGCGTCGGGTGCGGGGACGGCGCGCAATGCGGCGCGCAGGGCATCCAGCGGATCAGATTTATCGGTCATCACACGGCCTCCTTGGCTGCCATGGCGCGCAGGCGTTTTTTCACTTCGGACATCCGCCACGCGATGGTGCCTTCCGACAGACCCAATACCAGCCCCGCCTCGGCTTGGGTCATTTCTTCGCCCAGAACCAAGGCGACGGTGTCACGCAGTTCAGGCGACAAGCGCGCCATGGCTGTGGTCAACCAATCGGCGGCTTCGGCCTGCACGGCTATCTCATCTTGGCGGGCACGTTCCCAGTCACCCCAGCCTGCAGCGGCACGCGCGCGGGTGGCTTGACGGCGGCGCATGTCATGGGCGGCGTTGATGACAACACGGTAAAGCCAAGTGGTAAACCGCGCTTCACCCCGCCAGTTGCGCAGCTTGGCGGGCAAAGCGGCGCAAATATCTTGCGCCATATCCTGCGCCTCGGCACGCGCGCCAGTCAGCCGGTAGGCCAGCCCGTAAATGCGGCTGTAATGGCGCTGCACCAGCACTGCAAATGCAGCACGATCACCGCCAGCGGCGGCCGTGGCCAAGGTCTCATCGGGCGTTTCCATCAGCATGACAGTAGGTCAGACGCAAGCGCTGAGGCAATCCTTGGTGCGGATGGAAATAAATCGCGCGCGCCAAGATGATTGGCGCGCGCAAGGCCATCAATGGGGCGATGATCAGTAGATCAAGCCGTCATAAACCCCAAACGCCCCGGCGGCGGTGCGCAAATCACGGCCCTGCCCCTGATCCTGAGCATAGGCGGTCACGGCGGAATAGGTGCCCGGGCCAAAGGATCCGTCAATGCCACCGCGATAATACCCATAAGCCGACAAACGCTTTTGGATCTGGCGGCGCTCGCGGGTGGAATAGCTGTTGAACGCTTGCGCCGCGGCGGTGCGATAAATGCTGGTGTGCGCACGCGGGGCCTCATAAACCGGCTGCGGTTGCGGATCGGCATAGACCGGCTGGTAGCGCTGGTTGCGCTTGGCTTCGCGGATCAGACCTTGCACCAACAAGGTGGCGGCGATGCCACTGACAAAGTTCTGCTCATTTTCGCCCCAGGCATAGGCGGGGGCAACAGGGGTTGCCGCAACCGCAAAAGCGGTCACAGCGGCAAGGGCAGTGCGTTTGAATGCTGGCAGCATATCATGTCCTTTCAGGGGACCAGTCGGGCCACAGCGACCTGACTGGCGAATAAAGGGAACATGGGGGGCAACGCGATGCTAAGCAAAATCGCGCCACTGCTATGGCATAGCAATCAGCGATTAGCGAAAAGTTTAGGGCCGCGGCAGGGCCGGAACGCGCCCACCTTTCCAGACCTATTTGATCCGGAAATCAAAGTGTTTGCGCACATTTTCTTCGATTTTCCACGTGCCTTTGAATGTAGGCTCGACCACAAAGGCATCGCCCGCCACCACCGTTACCGGGCTGCCACCATCGGGGGTAATTGTGATGCGGCCCGCGATCAGCACGACATATTCATAGGCGGTATAGGTCGCATGATAACTGCCGACGGTGCATTCCCAGATGCCAGACACCATATCCCCCGCCGCCGAGGTGTGCAGCGCCCAGGTTTTCATCGACGGCGTGCCTGCGGTGACAACCCACCCATCCAGATCGGCGGTTGAGGGTTGCAGGCCCTGGGTGGCGGCCAGTTTGATCACGGTTTGCATCAAAATCTCCTTTGCGCTGTTGCCCCAGTTGTGCGCCAGCCCGGCCGCACTGTCGAACCCATTCGCGACAGCGCCGGTGCGCCTGCGACTTACCGCGGCCAATCCGCAAGGCATTGGGCTAGGCGCGCCAGACCCTTGTCCAGTTGCACCGCAGCGCCGCCGCCTACCCCCAACCGGATGTGATCCGGGTGGTCATAGGCCGTGCCGGGCAGCACGAAGGTTCGGTAAGGGTGCATCAACAACCGCCGCGCCAAGGGTTCGGCAGCGATACCATTCAGCCGGGCCAACCCGATCAGGCCCGCTTGGGGCTTGACCCAGCTTAGCTGGGGCTGACTTGCGATAAAGCGGTCAAGCTGGGCAAGACTGACACTTGCCTCGGCGCGGGCGCGATCAAGTCCGGCGCTCAGGCGATCTGGCCGCAAGGCGATTTCGGCGATATGTTCGCCTAGAATATTCATGATCTCGGACGCATTTTCGCGCAAGATCACCGAATCGCGGATCAGGCCAGCATCTGGGCAAATCATCCACCCCGTGCGCAGACCTTGCAGGCCCAGCGCCTTTGAAACCGACCCGGTGGTAATGCCCCGCCCGTATAGGCCCGCCACCGACGGTGGGCGCGCGCCGTCCCATTCAAGCCCTGCGTAAACCTCATCCACCAGCAGCCACGCGCCGACCCGGCCTGCAACATCGACAACGGCGCGCAGATCAGCGTCCGACATCAACGCCCCGGTGGGATTGTTGGGGTTGGAGAGGAAAATCAGTTTGGTCTTTGGCGTCACCACGGCGGCCAGATCGGCCGGATCAAGCCGCCAGTTGTTTGCTTCGTGTCGCGCCACCAGCCGGATATCCGCCCCAATGGCCCGGGCCAAAACCGCCGCTTGCGGCCAGCCCGGGTTTTCCGTCACGATCTGATCACCCGGCATCAGCAGTTGCCGCAGCGCCAGATAATTGGCTTCGGCGGCCCCGGCAGTGATCAGCACATCATCCGGGCTGCACAACCCCGCCAGCCCAGCCTGCGCAACCACCCGGCCCCGTAATTCGGGCAGACCAAGAAAGCTGCGGCCATTCCAGTCCAGCGGCAGATCGGGATCAAGTTCGGCCAGAAAGTCCGACAGCTTTGGCGGCGTTGACAGCGAAAAGCCCAAGATACACTCCGGCTGGGCCTCGGTTGTTTCCAGCAAATATTCAAACAGCTTGTGAATTTTGACTTTCACTGAAATGCCCGGTTTCGCAGGACCGCAGCCAAAAATTTTACCTCAAAATTTTTCGCCCTTACCATCAGCGCACATCGCGGCCCTGATTAAGGATGATGACGTTGCCCGAACAGATATCCCCCGCAGCCGACACCAAAAACCCCACCCAATCGGCGATTTGTGCAGGCTGCATCGCCGCGCCATGCGGCATCGCCGAGATTGCCCGCGCCAGCACATCCGCTGTCAACACCTCAAACAACGGCGTTTCAGTCATTGCGGGCGCAATCGAGTTTACCGCGATTTTTTCCCGTGCATAGCGCCGCGCCAGATCTTTGGTCAACGTGTCCATCGCCGCCTTGGACGCCCGGTAATGCGGCGGGTCGAACACGTCAAAATTATACGCACCATTTGACGAGATATTGACGATCTTGCGCACCCCGTCCCGCCCCGCCATCGCCTTGACAGCGCCTTGGCAACAGTGAAACGCCGAGCCAAAGTTAACGGCCATCTGGCGGTCAAATTCGGGGGCTGGGATGTTTGGAAACTCGGACATAAAGCAAGTGCCGGCGTTGTTCACCAGCACATCCACGCCGCCATGCAACGCAGTCAGGCGATCAAACAAGGCGGCAATCGCCGCCGGATCGGTCAGATCAACGGCTTCGGTAGTGAAATGGTCCAGATCGGCGGCCATGGCGTGCACCGCGCTTGCGTCAATATCCACCCCCACCACATGCAAATCATCGGCAATCAAGCGCGCAACAATCGCCCGCCCCATTCCACCTGCGGCCCCGGTGACAACGGCGATTCTTTGGCTTGGCATTTGATCCCCCTGCGGCAAGGGGTCAGACTAGGCCAGCGGCCAAGGCGGCTCAACCCCTTGTGTCGCAGGTTTCGGCGGGCCTTGCGGTGCCGCGCGTCACTTATCCCTCTTGAACCCCGCCCACGCCCCGCTGATATGAGAGTCAAGGCAACGGAGTCCCAATTGAAACGCATTCCCCTACCCGAACGCCCCGATTGGCGCACCGAGGCCGCAAAGCTGGGCTTCACCTTTGCCGATATGTACGGCGAACCCTATTGGGACGAAACATCGGCCTATGCCTTTACGCTGCAGCAGGTCGAGGAGGATATCGAAGACCCCTGCACTGCCCTGCATGCAATGTGCCGCGAGGCGGTTGCAAACATCGTGGGGTCGGAACAGCTGATGGCGCGGATGGGCATCCCTGACGCGCATTGGGACTTGATTGCCAACAGTTGGCACGCACGCGAGCCTGAACTTTATGGCCGGTTCGATTTGGCGTATGATGGCAGCGGCCTTGCCAAAATGCTGGAATACAACGCCGACACACCAACCGCCTTGTATGAAAGCGCGTCGTTTCAATGGCTGTGGTTTGAACAACAACAAGCGGCGCGGGTGTTGTCGGCGCAAACCGACCAGTTTAACAGTATCCACGAAGCGTTGGTTGCCCGCTTTGCCGAGATCTTTGCCGCCAAAACCGATGTGCATTTTGCCGCCATCACCGATGCGCCCGAAGATTACGCCACCGTCGAAACCTTGGCTTGGGCCGCGCGTGAGGCGGGGTTGTTTGCCCATTACACCGATCTGGAAAAAATCGGCCTGTCCGATCGTGGCCAGTTCAGCGATGGCGAAGACCGCGTTATCGGCGCGCTATTCAAACTTTACCCTTGGGAAGACCTGCTGCGCGATCCGTTCGCCGATGCCATCGCAGGCGCAAACTGCCGGTTTGTTGAACCGGCGTGGAAAGCGCTGGTGTCGAACAAAGCCTTGCTGCCGGTGCTGTGGCAAATGTTTGAAGGCCATCCCAACCTGCTGCCCAGCTATTTTGCGGATGATGCCGCAACCAATGCCAAAGCTGCCGCGCTGCTGACCCAAAGCCATGTGATCAAGCCGATCTTTTCGCGCGAAGGCGCGTCGGTTGCCATCGTCGAAAGCGGCGTAATTACCGAGGCCGCCAAGGAAACCACCTACGATCATCACCCTAAAATCATCCAAGCCTATCAGCCTTTGCCAGTGATGGGCGGCATGCGTCCGGTGATTGGTGCATGGATCGTTGGCGAGGTTTGTGTCGGCATGGGCCTGCGCGAAGACGCCAGCCGCATCACCCAAGACCTGTCAAGGTTCAAACCACATTTCATCGAAGGCTGATCCCGTGACCAGACACACGCAAAAACGTTCCCGCAGTGCCGCCTTGTTCATCCTTGGGGCCGCAGCCTTTGCTTTGGCCGGTTGTCAGGAAGAAAAAACCGAAGCCGCCGCCTTTCCCGATCAGGCAAGTTGTCTGGCCGCAGCCAGTCCGGGCGGCTGGTTCACCGAAAAAGACTGCAACGACGCCTTCGCCGAAGCCCAGGCCCTGCATGACGAAACCGCCCCCCGCTATGAAAGCCGCGAGGTTTGCGAAGGCGAACATGGTGTCGGGGCCTGCGGGGCAGACAGCGTCTCGGGCGGGGGATCTGGCGGCGGCATCTTTATGCCGCTGTTGGTCGGCTATATGATGGGGCAGGCTTTGGGTGGCGGGCGGGTGATGTCACAACCGGTGGTCAAAACCAGTGGCGGCGGGTTTTCGACGCCCAATGGCGGCACAAGAATTGGCAGCCTGAACAGCGGCGGCCAAATTGCAGCGACCGCCTTTCAAAAAGCCGCCGTCACCAAAGGCCAGCCCCCGATGACACGCGCCGCCGTCGCGCAGCGCGGTGGCTTTGGCAACGCGGGCGGCACCCGCACCGGGGGATAAAGCCGGCTAGCTGCCAAACAAAACGGGGGCCAAGGCCCCCGTTTCGGTATCGCAGCGATCCCTCAGATCGACAGGCAGATATACTTAAGCTCCATATAGTCATCAATGCCGTGATGGCTGCCTTCGCGGCCCAGACCTGATTGTTTTACCCCACCAAACGGTGCCATTTCATTGGAAATCAGCCCGGTATTGACGCCAACCATGCCATATTCCAACTGTTCCTGCACCCGGGTGATGCGGCCGATATCGCGGGCATAGAAATAGCTGGCCAGACCAAAAATCGTGTCATTGGCGCGGCGGATAACCTCGTCTTCGGTGTCGAACTTGAACAAAGGGGCCAGCGGGCCAAAGGTTTCCTCATTGGCCACCATCATCGCAGGCGTCACGCCTGTCACCACCGTGGGTTCAAAGAACGTGCCACCCAACGCATGCCGTTTGCCCCCGGTCAAGATCTTGCCACCCCCGGCCAGCACATCGGCGATATGTTCCTCGACCTTTTCCACCGCGTCCATGTTGATCAAAGGCCCGGTCGTGGTGCCAGCCTTCAGCCCATCGCCGATGGACAACTTGGCCACCGCCGCCGCCAGTTTGGTCGCAAAGGCGTCATAGACTGCGGCCTGCACGTAAATCCGGTTGGCACAAACGCAGGTCTGGCCATTGTTGCGGAACTTGGAAATCATCGCGCCTTCAACGGCCGCATCCAGATCGGCATCGTCAAACACGATGAAAGGCGCGTTGCCGCCCAACTCCATGCTGCATTTCAACACCTGATCAGCCGCCTGACGCAGTAATATCCGCCCCACTTCGGTTGAACCGGTAAAGGTGATCTTGCGAATGGCCGGGTTCTCGCAAAATTCCTTGCCAATTTCCGACGACCGCTTGGAGGTGATCACCGAAAACACACCGCCCGGCACCCCGGCGCGTTCGGCCAGCACCGCCAGTGCAAGCGCCGACAATGGCGTTTCCGCCGCAGGCCGCGCCACAAAACCACAGCCCGCCGCCAGCGCCGGTGCCACTTTGCGCGCGATCATCGCATTGGGAAAATTCCACGGCGTGATCGAGGCGCAAACCCCAATCGGCTGTTTGATCACCGAAATGCGTTTGTCGCGCATATGGCCGGGAATAATCTCGCCATAGGTGCGCTTGGCCTCTTCGCCGAACCATTCGATATAGGCCGACCCATAGGCGATCTCGCCTTTGGCCTCGGCCAGCGGTTTGCCCATCTCGGCGGTCAGAATTGCGGCCAGATCGTCTTGGGCGGCCATGCACAGATCAAACCATTTGCGCATCACGGCGGCGCGTTCTTTGCCAGTGCGCGCCGCCCAGTCGCGCCGCGCCACATCGGCGGCCGCAATCGCGCGCGCCGCATCAGCGCGGGTCAGATCGGGCACATGGGCAATCACATCGCCGCGCGCCGGGTTGATCACAGCAAAAGTAGCGCCATCGGCGGCATCCACCCATTGCCCGGCAACATAAGCCTTGTTCGGCAAAAGACCGGGGTCTTTCAGGATGGAACGCAGGTCAGTGACGGAATCAAGCATGTGGGCCTCCCATAATGCGATGGACACTCCTTCGCATGGACACTTGGAAAAAGTCCAGTTCTGGTGCAGCGTAGCGATGATATTTTGATCAAACCTGCAGGGCTGCGATGGATTATGACCTTGCTTATGCCAATGGCGCGTTCATCGCCGGGGCCAAAGACTATCCGCCGCGCTGGCAACACAAGGCGGCGCAGTTTCGTGACGGCCTTGGGGGGCGCGCGCGGCTGGGGCTGGTCTATGGCCCGACGGATCGGCACAGGTTTGATCTTTTCTTGCCCGAAGCCACGCCGCGCGGCTTGATGGTCTATATTCACGGCGGCTATTGGTTGGCCTTTGGCCGCGAAAGCTGGTCGCATCTGGCGGCGGGGGCGCTGGCACGCGGCTGGGCGGTGGCCATGCCGTCTTACACGCTGGCCCCTTTGGCACGCATCACCCAAATCACGGCGGAAATCGCCAGCGCCGTGATCGCAGCCTCTGCCCACAGTCCGGGCCCGCTGGTGGTGACAGGACATTCGGCTGGCGGGCATCTGGCGGCCCGGCTGGCCTGCGCCGATATCGCCCTGCCCGGACTCCGCCGGGTGGTGCCGATTTCGCCGCTGGCCGATCTGGCCCCGCTGATGCACACCAAAATGAATGAACAATTGCGCCTGACCGACGCCGAAGTCGCCCGGGAAAGCCCGGTAAACCACCCCCGCGCCGCAACTTGCGCGACCCATATCTGGGTTGGCGGGCAAGAACGCCCCAGCTTTCTGTGGCAAGCCCGCCTGCTGTCGGAACACTGGGCCTGCCCGTGGACGGTTGCCCCCCATCGCCATCATTTCGATGTGATCGACGATCTGGCCGATGCCAATTCCGCATTAATGAACACCTGCCTGATCGACATCTGACACATGGCTTTCATTTTGGCCGAAATACTCTCGGGGGTCAGGGGGCAGACAGCCCCCTGTCTGCAAAATTCTTCCTTAAGAATTTTCGCGCGAGGCCCTAGCCGTTCGCGTGCATCCGCTCGATATAGGCGCGCATTTCTTCGGCCTCGTGGCGCGCATCACGCAGGCCTTCCATCGCGGCGCGCAATTCGGCTTCGGTTTGCGCAATCTGGTTCATCAACTCGGCCTCGCGCTGTTCCAGATAGATGATGGCCTGATCGCGCACTTCCTCGGCCTCGTGCAGCGATTGCGCCAGCCGGTCCATTTCCCCCATGTCACCTCCCGCCACCCGGGTAAACCGGTGCATCAGCCAATAGGTGAACCAGCCCATTGCAAAGGCCAAAAGCAGAATAATCGCGGTTGCAATGATGAATTCGGTGCGGTTCATGGGTATTTCTGCTTTCTGTCACCCGCCCGTGGCCGCACGCAGCTTGGGGCGAAGGGTATTTTTCAATGGGGCCACCGACGGGCTTGCGTCGCCCGAAAAATCGGCGGCGGCGGCAGGATCTGCCGGGGGCGACAGCGCCGGGACTGCGGTATCGGTTTGCGCCGGGTCTGCCGGGGCGCCGCTGGGCCCGCCTTCATCGCCCAGCGTCACCGCATCAATCAAACCGGTGGCCGCCCCTGCAGATCGTGCCGCCCCACCAATCAGGGTGATTTCGATCCGCCGATTGGCCTCACGGCCAGCTTCGGTTTTGTTATCCGCCAAAGGATCAGTCTCGCCATAGCCTTTGGCTACCATGCCCGCCACATCAACCTGACGGCCCTGCAAGGCCACCAAGACCGCTTCGGCACGGGCTTGGGACAATGCACGATTGCCTTCTTCCGACCCCTGAGCGTCGGTATAGCCGGCGATTTCCATCTTGATCCCCGGACAATCCGACAAGGCATCGGCAAGTGCTGTCATCACCGCCCCAGCTTTGCTGTCGATTTCGGCCGAGCCGGGGGTAAAGGTGATCTTGCCCCGCGCCAGCGCGTCATCCACAAAGCCCGCGCATTCCGACGGCGTTGGCAGGGCAGCCAGCGGATCAAGTTCTTTGTCGTAGCTGACACTGACCTTAAAGGTTTTGCCCTGCCCCAACTTGTCGGACAAAATCTGTGAAATCCGCGATTTGCCGCTGGTCGATCCGGTCACGCCAGAAATTTCAACCGTTTGCGCCGTCACCAGCAGACTACCATGTTCCAATTGCGCCAGTGCTTGCAGCCCCGCCAACACCCGCGCGGGCCAGCCATCCGGCAATTCGGCGTCAATGCGGGTGGCAAGATAAACATTTGATCCGCCAAATTCCGCGCGGGCAAAGCTGTCAACGGCGGCGCGCAGCCGATCATCGGTCAACCGCCCGCGCAATTCCAGCCTGCCGGTTTCTGGCGCAAGGACAGCGGTAAATTCGACCGGACCTTCGTTGCCCGCACTGGCCTTCTTGTCCAGGGTGGCGTTCAGCGAGAACACCTCGGGCAAAGCTGCCTCCAGCTCACCGACAACGCGGTCAAAATCGGCTTGTGACACATCGCTGCCCGCTTGCAACGACACATCGGCGTCTTTGAAGGTGATCGTAGCACTGGCCAGTTCTGCCACCGCTGCGATGCCCGCACTGGTGGCCGATGACCAACTGGGGCTGGGAACGCCCAGACCCACGATACATACGCTGCGCCCTTCGGCCCCGGCGGCGTTGGCGGCGGCAATAATGCGGGCGCGCGCGACATCGGTATCGGCAGAACAAGCATCAAACCGCGCCGATGTGGCGTCCTTTACGAACCGCAGGGTAAACGGCGTCAACACCGGGCGCGGCGCCGAGATGTCAATCGTCACCGACAGCCCCGGTGGTTTTGATGCGGTCAACTGTGCTGTCAAGCTGCGCTTTTCCGCCTCGGATATTGCAATCGCGGTGATGGCAACGCGGTCCGCCGACACCGAAATTTTCGACCGCGGCAGCAATTGCAATGCGGCAACGCCGTAGTCCAGCGCCGCTTGCCAACTGTCCGGTGCGGGATAGGCTGCGGTTTCGATCATGTCGGACAGCGGAATATCGGGCGACAAGGCTTGCGCCGCTTGGGTCAGACTGGTTTCCGCCTCGCCGTCCGGCAACAGCCCGATCAATTGGATGCCATCATCATTGCGCAGCATTTCCAGCGAAAAGCTGGGGGCTGCGATGGCTTTTGCGGGGGTCACCTCCAGCTTGTCCCGCACGCGCGACGCTTCAACTTCGCTGCCGACAAGGTTGACAACACGGTAGCGCGCGGCCTCGTTCGGAGCGGTGCCGATCAGGTGTATTTGCAGCCCATCCGCCTGCACCGCGGCCCATGTGATGCCATCCGACAACAGCCTTGATGTCACGGCAGCAACCGACAGGCGTTCGATCAATACCACACTGCCCCACGCGACCAAAACCGACATCAGCCCCGCCGCCACAAAGGCAAGCGGGCCTATCAGCTTGGCGCGGTCAAACTGCGGCAGACGAAAGGCGGGCGTTTTCACCAAAGGTTTCGGTCACTTGCTGGGAATCGGGTGGTTGGGTCTGCACGTGCATGCCACATTCTTGCATAAAGCGCGCCTGCCAACTCGGCAATCAAAGGAAAGCCGCTGCGGCAAGAAATAGCGCAGCAATCAGCCCGCCATCGCGGCTGGCGCGGAACACTTTCAGGCAGGACGCGGGATCATCAACGTCTAGGCGGCGCATCGACCACGCCATATGGGCGCCAAACCCCCAGACCCCGATCAGGGCGGCAACCAATGACAGCACTGCAGAGGGTGGCAAAGGCGATACGATCACCGCCGCCGCCATGAACCCAACGGTGCCGATCATAAAGCCGCGCAGCCAGAATTTGGTCGCACTGCCAAACAACCGCGCGGTAGATTTTATGCCGATCAACGCGTCGTCGTCTTTGTCCTGATGGGCATAGATCGTGTCGTAAAACAACGTCCAGCAGATACCCGCCGCATAAAGCAACAGCGCCGACACCGTCACTTGGCCTGCATGCGCCGCATAGGCCAACAACGCGCCCCAGTTGAACGCCAACCCCAAAAACACTTGTGGCCACCATGTAAACCGCTTTGCAAACGGATAGATCGCCACCAGCGCAAGCGATCCGACGCCAAGACCGATCGCCAGCCAGTTATAGCTAAACAAGATCAGCGCCGCGATTGCGGTTTGCACCACCATCCAGATCAATGCGCCCTGAACGGTTACCTGTCCCGACGGCAGCGGCCGGCTTTTTGTGCGCGCGACGCTGGCATCAAACGCGCGGTCACTGATGTCATTCCACGTGCATCCCGCCCCGCGCATCAAAAACGCCCCCGCGCCGCACGACAGCGCCAGCCAGATATCCCAAGCCCGGAACCCGGTCGGCAAGGCCGCAAGTGCGATGCCCCACAGACAAGGTATCAGCAACAACCAGGTGCCAATCGGCCGGTCCGCCCGCGACAGCCGCAAAAACGGGCGGCTGGCGCGCGGCGCGACCCGGTCCACCCAATTGCCGGTGGCGGCATCGGAAACCGGCAGCCCCTCTGGCATTTCTGGCGTGTCAGTCATAGGTTCGCTTTATGGAAAAGGCAAAGATCAGGCTCTATGTAGATCAGGCACTGGGCGCGGGGCAAGCCGTGGCTTTGAACGAGGGCCATGCGAATTACCTTTTCAACGTCATGCGGCTTGGGGTGGGTGCGCCCTTGTTGCTGTTCAATGGCCGCGATGGCGAATGGCGCGCGACCGTGGCCAAGGCGGCGCGGCGCGGCGGCGTTTTGCAGTGCGATGTGCAAACGGCAACCCAGCGCTTGCCGCCTGATCTGTGGCTGATGTTTGCGCCGATTAAAAAGGCCCGCACCGATTTCATCGTGGAAAAAGCAGTCGAGATGGGGGCGGCCCGGATCTTGCCGGTGCAAACCCGCCACACCAATGCCGACCGCATCCGCCAAGACCGTCTGCAAGCCCATGCCACAGAGGCGGCCGAACAATGCGGCGCCACCTATGTGCCCCAAGTGGATGACCTGACGCCGCTGGACAAGCTGTTGGCCAGCTTTCCCGCCGACCGCAAACTTTTGTGGTGCGACGAGGCGATGGTGGCCCAAGCCCCCACCCTTGCCAAACCCGCCCTTGCCAAACCCACCTTTGCCAAACCCGCCCTTGCTGGCCCGCGCCATCAGCCTTGGGCCATCCTGATTGGCCCCGAAGGCGGCTTTTCCACCGACGAGCAAACCCGCCTGCGTCTTATGTCGCAGGTTGTGCCAATCTCGCTTGGCCCCCGCATCTTGCGCGCTGATACGGCCGCGGTTGCCGCGTTGACCCTGTGGCAGTCCACTTTGGGCGATTGGCAATGATCCGCCCGGAAGTGTTCGCGCTAATCCGCCGGGCCCAGGAACTTGTCTGGGCAGCAGGCGTGGTTGGCATTGGCGGCTGGCTGATATGGCTGGGCGGCTATCTTTTGGTGCCGGTTGGCGGCGGCGTGATGGCGCTGGGTGCGGCCTTTGGCATTATGGCATGGCGACGCATGCGCTTTGCCCAAGACACCCTTGCCCCCGGTGTGGTCGAGGTGGATGAAGGCCAGATCGGCTATCTTGGCCCGACCATTGGCGGCTATGTCAGCCTACCCGAACTGGCCGAAGTGCGGCTGATCACCATGCGGGGGCGCAGGTTGTGGCGGTTGAAGCAAAACGACGGGCAAACCATCCTGATTCCGGTTGATGCCGCCGGGGCCGAGCGGTTGTTCGACGCCTTTGCCAGCCTGCCCGGCATGGACAGTGCCGCTTTGGTCGCAGCGCTTGGCCCATCGGAAGGTGGCCCATCGGAGAGTGACACGAAACCAGCAAGGGACGCGGCGCAATCCTTGCCAGCGCCCACCACCGCTGACCCCCAGATGCGGCTGATATGGCGCAGGCGCGGGGCGGGAGTGGCCGTGCGGTCATAGCGCCTGCACAGGGCGCAGATCATCACCAACCAACGCGGCTTTGCGCACAAACAAACATGCTGGATTGGCGCAAGCGGGCCTTGACTTGGCCGCGCCGTCAAGACACCTCTTGGCGCTGCAAACTTTCCTAAAAAGGGGCATTGCCCGATGTCGATTCCTCAGGCCGGCGGTGGCCCCATTCAGCGGTTTGAACAACTGGCCGAAATGATGGCGCAGGGCAACAAACCCAAGGCGGATTGGCGCATCGGCACCGAACATGAAAAGTTCGGCTGGCTGACCGACAACCGCGCGCCGTTGCCTTATGCGGGGCCAGCCTCGATCTCGACCCTGTTTGCAGCCCTTGAGGCACAGTTTGGCTGGACCCCGGTGCGAGAGGCCGACAACATCATCGGGATGACCCGCAACGGGGCCAATATCTCGCTTGAACCCGGCGGTCAGTTTGAACTTTCCGGGGCTGCGCTGGCGTCGATCCATGATGTCGCGGCAGAATTGCAAACCCATCTGGACGAAGTGCGCGCCATCGCAGGTCCGTTGGGGATAAAGTTCATGGGCATTGGGGCGGCCCCGCAGTGGGATGCAGCCACCATGCCGGTGATGCCCAAGGGCCGCTATCGCCTGATGACTGATTATATGGGCCGCGTTGGCACCCATGGCACCCAGATGATGTATCGCACCTGCACCGTGCAGGTGAACCTTGATTATTCATCCGAAGCCGACATGGTCAAGAAACTGCGGGTGGCCTTGGCGTTGCAGCCGGTGGCAACCGCGCTTTTTGCCAGCAGCCCGTTCTTTGAGGGCAAGCTGAACGGCCACAAATCGTGGCGTTCGCGTATCTGGCGCGGCTTGGACAATGCCCGCACCGGCATGTTGCCGTTTGCCTTTGACGATGGTTTTGGCTTTCAGCAGTATGTCGATTGGGTGCTGGATGCGCCGATGTATTTTGTCTACCGCGATGGCAAGTATATCAACGCGCTGGGGCAGTCTTTCCGTGATTTCATGCGCGGTCAGTTGCCCGCCCTGCCCGGCGAATTGCCGACGCTGGCCGATTGGGCCGATCACATGACCACCGTTTTCCCCGAGGCACGGGTGAAGAAATTCATCGAAATGCGCGGCGCGGATTGCGGCGATCAGGCCCATATCAACGCGCTGCCCGCGTTCTGGGTCGGGCTGATGTATGATCAAACTGCGCTGGATTCCGCGTGGGATCTGGTCAAGGGGTTTGACAGCCAGACCCGCGAAGACTTACGGGTGCAGGCGTCCGTTCAGGGCTTGCAAGCAAAAGTCGGTAATGTGGCGCTGATCGTCCTTGCCCGCGCGGCCGTGGCGTTGTCGCACGCTGGCCTTGCGGCAAGGGGTTTGGGCGAAGAGGTGTTTCTGGCGCCGCTGGTGGCCAGCGTGGCGTCCGGCAGCACCCAAGCCGACCGCTGGCTGCAGGCCTATCACACCGAATGGGCAGGTGATCTGGGACAAATATATGACGCCAGCAGTCTGTAGCCTGCCGCGGGATTAAGCCCAAAGAAAGACCCGCAAAACCCCAACAATTCAGCTAAAATTTGCGCATCATCTGTTCAAAAATATCCCACGGGGGGGGCGCATCGCGCCGGGGGGTGTGAAACCCCCCACTTGCGTAGCCCCAACCCAGCGCGTTTTCAGACACCCGCCCCGATCATTTGGCAGCCGATGACAAGCCGCCGAAAAACCCTTTAATTTGGCATCTCAGGCCACGACTTGCGCACAAGGCGATGCTCTCACGCCCCCGCACAGCGCCCCCTGCAAGGCCACAGGCATCAGCCTTTGCGCCGAAATGCCGCTGCGCCAACAGCGCCGCCGCCGCTGCCGCACGGGTGATCAACCCGATGATGGCCTACAGTTTTATGATTTCGCGCCGATCCGGGGCTCGGTCCCCGCCTTGATCCGGGCTAGGTTTTTCCAATGCCTGACATAGACCAAAACCGTCAGGATCACGACCAGAACGATCATGGACCCGTGATCAAACACCACCAGCCACAGCGACGCCAACGCCGCCGCCACCAGCGCCGACAAAGATGATATGCGCGTCACGGCCGCCACCACCGCCCAAGTGGCGCAAGATGCAAGACCCACGGGCCACGCCAACGCCAAAAGCGTGCCAAGAAAGGTTGCAACACCTTTGCCGCCCCTGAACCGCAGCCAAACCGGGAAAAGATGGCCGAGAAAACTGCCAAGGGCCGCCAGTTGCGCCGCATCTTCGCCCACCGCCCAGCGTGCCACCAGCACCGCAATGCCCCCCTTGGCCGCGTCCAGAACCAACGTGGCCGCGGCCGCCCCCTTGTTGCCGGTGCGCAAGACATTGGTGGCCCCGATATTGCCAGAGCCGATGCCGCGCAAATCGCCCAACCCCAGCGCGCGGGTGATCACCAACCCAAACGGGATCGACCCCAACAGGTAGGCCAACACGGCCACAATTGACAAAATCAACGGCGAGGCAATGATGTCTGGCATCGGGCACTCCTTCAGTAAACCTGGGTTCCACCCACAAATGTTGCCAGCACCTTACCCTCCATCCGGCAGCCGTCAAAGGGCGTGTTCTTGGCTTTGGACAACAGTTTTGCGCGGTCCAGCAGATAGGGCGCCGACGGATCAAACAACACCAGATCGGCGGGGGCACCAAGTGCGATGCGGCCTTGCGGCAAGCCCATCCGCCGGGCGGGGTTCAACGACAGGGCGGCAAACAGCCGGGGCAAGTCGATATGGCCCGCATGAAACAGGCGCAAGGCTGCAGGCAACAGCGTCTGCAGCCCCACCGCGCCCGATGCCGCCTCTTCAAACGGCAGGCGTTTGCTATCCTCATCCGCCGGGGTGTGGAAGGACCCGATGATGTCGATGACACCCTCTGCCACCGCCTGCACCATCGCCAACCGGTCATCTTCTGACCGCAACGGCGGGGTGAACTTGAAAAACGTGCGGTAATCGCCGACATCCAATTCGTTCAGGGTCAGATGGTGGATCGACACACCCGCCGTCACATCTAAGCCATTCACCTTTGCCCGGATCAGCGCGGGCAGACTGCGCGCCGTGGTGATCTGATCGGCGTGATAACGCACGCCGGTCATCTCGACCAAGCCCAGATCACGGTCCAGCCCGATGCGTTCGGCCATCGGCGATACGCCCGGCAAGCCGCGCAATGACGCGAACTTGCCACTTGTGGTGGCCGCCCCCGCCGACAGGCCCGGCTCTTGCGGATGGCCAATGATCAACGCCCCCAGACTGCGGGCATAGATCATCGCGCGGGACAGTGCTTTGGTATCGGTTGAAACGTCAAAGACATCCGTGAACGCCACAGCGCCCGCGTCCAGCAAAAAGCCGATCTCGGTCATCTCATGTCCGGCGCGGGCCTTGGTCAGCGCGGCCATGTGCCGGATGCGCACCGACGATTCCGCGGCGCGGCGGGTGACGAATTCCAGCACTTCGGGGGTGTCTATTGCCGGATGGGTATCGGGGCGGGCGATGATCGTGGTCACCCCACCTGCCGCCGCCGCCATGCCTGCCGAGCGGAAAGATTCCTTGTGCCGCTCGCCGGGCTCACCAATCTTCACCCCGATATCGACAATACCGGGGGCAAGGCACTGGCCACCACAGTCGATGATCTTGGCCGATTTGGGGGCCGCCCCATTGATGGCCGCAATCAAGCCATCACGCAGGGTCAGCGTCCCTAGGGCGTCGGTTCCGGCTTCGGGGTTGATCACGCGGGCATTGGTTAGATGCAGGATCATAGCGTGCCCTGGGTGACGGATTTTACGACGACGATCTTGCACATCTGCATTCCCCTACCCCGCCACCAACACCAACACGGTGGTAAACACGCCCAAAAACACCAGCACCGCCGTGGCCACCATGCCGCCGATCCGTGCGTCTGACATTGGCTTTCTCTGCGGCTTTTTCTGCGGCTTTTCCTGCGGCATTTCCTGCGGCTCTTGCTGTGGTTTGTTCTCGTCGGTCATACCATCACCCCTACCGCCGCGCGCCCGCGTTCGGCGCGCAAATTCCGGGCCAGCAGATCCATGCAGGCCATCCGGACCGCCACACCCATTTCCACCTGTTCCTGAATAACGCTGCGCTTGATGTCGTCGGCCAGATCGCCGTCAATTTCGACGCCGCGGTTCATCGGGCCGGGATGCATCACGATGGCATCGGGTTTTGCATGGCCCAGCTTTTCGGCGTCAAGGCCAAAGCGGTGGTAATATTCCCTTTCCGACGGGATAAACCCACCGTCCATCCGTTCACGTTGCAGGCGCAACATCATCACCACATCGGCGCCTTCCAGCCCGGCGCGCATATCGTCAAACAGCTCGCAGCCAAAATCCTGCACTCCGGCGGGCATCAAGGTGGGGGGTGCTATCAGCCGGATCCGATTTTCCATTTTTCCCAGCAAGATCAGGTTGCTGCGGGCCACCCGGCTGTGGGCGATATCGCCACAGATCGCCACTGTCAGCCGCTGAATACGCCCTTTGGCGCGGCGGATGGTCAGCGCGTCCAACAGCGCCTGCGTGGGGTGTTCGTGCCGCCCGTCGCCTGCGTTCAGCACCGCGCAGTTCACTTTAGACGCCAGCAAATTCACCGCGCCCGAACTGGGATGGCGCACCACCAGCAAATCGGGCTGCATCGCGTTCAACGTCATCGCGGTGTCGATCAGGGTTTCGCCCTTTTTCACCGAAGAATGCGCGACCGACATGTTCATCACATCCGCCCCCAACCGCTTGCCTGCTAGCTCGAAACTGGCTTGGGTGCGGGTGGATGGCTCAAAAAACATGTTGATTTGCGTCAGCCCGGCCAAAGCATCGGATTGCTTGACGGTGCGGCGGTTCAGATCGACATAGCGGTCGGCCAGATCAAGGATGGTGACAATTTCCGACGGGGCCAGATGTTCGATTCCAAGCAGATGGCGGGCGCGGAAGGTCATGGGCATCTCCGTCGTCGGGTTGGTCTGGCTTATAGGAACATGGCGCAGATTTAGAAAGGGGGGCAAACCGGGTTGTGGCAAAGACGTGGCGCGCTTACCCTGACGCCATGGGAATCGCTGATGATATATCCGGCGCGGATGGCTGGCAGGCGGGGTTGGCCGCGTTGGCATGGCAGGCCGATCTTGGCGCAACCGAGGCGATCGGCGATGTGCCTCTTTGCCGCTATGATCTGCCAGATCAGGTAAAGCCCCCGCCCGTGGTGGTGGCCGCAATCCCTGCCGCGTTGGCCCCCGTCACGGACCGCACCTATGTGGCCCCGCCGTCCGGCCCGGGGTCCGAAGATCTGGAAGCCGCCATCATGGCCGCACGCCACGCGGCACACGCAGCCACAACGCTGGCCGCCTTGCGCACTGCTTTGCAGGACTATCCCCATTGCGATCTAAAGCGTGGCGCGCGCAATCTGGTGTTTGCCGATGGCAATCCCGCCGCCCGGGTGATGATCATCACCGATGCGCCCGATGTTGTCGAAGACCGCGAAGGTCGCCCGTTTTGTGGTCCGTCAGGCGTGTTGCTGGACCGCATGTTTGCCGCCATTGGCCTGTCACGCCCAGCCACTGACGGCGATAGCGCGTTGTATGTCACAGCCGCTTTGCCATGGCGCACCCCGCAAGACAGCGATCCCAGCGACGCCGACCTTGCCAAAATGCGCCCCTTTGTGGAACGCCATATCACCTTGATAAACCCCGATGTCGTGGTGTTGATGGGCAATACGCCTTTGCGCACCTTGCTGACCACGGCGGGTATTTTGCGGCACCGGGGAGAGTGGGGCGAAGTTGCAGGCAAACCGGCACTGCCGATGGTTCACCCCAGCCATCTGCTGCGCAACCCCGCCGCCAAGCGCGAGGCGTGGGCAGATTTATTGGCGTTGCAAGCGCGATTGCGGCAGATGCGTGCACCCTACAGTTAAACGGCTGGGCAGTTAAACGGCTGGGCGGTTAAGGCGCCGGGCAGTTAAGGCGCAGGGCAGCCGATGACTTCTACCGCGCGGCCTTGTTGCAGCACGGTTACGGTAACGCCCGAACGGTCCAACGCAAACGGCGCGCCCGAACTGGTCACCATATCCACCACCGAAATCAGGCTGTTGCCTTGGCGCGTGCTATCGGCCTGCCCAACCCAAACCAAAGGATCGCGCGATTCAAAAGCGACGGTTTCGACATCCCCTTTGAAGGGCATCGTGATAACCGCCGTAAGTCGAAGCCCATCGGCAATCGGCTCTACAGCGCAGCGCAGGTCGGAAATGCCGCCTTCTGCCGCCGATACAGGCCGCGACTTAAGTGCCGTCGCGATGGCCGCATCGCCTTGGCCGGATGCGCCCAAAATCGCCTCGGCCATCACCATCGCGGGCATGCACACGTCTTTGCAAACCCCAAGATCAACCTCGGCCCGCAACACCACCGGTTTGCTGGCGTCGCGCGGCGTTACCTGCAGGGGCAAGACCACCGCATCGTGATAGCCAATCGTTTGCATGCCATTGGTATGAAACACCTGCGGGCTGGGCCAGTGAATACGGATCGACGCCACATTCTCTGAGCCTGACCAGTTAAACAAGGGCGGAATGCCCGCCTCACCCGGCGCACGCCAATAGGTTTTCCAATCCGGGGCCAGTTGCAGACTTAACCCGGCCATATACTGCCCCGTATCCATCTGCCAGCCGGGCAGCAATTCTGCCGCCAGCACGTCGTCTTGGATCTGCGCCGTCGCGGGGCCAAAGGTCAGGCTACTCAGCGCAGCAGCAAGGATAAGCATGCGATACTTCATTCCGCCTGCATAGCGATTTGCCACAAGATAGGAAATCACGATCTGTCCAGCGCGATGTGATCAGATCGCAAGCCTGCGCAAATTGTCGCCCTTTCAAAACGGGGGGTTGAGCCGCCGCGCCCCGCGGGTCATCCTGACCGTGCATTCGGTATCCGGCCCAATCCAAGGTGCGATTCGATGGAACTTTGCGGCAAACTGTTGGTTGCCATGCCGGGCATGGCGGACCCGCGCTTTGAGGGTGCGGTGATTTTGATCTGCGTGCATTCGGACGACGGGGCGATGGGGCTGATCATCAACAAAGTGGTGCCGGAATTGTCGTTCGAATCGATGCTGGGCCATTTGAAAATTCCACTGGCGAAAGGTGGCCGCGACATTGGCGTGCATTTCGGGGGGCCGGTGGAACGCGGCCGTGGCTTTGTGCTGCATTCGCCCGATTATGCAGGCGGGCCGGCAACGATGAAGATCGAAGGCGGCTACGGCATGACGGCCACGCTTGATGTGCTGGAGGCGATGGCGAAGGGCACCGGGCCGGATCAGGCCTTGCTGGCTTTGGGCTATTCCGGCTGGGGGCCGGGGCAGATTGAAGCAGAAATTGCCCGCAATGACTGGCTGACGGTCGATGTGCCTGCCGGGCTGATCTTTTCGGCGGACAATGCCACAAAATGGACGGGCGCGTTGCGGTCGATGGGGATTGATCCCTTGATGCTGTCACCGGTTGCCGGGCGGGCCTAAGTGCTGCGCAACAAAAAACCCCGGCCTGGCGACCGGGGGTTTTTCTGGATCAACGACGCGATCAGTGACGCGCGTTGTCGTCTTCGTCCTCGTCATCATCATCGCCGGACTGGATGTTGAAAAAGCTTTCGGCATCCGAATAGTCTGCGGCTTTTTCTTCACGCTCTTCCGGCACAAAGGCGGCCATGCCTGAGGGCACTTTGGCTTCGGGGGCCATGGCAAGGGATTGTTCGGTTGACACCAGTTTGCGACGCTCGTCATCCGTCATGACTTTACCTTCGGCGGCCTTTTTGCGGGCGGCGGCCTGAACGGCGCTGTCCAGTTCGGTCTGGCGGCACAGGCCCAGCGCCACCGGATCAATCGGGGTGATGTTCGAGATGTTCCAGTGGCTGCGCGAGCGGATCGACTGGATGGTCGGCTTGGTGGTGCCCACCAATTTGCCAATTGCGCCATCGGACAATTCGGGGTGGAACTTGACCAGCCACAAAATCGAGGCCGGACGATCCTGCCGTTTCGACAACGGCGTATAGCGCGGGCCGCGCCGGGCTTCTTCGCCCACCGCCGATGCGTTGAACTTCAGCTTTAACTTATACAGCGGATCTTTTTGGCCGCGCTCAATTTCGATCGGGTCCAACTGATTGTTGCCAACCGGGTCAAACCCCTTGACCCCGGTGGCCACATCGCCATCGGCAATGCCCTGCACTTCCAATTCATGCATGCCGCAAAATTCGGCAACCTGACGAAAGGTCAGCGTGGTGTGATCAACCAGCCAAACGGCAGTGGCTTTGGACATCAGCGGCTTGGACATCGGTTCATCCCTTTGGCATGGCCCGGAAAGGCGGGCCTTTACAATTCTTCCCCAAGCCGGGAAAACGGCTGCGACCGGGGCCGCGTAGTTTTCATGTTTTGGGAATTCTGCGCCCGTATACTGCGGTTTTGGCAGAAGGGAAAGCGAAAATGCGGCTGCTTGCGTTGGTGATTGCGGCGATCTGCGCGGGCGCTGTGGCCCGTGCCGAGGGCGAGCAGGCCGGTGATTTTGACTATTACGTCTTGTCCCTGAGTTGGTCAGCCAACTGGTGCGCCGCCACCGGCGATGCCCGCGATGATCCGCAATGTGACGCAGGGCGCGGGTTGACATGGACGTTGCACGGGCTTTGGCCGCAATATGACGACGGCTATCCATCCTATTGCCGCACCGGGCAGGGGGATCCGTCGCGCGGGGAAACCGCTGGCATGGCCGATATCATGGGTGGCGCGGGGTTGGCGTTTTACGAATGGAAAAAGCATGGGCGCTGTTCGGGATTGTCGGCAAAAGACTATTTTGCCACATCACGGCGGGCCTATGATGGCGTGACCATCCCGCCGATCTTTGCCCGGATCAGCAAGGATTTGTCGGTGCCTGCATCGGTTATCGAAGATGCGTTTGTCGAAGCCAACCCCCGCCTTGGCCGCGACCAGATCACCGTGACCTGCAAGGCCGGGATGATCCAGGAGGTGCGGATTTGCCTGACCACCGACTTGCAACCGCGCGGCTGTAGCGCGGATGTGGTGCGCGACTGCACCTTGACGGATGCCGGCTTAGAGGCAATCAGGTAGCGCGTAATCGGGGCAAGTCTGCAGCCCTCTCCTACCCCAGCTTTTTCTTTTCAGCCGCCGCTTTCATGCGGGCCACCAGCTCATCCTTGCTGGCCTTGCCGCCGGTTGCGCTTTTTTCGGCGCCCAAACCTTTGCCAACCTTGTGGCGGGGAATGTTCTTGTCGCTTTTGGCATTGCCCGATTTTCCGTAATCCGTCATCGCATCCTCTTTTCTTGTCGCACATTCCGCATGATGGCGGTCAGATCAGCCCTTCGTGGGCGAATAAATCCATCAGGTTTGCCTCGGGGCGCGCTCCGAAATGGCTGATCACTTCGGCCGCCGCGATACACCCCATCCGCCCTGCAACGTTCAGCGGCCGCCCGGTTGACAGCCCGAACAAAAAACCCGCCGCAAACAAATCACCCGCACCGGTGGCATCCACCGGCACCACACGTTTCACCGGCACATGCACCTTTTCGGCCCCGCGAATAATGATCACCTCATCGCCGGACCGCGTGCATACGACCAGCCCCACTTCGCCCGCCGCTTGGGTCAGCGCCGCGTCAAGATCGGTCTGATACAGCGACGCCCATTCATGTTCGTTGCCGATCACATAGTCTAAATCTTGCACCAGATGCCGGAAACTGTCGCGGTGACGGTCAACGCAAAACGGATCAGACAGCGCAATTCCCGCCATACCCCCCGCCGCGCGACACAGCTTTGCCGCCCGCTCAAACGCTTGTTTGCCCTTGGGTTTGTCGTAAAGATACCCTTCCAAAAACAGGATATCCGCCTGCCCCGCCACATCATCGGCCACATCTTCGGGGCCAAGTTCGGATGAAATACCCAGATAGGTGTTCATCGACCGCTCGCCATCGGGGGCCACAAAAATCATCGACCGCGAGGTCGGCAAATCCCCCCCCGCCACCGGGGCGTTGACAAAATCGGTGCCATCCTTCGCCATCGCGTCGGCGTAAAACCGCCCCAGCACATCATCATGCACCCGGCCAATAAACGCGGTGCCAAGTCCCAGACTGCCCAGACCCGCCAAGGTGTTCGCCACCGATCCGCCCGCCGCCTGCACGCGATTTTGCATTGCGGCATAAAGCAGTTCGCCGCGTTCCCGTTCCACCAGCTGCATGATGCTTTTTTCGATGCCCATCAGTTCCAGAAAACTGTCATCGGCCTGTGCAAACACATCGACAATGGCATTGCCGATGCCGACAACCTGATAACGTTTCATTCGGTCTTTTCCTCGTATAGACACAGATCGCGGATCGAGCAGATGCCGCATTTCGGCTTGCGCGCGATGCAGATATACCGCCCGTGCAAAATAAGCCAGTGGTGCGCGTGCAGTTGAAATTCTGCGGGCACGTTGTCTTCGATGGCGCGTTCAACCGCGGTTTCGGTTTTGCCGGGGGCAATGCCGGATCGGTTACCAAGCCGGAAAATATGGGTGTCAACCGCTTGGGATGGTTGATGAAACCACATGTTCAGCACCACATTGGCGGTCTTGCGCCCCACCCCGGGCAGCGATTGCAGGGCTGCACGCGACGACGGCACCCTACCATCAAACTGATCCACCAGCATCTGGCTCAGCTTGATGACGTTGCGGGCCTTGTTGCGGAACAGCCCGATGGTTTTGATATGCTCGATCACCGCCAATTCGCCCAGAGCCAGCATCTTTTCGGGCGTATCGGCGATTTGAAACAGCTTGGCGGTGGCCTTGTTCACCCCGACATCGGTTGACTGCGCCGACAGGGCCACCGCGACCACCAGCGTAAAGGCGTTGGTATGATGCAACTCACCGACAGGTTCGGGCTGGGCAGCCTGAAACAGGGTGAAGATGCGTTTCATCGCGGGGTAATCAAGTTGGCGTGCCATCCCCTAGCTATGCCGCAAACCAAGGTCTGGACACAAGGATCAAGGCGCATGAAACGGGTCGCACCGCCCCGTATCGCACCCTATGCTGGGGGAATGGAGACCCAAATGACCGATCAATCCCCCGCCTATCATTACGCCGTCATCGTCCGCGCGCTGAAGATTATCGACGCCGAAGGCCCGCAACTGTCGCTAGAGGGTCTTGCGGCCAAAATGGGCATCAGCGCGGCGCATTTCCAGCGCACGTTTTCGCAATGGGTTGGGGTATCGCCGAAACGGTATCAACAATATCTGACACTGGATCACGCGCGCCGATTGTTGGCGGATCGGTTCACCGTGCTGGAAACAGCGCAGTTGAGCGGGCTTTCGGGCGGCGGGCGGTTGCATGATTTGTTCCTGACTTGGGAAGCCATGAGTCCCGGGGACTATGCAAAAGGCGCCATTGGGGTGAAAATCGGTTGGGCCTATGTGCCATCGCAATTTGGCGAGGCTTTGGTGATGGCCACCGACCGTGGCATTTGCGGTCTGGGGTTTACCGAAGAATTTGGCCGCGAATGGGCGATGGCTGATCTTCGGGCGCGCTGGCCGCGGGCCACCTTCACCCAAGATCAGGCTGCCCTTGTGCCGATGGTTGATGCGGCTTTGGGGGGCAAAGACACCCAGTTGCACCTGATCGGAGCACCCTTTCAGATCAAGGTATGGGAGGCGCTGCTGCATGTGCCGTCTGGCCATGTCACCAGCTATTCCGAAATTGCGGGCGCGGTGGGCCATCCGGCGGCAATGCGGGCGGTGGGCACCGCCGTAGGGCGCAATCCGATCAGCTTTTTGGTGCCGTGCCACCGGGCCTTGCGCAAATCCGGCGGGCTTGGTGGCTATCACTGGGGCCTGCCGGTAAAGCGCGCGATGCTGGCATGGGAATCGGCACGCGAAGATGCGGCATAGGGTGGGTTGAAAATTCCCGCGACCCATCACGATCAAACTCTTTTACAGCCCAAAGCATAGCGCCGCCATCTGCGATCCATGCCAAAGCTGACGCCGTTTTATGGGCGGAAATCAGCCGGGAACCGGCGGGGCCTGTCCTGCGTTGATCAAGGTTGCTATAGACTATTCGCATCGGTCCGCAGGGACTTCAATAAAATCGAGGCAGACTATGATATTCAAAACCCCGCTTATTCTTTGCACGATGGCCGCATTGACCCTTGGTGCCTGTGTTGACCCGAACGCCTATCCCGATGATCCGAATGCCCGCGCCCGTAACGGTGCCATCGTCGGTGGTCTGATCGGCGCAGTGGCCGGTGGCAGCCAGAAGGGCGATGATCGTCTGGCCAAAGCGGTTGTTGGCGGTGCCTTGGGGGCGGCAATTGGCGGTGCCATCGGCAACTCGCTGGATCAGCAAGCCGCCGATTTGCGCGGCTCGATCGGCAATTCGAATATCACCGTCACCAACAACGGCCAGTATTTGGTTGTGAACATGCCGCAAGACGTGCTGTTTGCCACCGACAGCGCCAATTTGCGGTCGGATTTGACCCGCGATATCAAGGCCGTCGCCAGCAGCCTGTTGCGCTATCCCAACAGCCAGATCGAAGTGATCGGGCATACCGACAACTCTGGTTCTGCTGCCTATAACCAGGATCTGTCGCAACGCCGCGCGGTTTCCGTCGCCAATGTGCTGCGCGAAAGTGGTGTGCCGAATGGCCGTTTGTCGGCCTTTGGGCGGGGCGAAGATCAACCGATTGCGTCCAACCTGTCAGAACAGGGCCGCGCGCAAAACCGCCGTGTTGAGATCATCATTCGCCCGACCGCGTGATCTGATCACCGCAGAAAGGGGGCTGGGCAACACGCCCGGCCCTTTTTCGTTGAGGCCCCGCAAAATTGGTCATATGTTCAAACCAATGCCGGAGCCTGCACATGCCTTTTCAAAAAATCGAAGCCGAAAAACTGTCGCAATCCGTTGTGCATCAGATCGAATTGCTGATCTTGCGCGGTATTTTACGGCCGGGCGAGCGGCTGCCGTCCGAACGCGAATTGTCTGACCGCCTAGGCGTATCACGGCCCAGCCTGCGAGAGGCGGTGGCCGATTTGCAAGACCGCGGCTTGCTGGCCAGCCGCCCCAACGCCGGGATATTCGTCGCCGATGTGTTGGGATCGGCGTTTGCGCCGGGTTTGGTTGATCTGTTTTCCAGCCACGAAGAGGCGGTGTTCGACTATGTGTCGTTCCGCCGCGACATGGAAGGTCTGGCGGCCGAGCGGGCGGCGAAACTGGGATCGGATACCGATCTGAAAGTGATAGACGCGATCTTTTGCAAAATGGAGGCCGCGCATCAAAAGCGCGATCCTACCGACGAGGCAGAGCTGGACGCGAATTTTCACATGGCGATCATCGAGGCCAGCCATAATGTGGTGATGCTGCATATGATGCGCTCGATGTATGATTTGCTGCGGCAGGGCGTGTTTTACAACCGTCAGATCATGTTCAAAAACCGCCTGACCCGGGATCATTTGCTGGATCAGCACCGCGCGATCAATGTTGGCGTGCAACTGCGCGACCCCCAAGCGGCCCGTGCCGCCGTAGAGGCGCATATGAATTTCGTTGAACAGTCGATGGCGGACCAGATCAAAGCTGCCCGGCACGAGGCCGTGGCGCTGCAACGGTTGCAGCATGAAGGCACGCGCTAGGGGCGGAAACACAAAAAACCGGGCGTGAACCCGGACTTTTACATTAATGCCAATGATTTAGTGAAACTTGGCTTCGACAGTGGCAATCGCTGCATCAATCGACGCTGACGCACTGCCTGCCGTGCTTTGCTTGGCTAAAACATCTGCCGCCGCAGCAACCGCCACCGACACCGCACGTTCCCGCACCGCCCGCAGTGCCGAAGCCTCGGCCGAGGCGATCTGATCTTCGGCTGCGGCCAAGCGGCGCGCAATCGACTGTTTCAGATCGGCTTTGGCCTGTTTGGCGGCGGTTTGGGCTTCTTCTTTGGCTGACGCGATGATGCGTTCGGACTGTTCCTGAACTTCTTTTTGCTTTTTCTCGTAAGATGCCAGCAAAGCACGGGCTTCTTCCCGCAACGCCTTCGCTTCGGCCAGATCGGATTTGATCTGCGCCGCGCGTGCATCCAGCAGGCCAGCAATTTTGCCCGGCACGCCGAACTTTATCAAAATCCCGACAAACAACAAAAACGCCAGCAAGACGATAAAGTTGGTGTTGCGCAGCGAAATGAATGCACCTTCCGCCGCCAGCGCAGGAGAGGCCGTCAACACAAATGCGGATGCCAGTAACTTTTTCATCGTTTTACCCTTTCATCCGCGCCGAAACAGCCGCTGTGATCGATTTCGCGTCCGCCGACCCGCCCAAGGCTGACACCAATGCCGCTGCCGTGTCTTTGGCAACTTCGGTGATGGCGTCTAGCGCGCCTGCCCGTATCTCACCGATCCGCGACTCAGATTCGGCTGCTTTGGCGGCAATTTGCGTATCTGCAACAGCAATCGCTTTGTTCAGGTCTTTTTGAATGTCAGCTTTGGCTTCGGCCACGATTTTATTCGCCTCGGCACGGGCGCGCACCAAAGCCTCGTTATAGGCTTTTTCTGCCGAAACCGCTTTTTGTTTCAACTCATCTGCCGCCGCCAAGTCATTGGTAATGATGCCTTTGCGTTCGGCCAACACCCCGCCAATCCGTGGCAGTGCAATGCGCGACAGCACAAAGTAAATCACCAAAAGCGTAACCACGAGCCAAAAAATTTGGTTCGGAAAAGTAGAAAAATCAAGCTGCGGCATGCCCGCTTTGCCTGCTTCAGTCGCTGTGTCAGTCGCGGCCATAACGCCCTCCGTCGGATCTTTAGGAACTTTTGGGAATGCGGATCAAAGACCGCATCCCCAAGCGTAAAGAGATCGTCGGTGGATCAGACTGCGAACATCAACAGCAGCGCGACGAGGAACGAAAAGATCCCCAGCGCTTCGGCAAAGGCCAGACCGATGAACAGAGTCGCAGTTTGCGACGCCGCTGCCGACGGGTTGCGCAACGCGCCCGCCAAAAAGTTGCCGGCCACATGACCAACACCGATAGCCGCTGCGCCCGAACCGATAGCGGCCAGGCCGGCACCGATGAACTGACCCATTTGTGCGATGTTACCTTCCACGATATTCTCCTTAAGATGGAATGAGTTAGATGACGTTTCCGCTGCGTTTAGTGACCCGGATGCAAAGCATCCTTCAGATAAACGCAGGTCAGAATGGTAAAGACGTAGGCCTGAATGAAGGCGACAAGCACCTCAAGCCCATAGATGGCGGTGATAGCAAGGACCGACACCGGAGAGATCAGCGCAATCGCGGCAAAGCCTGCGAAAACCTTGATCACAGCGTGACCCGCCATGATGTTGCCCGCCAGACGAATGGAATGGCTGACCGGGCGGACGAAATACGAGATCACTTCGATGATCGCGATCACCGGGCGCAGGATAAGCGGCGCATCCGACATCCAGAACAAGCCCAGAAATTTCAAACCGTGCTTGAACAGACCCAGCAATGTGACGAACAGGAACACCCCGAAACCCAGAACCGCCGTAACCGCAATGTGCGAAGTGGGGGTAAAGGACATCGGCAGCAAGCCCAGCAAATTGGCGGAAAGAATGAACAAAAACAGTGTCATGATCCAAGGGAAATACTTTACCCCATCATGCCCGGCGACGTCTTCGACCATTTTGTAGATGAAGCCATAAGTCATCTCGCCAATCGACTGGATGCGCGATGGCACCATGTCGCGGCCACGCGAGCCAATGACAAACACCAAAATCACCGCGATTGCCGCCAGTGCCATCCACAGCGTTGCGTTGGTGGGCGTATACCAGGCAATTGGACCATCACCGAACAGCGGACTAATTTTGAACTGGTCCAAAGGATGGAACTCCAGACCCGAACCTTCGCTTTCAGCACTTCCCGCCACGTCAGTCTTCCTTTTGCTGGTCGGCCACGGACGCGGCCTTTGGTTCCTGCAGTTCCCGGGCTGACCGCAGCATGGTTTTCACCCCTGCCGCAAAGCCCGCCAATATAAACAGTATCAAAAACAATGGCATGGTGCCAAAAAGCGTGTCCAGCCCGTATCCGATACCAAAGCCGATCGCCAGACCGGCGACAAGTTCGATCACCATCCGCCATGCCACGTTGGCTTGGGAATAGTGTTGTTCCTGATGGGCGCGGTCAGGGGCGACCGCATGTTTTGCCACCGCAATCCGCTTTTCAAGCGCATCCAGACGCGCACGATCAGCTTCGTCAGCCATAGCAACACCCTTCAGGTGGTTTGGGTGGTGTCTAAGGTCAGGGGGGGCCTAAGTCAAGCCGCGAAAATCAGGCGAAATTATACCTTAACCAATTGAAATAGAACAATTTAACCTTTAGGCACGCCAGCGTGTCGGCGGTGCGTTTCGCATTTGATCCGGTGTGCAATATTCAACCATCTGGTTGACGGTTTGCGCTTGTTGGGCGATGTTCGGCCAATGACGCAAACGCTTGATACCGCCTTTTCTGCGCTGGCCGACCCGACACGCCGGGCCATTCTGACCATGTTGTTGGAAGATGATATGGCAGTGACCGACGTGGCCGAGCCGTTTCAGATCAGCCTTGCCGCGATTTCCAAACATCTTGGCATTCTGGCCGACGCGGGCCTGATCAGCCGGGAAAAGCGGGGCCGGGTGATCTGGTGCAAGCTGGAGCCGGATGCACTGCGGGCAGCATCGGTTTGGATGCAGGGGTTCGGGCAGTTTGATCCGGTCGATCTGGACGCGTTTGAGCGGTTCCTTGAGACCGAATTGGCTGATCCGGCGGAACCGGGGGTTCACCTGTAAATTTTTCCGGATTTTACGCTGCTACAACTTTGTTACGGTCGGTATTTGTCGCGTCTTGCGGTTTTTCGGTGGCTTGCTCGTGAATTTCAGCCGCCCAAATTCCTGCTTCAAGAATTATCCGGCACCAAAAACCAATCGTCGTACTGCGCCCGCAAGGTGGCTTTTTGCACTTTTCCCATCGCGTTGCGCGGCAGCGCGGCCAGCACTACCGCGCCGCGTGGGTGTTTGAACCGGGCGAGACTTTCGTGCAGGCCCGCCAGCACCGCCGCCGGATCAACCGCAGCCCCGGCTTTGGTTGTCAGCACGGCAAAGGCGGCCTCACCCAAATCTGGGTGCGGCAAGCCGATCACCGCAGATTCTGCCACGCCGGGGACCGCATCCAAAAGCGCCTCTATCTCTATCGGATAGATGTTATAGCCACCGGAAATGATCAAATCCTTCGACCGCCCGACGATGTGCAGATAGCCCTGCGCATCGACCATCCCCAAATCACCGGTGATAAACCAGCCATCCGGGCGCAAGTCTTCGGCAGTTTTTTCCGGCATTTGCCAATAGCCGGCAAAGACGTTCGGCCCGCGCACTTCGATTTGGCCGATGTCGCCGCGCACCGCGTCTTGCCCATCCGCAGTGATCCGCACCTCTACCCCCGGCAGGGCAAAACCCACGGTTCCCGCCCGCCGCGGGCCGTCATAGGGGTTCGAGGTATTCATATTGGTTTCGGTCATGCCATAGCGTTCCAGAATGTGATGGCCGGTGCGGGCGTGAAACCGGGCATGGGTTTCGGCCAGCAAGGGGGCCGACCCCGAGACGAAAAGCCTGATATGCGCCGCGGCAGACCGGGTGAAACCGGGATGGTCCAAAAGCCGGGTATAAAACGTCGGCACCCCCATCATGGTGGTGGCGCGCGGCAGATGCTGCACTACCGTTGCCGCGTCAAAGCCGGGCAAAAAGATCATCGCGCCGCCGGTCAGAAGGCTGACATTGCTGGCAACAAACAGGCCGTGGGTGTGAAAGATCGGCAAGGCATGCAGCAAAACGTCTTGGTCGGTAAACCGCCACAGCCCTGCCAGCGCCTGCGCATTTGACAAAAGATTGCCATGCGTCAGCATCGCACCCTTCGAGCGTCCCGTGGTGCCAGAGGTGTAAAGGATGGCTGCAAGATCATCGGGGCCGCGCGGGGTGGGCGTAATGCTGTGCGGCTGCGTTGCCATAAGATCGGCAAAGCTGCCTTGCCCCGTGCCAGTCAGGGTTAACAGCGCCGCGCCATTCTGAACCGCGATTGGGCCAAGGTCATTGGCGCTGGCCGGATCGCACAGCAACACACGCGGCGTGGCGTTGGTGATGAAATAGTCCAGCTCGGTTGCAGTATAGCCGGGGTTTAGCGGCAAAAACACCGCGCCTATGGTTGTGGTGGCGGCGTAGATTGCCAGGGCTTCGGGCGATTTGGCGATCTGAACCGCAACGCGGTCGCCGGGCTGAACCCCGCAGGCGCGCAAGGCATGGGCCGCACGGGCCAACAGGATTGCAAAGGCGTCACCGCTGATGGCTGCGCCGTCTTGCAAGTGTAAAAACGCGGTCTGGCGACCAATCAACGGCGCGAAAAGCGCGTCATACAAAGGGTTTGGCATGGTCAATCCTTGGCGCACGACAGGGGCGAGATGCGGGTGGCGGCCCCAGTATTGTAGCAAGATTGGAAACCCATTGTTTCCAAAAATCCGCGCAGCACCCGCATTCCACCGCCGCAGTGACACGATCCTGCCGCGCTTGGATTGCAACCTAGGGGAATGAAACGTTGATGGCAGGAGGCCGTTATGAAGTTTGCGTTTGATCTGTTCGCCCGGCTCGGACTGTTCGGCCCAAAGGTCGAAACCCCAGACTTTTTTGATCTGCGGCTGGAACGCAGCCGTGCCCGCGAAAACCGCCGCGTGGCCAAGCAGGGCCTGTTCAAAACGCGATCTGCACGCCTGGCAGCCTAAGTTCTCGCATCAGATCGCGCAGTTCCTGGCGGGCGGCGATGTTTGACAGGTTCAACTGATCAACGCCGGTATCTTTCAGATCCAGCAGGGTCAGGCCGCGCGGAAACAACTCGCGAAAGATCACCCGTTCGGAAAATCCGGGCGAAACGCGAAAGCCGATACGCTTGGACAACTCCTCTAGGGCCGCACCGACTTTCTTTTTGTTATGCATCTGTTGCGCCCCAAGCCTGTTGCGCAGCACAATCCAATCGATGGGTTTCAGCCCGGCTTGGGCGCGCAACTGCCGCGCATTCCACACCATCTCGGAATAGATCGACGGGCCTTTGACGCGGCCCGTTTCATAATCCACCCGTGCCAACAGATCAAAGTCGATAAAGCTGTCGTTCAGCGGCGTGATCAGGGTGTCGGCCAACGAATGCGCCACTTGGGACAGGCGCGTATGGCTGCCGGGGCAGTCGATCAGGATGAAATCGGAAATCGGTTCCAGTGCGGCCACCGCGGCGGACAGGCGAGCGTCAAAGGCGTTTTCGCCCGCAGCCAGATCGGCGGCGGCAATTTCCGGCAAATCGCGGTAGTCGGGCGTTGGCAAGCTCAGCCCCGCGCGTGCCAAAAAAGCACGGCGGTTTTCAACATAGCGGCCAAAGGATTTTTGTCGCAGATCAAGGTCCAGCGCCCCCACCCGGTGCCCCATCCGGCAAAGTGCTGTGGCCACGTGCATGCAGGTGGTCGATTTGCCCGACCCGCCCTTTTCGTTCCCGACAACAATGATATGTGCCAACCCCAGCCCCCGGATAAGTCGAAAAAAGGCGCACCGTTGCCAGCGCGCCTTTTTCTATAGTTAACGAATGCTTCCTTGGGAAGCGGCGGCAGATCAGAAACCCAGACCTGCGTATTTGTTCTTGAACTTGGAGACCCGGCCGCCGGTGTCCATCAGCTTGGCCGAACCACCGGTCCACGCAGGGTGCGCCAGCGGGTCGATGTCCAATGCCATCTGGTCGCCTTCTTTGCCCCAGGTCGATTTGGTCTGGAAAATGGTGCCGTCCGTCATCTTGACGTTGATCATGTGATAATCGGGGTGAATGCCTGATTTCATTGCCTTCGCTCCTATTCCGCTTTGGCTTTGTAGGTGGTGTCTTCGGCGATCCGGGCCGATTTACCGCGACGGTCGCGCAGGTAATACAGCTTGGCGCGACGCACGCGGCCACGGCGGACCACTTCGATGCTGTCGATGTTGGTGGAATACAGCGGGAACACCCGTTCCACGCCTTCACCGAACGAGATTTTGCGCACGGTAAAGCTGGCAGAAATCGTTGCCCCGCCTTTGCGGCCAATGCACACGCCTTCATAGGCCTGCACCCGGCTGCGCGTGCCTTCGGTTACTTTGTAACCAACTTTTATGGTATCACCCGCCTTGAAGTCGGGAATTTTCTTGCCGAGCGCCGCGATTTGTTCGGCCTCGATAATGGCGATCAGGTTCATACCTGGTCCTTTCCTATGATGTGGTTTTCCCACATTGATGATGCTGTGCCAGAGCTTTTGGTCTTCTACCGGGTCCCTAACTGATTGGCATCAAACCAAAAAGCCAAGCCCGCCAAAGGTGGCATCTGCGTTTTTGAGACCGAACTCTTGATCCGCGCCGGACGAAGAAGGCAAGCGCATAGGCCAAAAGGAATCGGAGCCTTTGAGCAATAAGGCCCCAAGGATGTGGGCGTATAGGCTGGGGGGCGGGGTGGGTCAAGGGGATGGCGACTGACTGATATCACCCCAACCTTGTTGAAGTGCGGCCCGTAGCGCAGCCAATGCCTCAGCGCCGATCCGGTCACCCAAGGTTTGCTCCAGATTGGCAAGGGCTTGTCGGGCATCCATGGCAAGCTGCATGCCCGACACGGTCATAAGCACCAGCTTTTGGTTGCGGCGCAGCGGATCGTCTTGCAGAGTCAGGAATTCCATCGCTTCCATCTCTTTGACGGTGCGGTATATCGCCTGCCGTGACAGACCAATGCGCTGTGCCACCGCAGCCGCATGGGTCGTGCCACAGTCCAGATTTCCCAGCAAGGTAAGGTGTGCTTCGGTCAGGCCAGTATAATTTTTGGCTTTCAATTCAGCGATAAGGCCCTGCATGACCCAATGCGACGCCGTTTGCAAAAGCACGGTAAGCGGCGCCGGAGGATCGCCATCCATAGTCCATCTTGTAAACTTTGTTGACAATATACCGCCCTCGACCTATCGTAAACCAAGTTTACAACATTGGGGCGGGAAATGACCAGACTTCGTTTTGTCTTGCGCATCAATGCCTCAAGCTGCTTGGTTTTTGGTGCCATTTTCGTGCTGTTTCCTGCGGCAGTTGGCGGTTTTCTGGGGAATACGCCCAGCCTTATATTGCGTCTGGTCGGGGCTGGATTATTGGCCAACGGGGCGCATCTGTTCTTGGCCGCGGCACGGCCCGTTCTGCGCCGCCGCGAGGTCAGTTGGTTCTCTTTGGGCGATCTGAGCTGGGGCATTCTGACGGCCCTGTTGTTGGCCGGCAATCTATGGATCACATCGGCAGGCGGGCAATTGGCGGCAGGGCTTGTCGCCATGGGCGTCAGCGCTTTGGGACTGGCACAGTTATGGGAAATCGGCCGCGTCGAGGCCGGGCTGGAACCCGCAGCCTACTGGCGGCAAATGGGCCAATCGTGGATGGCAATGCCAGTTTGGGTGAAGGTGTGGTTGTTCGCGTTAAACGCCGTTTTTTTGGCAGCACTTGCCTTTGGTCCTTTTGCCCGTGTTGTGGGCATTGCCTATGTCGCCAGCGGCCCCCTGTTGTTGGCAATGGTGTTTCACCAAGGCGGACTGACCCGGGCAACGGGCCTTGGCCATCTGATCGCTTGGCTGCCCTTGATGGCATGGCTTACATTTTGGCTGTGGCAGGCCAACGGTGCGTTGGCAGAAATAGCATTTGGCACCGTGCTTTACTGCAGTCTGATCGTTTGCCTTGGATTTGATCTTTACGATTTGCGCAGATGGGTAAATGGGAACCGTGCGATTTTTGGAAAAGCGACTTAGCCTTTTTTGCCCGAATACGCCGCCCATAAATCCGGCCGCCGCGCGCGTGTAATCGCCTCGGCCTGTGCCTCTCGCCATTTGGCAATTTCGCCATGATGGCCCGATTGAAGGACGTCGGGGATCGGCAAGTTACGCCAGACCGCGGGTTTGGTGTATTGTGGAAACTCCAGCAAGCCTTCGGAAAAGGATTCCTCTTGCGCAGAGGCCAGATTGCCCAAAACACCGGGGATCAGGCGCACGGTGGCGTCGATCAGGGCGGTGGCGGCGATTTCGCCCCCGGTCAGCACGAAATCACCCAAAGACACCTCTTCAATCGCGTGATGATCCAGCAAGCGCTGATCGACGCCTTCAAAGCGGCCACAGATCATCGTCAGGCCATCGGCGGCGGCAAATCGGCGGGCCATCGCCTGATCAAACGGTTTGCCGCGTGGCGACAGATAAATCACCGGCCAGCGCGCCCGGTCAGGCGGAGTATCAATCGCGGCTGTGGTCAGGGCGGCATCCAGCACGTCGGCGCGCAACACCATGCCCGCGCCGCCACCCGCCGGGGGATCATCGACGGTGCGGTGTTTGCCCAAGCCAAAGGCGCGCAAATCAATCGGCTCCAGTGCCCAAAGGCCGAAATCCAACGCTTTGCCGGTCAGGGACAGGCCAAGCGTGCCGGGAAAAGCTTCGGGAAACAGCGTGATCACGCGGGCGCGCCATGCGCCTTTGACATGGCGAGGTTCTTCCATCAGATCGCGCGGCGTCAGGCTGGCACGGATCGACAGGCGGCCATGGGATTTGGGTGCATCAGTCATGGAAGTGGTTTTACAAGGGTGGCGAGGCGGTGAAAAGCACCAAGTTACGCCAGCCCGCCCGTCGGTTGCGCGCGGTTGGTTGCGGTAATCAAATCACGCAGAGGGCCTTCTGCATCGGTGTTGTTCAGCGCAACCACAAGTTCAGCCAGAAGATCAACACTGGGGCATTGGCCCCACAGATCGGGGTCTTGGGTCAAAGCCGCGGTCAATCGGCGGGCAAAAAGCGCCATAACAGCCGGTTCACGCGGCAAAACCGCCAAAGCCAGCGTTGGCCCATCGCCGCCCACAGACTCAACCAGTGCGCCATCCGTGGCATGCAAGACCAGCGCCGTGGTTTGCGCCGGACTTGCATCACCCGCATGCTGACGTTCCAGCAAAGCCTTGCGGATATCGGCGTCGGGGGCATGCGATGCCATGGCAAGCAGGTGCCGGGCGACATCGCTATCGGTCATGTCATCGGGCAAATCAGCCAAGGCGGCAATCAATTGGCGCGCCTTTGCCATGTCAGACCCGGATTTTTTGGCGGGGCTGGCGTTTACCCGCGCGATGGCATTGTCCAGAAACCGATCAATATCGCGGTATTTCCAAGGATTCCAGATCAGCCGGGCCAAAGGGATCGACAGAAAGGAAATCGCAATCGGCAGCATTAAGGGAAACACGGGCAGGCTGGCGAAAACGCCACCGATGCCACGACCGATGCCAAACAGCATCGCCACCAAAACCGTCTGCACGGCAGCTTGGGTGATCAGGGTGATCCATGCCTGCGGCAACGCCCAATCGGCGGCGTGGCGGGGCCATTGCTGGGGACGCAAAATAAACGACCACAGCAGGAAAATCGCCGCAAACACCGGCACCACCGCCCAACCAAAGCCGCCCAAACCGGCAGCCAAAGGCCCGAAGTATAAAAACGCGGTAGCCGCCATCAACAGGCGCAAGCGGGTTTGCATGGGTGTCTTTCAAAGCTGAAACGCGGGCAACAGGCTGCACCGTGCAACGCTGGGATGCGTTAGTCCAGCCCCTCGGGCAGATCAACGATGATCCGCTTGGCCGCCAGATCAACGGTTGGCACCACCGCCTGCGTAAACGGCAGCAAGAGCGCCGTTTTCAGCCCCGCGCCGACGATTTCCAGCAAATCCCCCGCGCCATGGTTGTGAACAGCCTGCACCGTGCCAATCAACGCGCCCCCGGTGTCATGGGCGGCAAGGCCAATCAGATCGGTGTGGTAAAATTCGTCATCCGGCAGGTGTGGCAGCTTGGCGCGGTCAACATACAGGCTGACGCCGCGCAGGGCATCGGCCTGTTCTTTGGTGGCAACGCCTGCAATGCGTGCGGCAAGCCCGCCCGATACCGCGCGGGTCAGCTTGATGGTATAAGACTGGGTTCCGTCTTCGGTGAACAGCGGGCCATAGGCGGCAATGGCGGCGGGATCGGCGCAAAAGCTTTTCAGCCGCACCTCGCCTTGCACGCCAAACGATCCGGCGATGGCACCAACACAGATACGATCAGACATCAGCGGGTCTCCTGATGAAGGGTAGGGCTGCGGGTTTCCCAGCCCAAAAGTTCAAGTTCGGGCTGTTGGCCCGACGATTCCGGCCAGCCAACACACAGATAGCCCACTAGTTTCCAAGTGTCAGGCACCGCCAGATCACGCGACAACCGGGCCGCATCAAGGATAGACACCCAGCCCACGCCCAGACCTTCGGCCCGCGCCGCCAGCCAAAACAGGGTGATGGCGCCAACCACCGAATAGACGCGGGCTTCGGGCATGGTGGTGGCCCCCAGACCCAGACCTTTTGACGTCGCATCGTCACAAAACACCGCCAGATGCACCGGGGCTTCGCGCATACCAGACAGTTTCAGGCCACTGTAAAGCGTGGCCTTATCGCCGCTATAGCCTTGCAAGGCCGTGGCATTGGCCGTCTCAAAGTTTGCTATGGCGCAGGCGCGGGCCGCCGCAGAGGCCACCCGGATCACCCGCCACGGTTCGGACAGGCCCACCGAAGGTGCCAGTCCAAACGCGCAAAGGCAGCGATCAAGGATCGCCGCCTCTACCGGATCTGACCGAAAGCGCCGCACATCGCGGCGCCATCGCATCAAATCTTGCAATTCCTCTTTGAAATCAGAGGCATAGGTGCCTTTCACGGCAAGGTGCCGATTATTCGGCAGCAGGGGCTTCGGCGCGCGCAGCTTTCTTTTTCGCCAATTCTGCCATGCGCTTGCCGGGGACGGCGGCGTTGGGGTTGTTGCGCACCTTTTTGGCAACCACACCGGCGGCTTCCAGCATGCGTGCGATACGGTCGGTTGGCTGTGCGCCCATCGACAGCCAATGCTTGACGCGGTCCATGTTCATTTTGACACGCTCTTCGCTGTCTTTGGCCAACAGCGGGTTATAGGTGCCCAGCTTTTCCAGAAAGCGGCCATCGCGCGGGTTGCGGCTGTCTGTGGCCACGATCGAATAATGCGGACGCTTTTTGCTGCCACCACGGGCAAGACGGATTTTCATCGACATAGGGTAGTCTCCTTCGGGTTTTACACGCGAGCGCGGTGTGTTGCGCCCTTTGGTTGGGTTACTTTTGCAGGTTCTCGTGATGCCTGATGACTTCACTGATGATGAAGGTCAGGAATTTCTTGGCCAGATCAGGATCAAGATCGGCTTGGGTGGACAGCTGTTCCAGTCGCGCCATTTGTGTGGCCTCGCGCGCAGGGTCCGACGGCGGCAGGTTATGTTCGGCCTTTAGCCGCCCCACGGCTTGGGTTTGCTTAAACCGCTCGGCCAACGTGTAGACCAAGATCGCATCCAGTCGATCAATCGCATCGCGGTGTTCTCGCAAAAGGCTGGCGGCGCGGGTGGTGGCGTCGGGAATCGTGGCGTCGGTCATCGTGGCGTCGGGCATCGTGGCGTCGGTCATGGCGCGGCCTTTGCTGCGGCGGGGTGGCGGTAGACGTGAACCGCGTGGTCCCACATTGTGGTTTCCAATTCGACCACTGCACCCAGCTTTTGCGCCATCGCGGCCGACCGGGTATTGGCGGGATCGACGTAAGACACCATCGGGGGCATGTGCAGGCGGCCACAGGCATCGGCGCGCGCGGCAACCGCGGCTTCCGAGGCATAGCCATGGCCTTCAAAGCCATCAAACAATTGCCAGGCAAGTTCAGGTTCAGGCCAGGAGTGGTGATAAATCACCCCGACGCGGCCGATGAAATCGCCAGCATGGGTGTCAACAGAATAAAAGCCGTAGCCGCGCAACGCCCAATGACCAATATTCGACAACAGCGCCCGCCACACCGCGTGCGGATCAGCGCCGTTGGTGATGAACACCGAACGCGGGCTGTCGTTGAACGCCAGCATCGCCGCAAAATCGGTCTCACGCGGGGCGCGTAGCGTCAGGCGGGCGGTGTGCAGGGTGGGGATTGTCAAAGCAAAGGTCATGGAGCCACCGTTGGCGAAAGATTTTTCGACGAAAAATCTTCGGGGCCGAAAAATTTTCTGACGAAAATTTTACTTTGCAGTCGCGGATTACCAAGAAAGCGGGTCATTTCTTTTTCATCATCCCGGACAGCCCCGCGGGCAAGGTCAGCCCCTTGGGCATGCCGGGGAAACCGCCGCCCAGCCCGAGGCCTTTTTGCATGCCGCGCGCGGCTTCTTCCATCTGTTCGGCAGACATTTTCGACGGGTCCGGCATGCCGCCACCTTTGCCCATCATCTGGGCAATCGCGGCTTTCATCATGCCGCCTTTGCCCATTTTCTTCATCATATCGGCCATTTGTTTGTGCTGTTTCAGCAGCTTGTTCAGCTCTGATACTTCCAGACCAGACCCTGCCGCGATGCGTTTCTTGCGGGAGGCCGCCAGCAAATCGGGGTTGGCGCGTTCCTTTTTGGTCATCGACTGGATCAGCGCAATCTGATGACGCAGCATTTTGTCATCAAATCCTGCGGCTTCGGCCTTTTTCGCCATGCCGCCCATGCCGGGCATCATCCCCATCATGCCCTTCATGCCGCCCATTTTCAGCATCTGTTCCAATTGGCCGCGCAGATCGTTCATGTTGAACAGGCCCTTCTGGAACCGCTTCATCATGCGTTCAGACTGTTCGGCCTCAAAGGTTTCGCGCGCGCGTTCCACCAGCGCCACGATGTCGCCCATCCCAAGGATGCGGCCCGCAACGCGGTCAGCTTCAAAGGTTTCCAGCGCGTCCATCTTTTCGCCCATGCCGACAAAGCGGATGGGTTTACCCGTTACCGCCCGCATCGACAGCGCCGCACCTCCGCGCCCGTCACCGTCCATCCGGGTCAGCACAACGCCGGTGATGCCAACCTTGCCGTCAAATTCGGTTGCCACATTGACCGCGTCCTGACCGGTCAGGCCATCGACCACCAGCAAGGTTTCACGCGGGGCAGCGATGTCGCGCACCGATTGGATTTCTTCCATCAACACTTCGTCGATGTGCAACCGGCCGGCGGTGTCCAGAAACAGCACGTCATAGCCGCCCATCGCGGCCTGGGTCTTGGCGCGTTTGGCGATTTGCACCGCCGATTCGCCTTTGACAATCGGCAGGCTGTCCACGCCAATCTGGCCCGCCAGAATGGCCAGTTGTTCCATCGCGGCGGGGCGGTTGGTGTCAAGCGACGCCAGCAAGACCCGTTTGCCGTGTCGTTCCTTCAACCGTTTGGCCAGTTTGGCGGTAGTGGTGGTTTTGCCCGAACCTTGCAGACCCACCATCAGAATGGCGGTGGGTGGATTGTCGATTTTCAGCGCTTCGGGTTCACCGTCACCCGCCAGAACCCGCACCAATTCATCATGGACGATTTTGACAACTTGCTGGCCGGGGGTGATCGACCGGGTAACCGCCTGCCCCGTTGCCTTGACCTTGACCGCTTTGACGAAATCGCGCGCCACCGCCAAAGACACGTCGGCGTCCAGAAGCGCCGTGCGCACTTCGCGCAGGGCCACGTCAACATCAGCCTCTGACAACGCGCCCTGTTTGGTCAGGCGGTCGAAGACTGATCCAAGCCGTTCTGACAGGCTTTCGAACATCGGGCGCACTCCATCGTGGCAATTTACCCCGATATGGGGCGCGGCAAAGCAAACCCCAAGAGCCAAACGACAACGGCACCTGTGGGCGCAACGCGCTGACAGGTGGCGATCCCGGCTTGTGCCAAGGGACCGGAAGCGCATGCCTCCGGGGAATTACAGCGGGCGATAAGCAAACGCGGCCCCAGAGTCAACCCGGGGCCGCGTTTGTCAGAGCGGATCGGTCAGATCAGGCGGCAAGCGCCGCGATCTGGGCTTCGGCGCGCGCGATTGCGGCGGCTTCGTCAACCGAAGCACCTTCGGCGGCAACGAATTCAACATTGGTGATGCCGATAAAGCCCAACACTTGGCGGATATAGGGTGTTGCCATGTCATAGCCCGAACCCATCGGCACGCCGCCAGAGGTATAGGCCACGATAACGCGGGGGTTATGCTTGACCAGACCTTCTGGGCCGGTCGCGGTGTAGACAAAGGTTTCGTTGACGCGGGCGATCTGATCAATCCAGTTTTTCAACGGGCCCGTGACGCCAAAGTTGTAGATCGGCGCACCGATGACAATGACATCCGCCGATTTCAACTCGGCGATCAGGGTGTCCGACAGCGCCAGCGACGCCGCCTGTTCTGCCGAGCGGGCATCCGCTGGCGTGTAAGCAGCCCCAACCCAGGTGCCGTCAATCTGGGTCAGACCTGCCGAGGTGTCACGATCAACGATTTTTGCGTCGGGGTGATGGGCGGTCAGATGGGCCAAAATCTTGTCGGTCAGCTTGCGCGACACCGAATAGGGGCCTTTGATAGAGGTGTCGAGGCGAAGGATGGTTGTCATGCGATGTGCCTTTGAATGGGTGGTGCGTTTTACTGAGCAATAAATAGAAGTGGGCCCGCCGCGCTTCAATCTGCCACGCAGCACAGGGCCTGTTCGCAAATGCACCAAGTCTGGTTAGGATCGGATGATTGGTGTGCCAACGCAAAGTCGGCTTGCATCCCGCGCTTGGATCGGGTGAAGCTGAACCTCTGCTTTATGGGGTGCCGGTTTGGAAAATTGGGACGAGGTTCGCACAGCCTACCAAGTGGCGCGTATGGGCACGGTTTCGGGGGCTGCCGATATTTTAGGTGTGCATCATGCCACGGTGATCCGCCATATTGACGCGCTGGAAAAACGGCTGGGGGCCAAGTTGTTTCAGCGCCATGCCCGCGGCTATACCCCGACCGAAGCCGGGCGCGATTTGCTGTCGGTGGCGCAAACCACCGAAGAACAGTTTGGCCAGTTGATCAGCCGGATCAAGGGTCAGGGCGATGTTGTCTCGGGCGAGTTGGTGGTCACGGCGATCACCGGCATGGCCGATTTACTGGTGCCGGTGTTCGGTGCGTTTCAGATCTCGCACCCCGATGTCAGCATCCGGTTTTTGACCGATATGCGACTGTTCCGGCTGGATTACGGCGAGGCCCATGTGGCCATTCGCGCCGGGGCCACGCCGCAAGAGCCGGACAATGTGGCGCAACCGCTGATCAAGGTGCGTATCGGGCTTTATGCCTCGCGCAGCTATATCGCACGCCATGGCCTGCCGACGGGCGAGGCAGATTTGCCCAAGCACCGCTTTGTCAGCAGTGATAACATCGACAGCCGGGCACCGTTCCAGCGTTGGTTGAAAGACGCGGTTCCGGCCAGTGCGATCATGTTCCGGGTGACCGAAGCCGCCGCAACCGAAGCCGCAATTCTGAACGGCGTGGCCATCGGATTTCTGGCGGTCTGGAAGGCATCCACCAACCCTGATCTGGTCGAAATAATTCCCAACAAACCGGAATGGTCCTCGCCTTTGTGGATCGTCACCCATGTTGATCTGCACCGAACGTTGAAAGTGCAAAGTTTTCTGGCGCATCTGAAACAGGCGGCGGCGGGATGGGCCGGGGTCTGATGTGGCAATGACCGAGGCCCGGCGCGGCCATATGGCGATGCTGGCGTTTTCGGCTTTGGTGGCGGGATCATTTTCATTGGGCGCGATGGCAGCCCCCTTTGTATCGCCGTCTGCATTGACCGTGCTGCGGTTTGCTTTGGCGGGCGCTTTGGTTGGCGCGATTGCGACGCTGACATCGGGTTTGCCAAAAACCGCGTGGCGCGCGCCGTGGCGTTATGGCGTGCTGGGGGCCTTATTGGCCAGTTATTTTGTGTTGATGTTCTGGGGGTTACAGACCGCCGCCGCCGTGCCCTCGGCGGCAGTGTTTACCCTGACCCCGTTGATGGCAGCGGGGTTCGGTTGGCTGTTGCTGGGCCAGATAACCACAAGACGGATGGCGCTGGCGCTGGGTTTGGGGGCGGCAGGTGCCTTGTGGGTGGTGTTTCGCGGCGACGTGGCCGCCCTGCTGCGTCTAGAGGTCGGGCGCGGCGAGGGCATCTATTTTATTGGCTGTATCGCCCATGCGATCTATGCACCGATGGTGCGTAAACTGAACCGGGGAGAGCCTGCGGTGGTGTTTACCTTTGGCATGATGGTGGCAGGGTTTATCCTGTTGGCAATCTGGGGCTGGCGCGATGTGCTGGCCACCGATTGGGCAGCAATGCCCACCATTGTGTGGATATGCCTGATCTACATTTCGGTCGCGGCAAGTGCGGCGTCTTTCGTCTGTCTGCAATATGCCACCCTGCGGCTGCCTGCCGCCAAAGTGATGGCCTATACCTATCTGGTGCCGTCCTGGGTGATCTTGTGGGAGATCGGTTTGGGTCGCGGCGCGCCACCCGTTATTGTGTTGGGCGGGATTGCCCTGACCATGCTGGCGCTGGGATTGCTGTTGAAAGACGAGACCCGCGCACCGCTATAGTTTTGCCAGACGTTTGATGGCGCGCTGTTCATCTGCCGCCTTCCAGCCCGCCGCAAGAAGCGTTGTGAACAATTTGAACAAGGCCGGTTCGCGCGTTTTAATTGTGCGCAATTGCAGATCAGTGGCTTGATCGACAAACATCAAGGTGACGTCATCACTGTCAGTAGTGTGAATTTTCTGCAATCGTTTGAATATGTTATGAATGCGCGGCGTGTTATGGACATTGCGCAGCAAGAACTTGACCAGCCCTTTTTCATCCATCGCCAAAGTGACGCCAAACGATCCGGTGCGAAAGCGGTTGACGATAAACTCTGCATCGTTGTCCCGGTAGAAGGTATAGCCATGGGTGAATTCCGGCAGCAAAAAGCCTTGGCGAAATTCGACTTGCCCGATTTTGGAACTAGAGACATCCATCCGCAAATCGAGCCAACTGACCGGATCAAAGGTAAAGGCGTAGTTTGTGCGCTCGATCCCGTCGGGCCAAAAGCGGCAGGGCGACCCATAGCTGTTCACCTCAACGCCGCGGATCGACTCCGGGCCCAGCGCCAAAGATACCGCCGTCAGCGCATTTGACGTCAGCAGATTGCCTTGGCTGTGGCAAAAGATCGGAGTTTTGCGGCGGGCACCGGTGCCAAGGTTCACCAGCAAACGATAGAGCGCAAAGGTCGCGGCATTGCCCGAAACAATGGTGCCGACAAAATCTATCTTGCTCAGCGTGGGTTTGATCTTTTTTGCCAGCACGTAGGCGGCATCCACCGCCAGCGCCCATCCGGCATAGCCAAATACCGTTTTTGACTGCACCGCGGCCAACACCCCCTTGTCGGCGATGCATTGGGCAATATCGGCCCCGGTGCCGCCACTTTGGTTGAAAACCCCCAGCACCGGGCAGAAATGCAGCAAAGACAACGCGATGGCGGCTTCGGCATGGTCGGCGCCGGTGTTGTCCATACCATTGACAAAAATCGCGCGGGCCTGATGCTGAAAGCCCGAATTCGCCGCTGCAAGATTGTGGGTATACAGCGTGACATCGCCATCACCGGTTGGCACTGGTGTTGATTGTCCGTCTTTTATCAACGGCATCGTTGACCCTGTCGCCATAAAATCACCCAATAAAATATCTCTGTTCAAAGGCTAGCAGGCAATGCCAAACGCGTAAACACGTCAAAAGTCGATAGCGTCGCGACTGCGGTAAGGGTCGGATTGATCTGCATGCGCCAAAACAGGCGGCGCCGAAGATCTGATTTCAAAGAAATGGTGAACCCGGAGCGATTCGAACGCCCGGCCCTCAGATTCGTAGTCTGATGCTCTATCCAGCTGAGCTACGGGTCCACTAGTGGCGGCGTTTAGCGGGGCGGCACGGTCATTGCAAGGGTGAAAGCGACGGCTGTTATCGGGAAACGGCTTTGGGCAGTGTGATCAGAAATTCGCTTCCCTCGGCGTCAGAGCGCACCAGTTCCAATTGCCCGCCATGGCCGCGCACCAACTCGGCAGCGATGGTCAGGCCAAGGCCGGTGCCGCCTTTGCGGGCGCCACCCTGAAAGGCCTCGAACAAATGATCGCGGGCAATTTTTGGCAGGCCCGGCCCAGTATCGCCCACCCTGATCCAGCAGGCCGCCGCGGTTTCACCGGCTGAAATTTCGACAGTCCCGGCATTGCCCGTCGCTTCGATGGCCTGACGCGCGTTGCGCAACAGATTGGCCAGAACCCGGAACAACTGCTCGCCATCAGCGCGCACCACCAGATCGGGGGAGATGTCGATCAGACAGGTGACGCTGCCGTCACCCGCCAGCCCTTCGCCTTCTGCAACATCTTCGACCAAAGGGGCCAGCGCCACGGCACGCAATTGCGGGCTGGGTTCTTCGGCCTTGCCAAATTTCAACGTCGATTCGCACAAAGACACCGCCCGGCTGATCGAGCCCAGCAGTTTGGGCGCGGCACGGGCGACCAGCGGATCCTGACTACCTTCGATGCGGTCGGCGAACAGTTGCGCCGTGGTCAAGATGTTGCGCAGATCGTGGCTGATGCGTGCCACCGCGCCGCCCAGTTGTGCCAGCCGCTCCTTTTGGCGCAACGATCCGGTCAGTTGGGTCTGCATGCTTTGCATCGCTTCTTCGGCCAGCCGCAATTCGACAACCCCGGCGGTGGGCGCGATCACCAACCGAGCGTCTTCGGGCGATGCGGCATAGGCCTGCATATGTTGCACCACCCGCCTGATCGGCAGCACGATCAGCCGCTGCACCGCCAAAAACAGAAAGAACGCCGTGACCACCGATATCAGTGCCGACAACAGCAAAATGCGGGTGCCATATTCCAGCATTGCCATGCGCAAGGGCTTGGCGTTCAACGTGATTTCGATCAGCAGTCCGGCATCTTGCACCGGGTTGCCGACAACGCGGATGATTTCGTCATCAGACCCGAAAAGGCAGGCAAACGCATCACCGATCAGCTCCAGCGGCCCCGCAGCACGCAGATCATAGGTGGCGCTGACGGGGGCGGGCAAGTCCGATGACAACACCAGCTGGCGCACTTCGTCGCGCAGCAAAACCACGTTGTAAACCTCGGCGTTGGCCAGCAGTTCCTTTTCCAGTTCCGGGCCGACCATCTCGTCGGCGACCAGTTGCGCCAGGGCTGCGATCTGCGCCTTTTCCAGCCGCATCGTCAGAAAATCAACGCGGAACCGGGCGATAGAGGGCACAAAGATCAACACTTCGGCCAGCATGACAAAGCCGATGGTCAACAGCAGGAACCGACCCGACAGGGTGTTCATAAAGCCTGTGCGTTTCAGGGTCGCCCCAGTCTCTTTCACCCTGAAAAACCCCTATGGCAACAACCGCTGAACCAGCCGCACAACTTGCTTCAGCCTAGGATTATCAAAGAGTGTCGGCGAGAAATAGGCCCCCGCTGCACGTTTCGAAATCTCGCCCAATGTAGGATAAGGCGCGATCATGCCAGCCACGGCGCTGATTTTCAGTTTGGCCGAAATCGACAGTGCCCAAAGGCCGATCAACTCTCCCGCCTGTGGCCCGACGATCGATACCCCGACCGGGCGGCCCTTGACCACCATCAGCTTTAGCAAACCATGCGCCTTGGCTTCGGCGGTGGCGCGGTCGTTGTGGTGAAACTCCTGCCGCAACACCGTCAGCGCCGCACCATGTTTGGCCCGCGCCTCGGCTTCGGTCAGGCCGACCTGCGCCAGTTCGGGATCGGTATAGGTAACCCATGGAATCGCATGGGTGGCAAATTTTGCGGGCAATCCAAACAGCGCCTGACGGATAAAGACGCCCGCATGCGCACCGGCCACATGGGTGAATTGTAAGCCACCTGCGGCATCGCCCACCGCATACACCCGGCGGTTGGTGCTGCGCAAATCGGCCCCGACGGTCACACCTTTGCGGCTGAACGCAACGCCAGCGGCGGCAAGGTTCAGCCTGTCCAACGCCACTGCGCGCCCCGCGGCCACCAACAGATGCGTGCCCATGATGGTTTCGCCATCGGCTAATACCGCCTCGACGCCGGTTTCCGTTTTGCGCAGGCGGGCAACGGCATGGCCGGATTTGATCACAACCCCTTCGTCCATCAAGGCCGCCAGCACCACGGCCGCGCAATCTGGATCATCGCGCCCCAGCGGTGCAGCGCCTTCAATCACCGTGACCTGACAGCCCAACCGCCGGTGCGCCTGCGCCATTTCCATGCCAATCGGCCCGCCGCCAAGGATCAGCAGATGGTCGGGGCGGTCCCGTTGGGCAAAAATCGTTTCATTGGTCAGATAGGGCACGGTTTCAATGCCCGGAACCGGAGGCACAAACGGCCGCGACCCGGTGGCCACCACAAAGCGGCGGGCGCGAATGCTGACATCGCCCGCCACCAGATCGCGTGGCGACGTAAAGCTGCCCCAAGCCCGGATTACCCGCACGCCAAAGCGCTCAAAGCGCTGCTGGCTGTCCATCGGTTCAATCGTGGCGATGGTGCGGGCGACGTGATCTTTGACGGCGGCGAAATCTATCACCGGATCAATCGGCATGATGCCAAATGTGGCCCCGCTGCGCATGGCATGGGCGGATTTGCCTGCCGCCAGCAGCGCCTTGGACGGCACACAGCCCGCGTTCAGGCAATCGCCGCCCATCTTGTCGCCTTCAACCAGCACCACACGCGCGCCCATCTGGGCCGCCCCTGCCGCGACCGACAGCCCGCCTGACCCGGCCCCAATGATGCAGATATCTGCAACGATCTTCTCCATATCAGGCCTCTTTTCCGCGCAAGGCTTTGATCGCCACCGGCAACGCCGCCAACGCTGCCAACCCCAGCAGCGGTAGCAGAACCTGCGGCGTAAAGATAATACCCAGATCGGGGGTTTGCCCGCGCGCGAACACATCGCCCAAACCCGCCCCGATCGAGGTGAACACCAGCGCCCCCGGGATAATGCCAACCACCGTGGTAATGGCATACCGGTCCAGCCGCGCGCCGACAAAGGCCGGGATCAGATTGGCCAAAAAGAACGGCAAGGCAGGCACCAGCCGCATGATCAACAGCGCCGACCATTCGTTATGCTGCAAAGCCGCTTGCAACCGCGCGGCGGGCCCAGTGCCCGATTGCAGTTTCGCCGCCACATCCGCGCCAAACCCCGCCCGCGCCGCCATGAACACTGCAACCGCCCCCGCGCTGGCCCCGATCACATTATAGGCCGTGCCGGGAAACATGCCGAACAAGAACCCACCCGCCAGCGTGGCCACGATCGCCCCCGGCAGGCTTAGGCCCACAATGGCAAAATAGGCCGCAATAAAGCCAAGACTGGCCCAGACGTAATGGCTATCGCGAAACGCCAACAGCGCCGTGCGGTTTTCGGCAAGCGCGGCGAAGCTGAACTGGTCGCGTAAAAACACCGCACCGGCAATGGCCGAGGCCAGAATTATCAGAAATGGCAGCTTTCGCGTCAGGTTGGCGGGCAGGGGCATGGCAGGTCCTTTGATGTGTCCGCAACATGGCCCTGAAAGCGACCCCTGCGCCAGCCCTGTCACGCGGCCTTGATGCGGCGTGCAGTTTGCGGCACCAAAACCGAAGATGCTGTAACATTCGCGCCCGTCCGCTGCGGAAAAGATCGGGAAATGTTGCAGAAATTGCGCGCAGGTTCCGTTGACTTGTCGCAAATCCCCCCCTAAAGGACGGACTTCAAGTTTGCCGTTCTCGAATCCATGCGGGTTTGCGGACATGTCTGATGGAGACCGCGATGAAGCGCACTTTTCAACCGTCTAACCTTGTGCGCGCCCGCCGCCATGGTTTTCGGGCCCGTATGGCCACCAAAGGCGGCCGGCTGGTTTTGGCTGCACGCCGTGCCAAGGGCCGCAAAAAACTGTCCGCCTAACCTTTGACCGGTCCAGTGCTGGGCCGGAAAACAGCGAGGCTGCGATGACACCGCCGACGGTATCGGACATTGGCCATAAGGCCGACACGTCTGAATTGCCTTCGGCGGTTTCGCTTTTTGTGATCGAGACGTTAAAGACCCGTCCGGATTTTCTACGCACCGCCCAAGCGCGGCGTCAGGGCACGGCGGGGTTTTTGCTGCAAGGCCGCGCGCGTGACGATGGCGTGGCACTGGTGCGGGTTGGGTTTACCGCGTCAAAAAAGATCGGCAACGCGGTGGCGCGCAACCGGGCCAAACGCCGGCTGCGCGCCGTGGTGCGCGATGTTTTGGCCACCGCCGCCCGGCCCGGCTGGGATTATGTGCTGGTGGCCAAGCCGCAAGCCACCATTGACCGCGCTTTCACCGATTTGCTGGCTGATCTGCACACCGCGTTGCGGTCGGTGCACAAAGACCGCACATGACGCCATTTGCCCGCCTTTTGGCCCTGCCGGTGCGCGCCTACCGCTTGGTGCTTAGCCCATGGCTTGGCAATGGCTGCCGGTATCAGCCGACCTGTTCGGCCTACGCGCTGGAAGCCTTGGATCGCCATGGCGGTGTTAAAGGCGGCTATCTGATGGTGCATCGGATTTGCCGCTGCCACCCGTGGGGCGGATCGGGCTATGATCCGGTGCCGGGCAAGATACCAGTTTCGGGCGTTGATCCGTCAAATTAACGCAATTTTTCAAAGCTGATGCTGACATCACCGATATCGACGCCATACCGTTTCATGTAGGCGCGGTTAAAGGCGCGGCTGTCAGATTGCAGCCAAATCCAATCGTCGAATGTCACCCGCACCGAGGTTGCAGGCCCGCCCGCCACGGGCACCGGCAGATCAATGGTGTAGCGCCAGTTAAACCGATCCCCCTGTTCGACGCCCACCGCCTGACCGATTACACCGGGTGCTGTGCCAGACCACGTTTGCGCGCCAGTTTTAACCAAGGTCCAGACCCGCTGTTCGGTCGATCCATCTTCGTAGATGAAATCTTCGACCAATTTCAACCGCTTGCCATCCCAATCACCCTTGATCTTGACGGTGAACTGCCGCCGCACGGTGCCAAAGATGTCTTGAAACTGGCCATAGGCGACCAGATCACCGTCAAAGAACTGCTCAATATTCAATTGCCGGGTGCTAAGGCTGGCGTCGGTCAACGACGGCTTGCCTACGCAGCCCGCCAGCAGGCCAACGATTAGAATCAAGATGGTGCGCATTGCAGTCTCCGGTTTGGTAAATATACGCCGGGGTGGCGCGATCAGATTGTTGGCTGGAACCAAAATCTGGCGAATTTTAGCGAAATCTTACGCAACTTGCGGCTGCAAGTTAACGATCCGATTAGTCTGTTTGCATAGGCTAAAAGGGCCGGGGTGTGCCTGCCCCGTGGCAAAGTCGGGGCCGGTCCATGCAAATCAACAGTCTTTCCAGCCTGATCAGCGCGCTGCAGCCAATTGGCGCGCAACTGCGCAAACCCGAATGGATTGTCTTTGTGCCGGCGCTGACTTTGGCCGCGTTTTGGCTGGGCGGCGAAAAGGTGCTGATATTGGTGGCTTTGGGCGCCCCTTTGGTGTTCGCCATGGCCGGGGCGTTTCGGTTGCACGACGCCGATATGGCCGAATTGCCCGATGCCCTGACCGGCCTGTCGATGCGCCAGCAAATCGTGGGCACGTTGGATATCATTTTGCGCGATGGCCCGGTGTCGGGGCATACAACCGCGTGCCTTGTGATCGTGTTTGATGGCATGGATCAACTGGTGACCCGGCATGGCCGTGCGGCGCAGACCGAAGTTCTGGCGCGCTCGGCCGAACGTATTTCTGCGGCCTTGCGCGAAGGCGATCTGGTGGCGCGGCTCGAAGGTGGCGGGTTTGCGGTGGCGTTGTCGCCGGTGCGCAGGCTTGATCTTGAAACCGTGGTGCAACTGGCGACGCGGTTGCAGACGGCGGTTTCGTTGCCAGTCAGCGTGAACGCAGCCCGGCTGTATGTCAGTTGTTCCATTGGCTTTTGCCCGGCGGCCCGCGCCCCCGCGCCGCAGGGCAAGGCGCTGTTGGACGCCGCCCAAATCGCCGCCGACGAGGCATTCCGCCATGGCCCCGGCGCCATCCGCGCCTATGCCCCGGAAATGACCCGCCATCGCGCCGACCGCGAGGCGCTGCGCGAAGAACTGGAAATCGCCTTGGATGAAGGCCATATCCGCGCGCATTTTCAGCCGCAGGTTTCCACCGATACTGGTGCCATTTCGGGGTTTGAGGCGTTGGCGCGCTGGTATCACCCGGAAAAAGGCCTGATTGCACCCGCCGAATTTCTGCCCCTGCTCGACTCTGCGGGCCTGAGTGAGCGGTTGGGCGAAGTGATGCTGTATAACGCCCTGTCCGCCCTGACGCGCTGGGACAAGCTGGGCCTGTCGATCCCAACGGTGGCGGTAAACTTTTCGTCCGCTGAACTGCGCAACCCTCGGCTGGCGGATAAACTGAAATGGGAACTGGACCGGTTTGATCTGAAACCGTCGCGGCTGTCGGTGGAAATTCTGGAAAACGTGGTGGCTGAAACCGACAATGATGTGATCGTGTCAAACATTGCCGCCTTGGCCCAGATGGGCTGCGGAATTGATCTGGATGATTTTGGCACCGGCCATGCGTCGATCACTTCGATCCGCCGCTTTGCGGTGCGGCGCATAAAGATCGACCGCAGCTTTGTCACCCGCGTTGACGAAGACCGCGATCAGCAAAAGATGGTGGCCGCGATTTTGTCGATGGCCGAACAATTGGGGCTGGCAACGCTGGCCGAAGGGGTAGAAACCCCCGCCGAACATGCGATGCTGGCGCAACTGGGGTGCGGCGATGTGCAGGGCTTTGGCATCGCCCGCCCAATGCCGGTGGATGAAACGATGGATTGGATCGCGCGCCATCGCGCCCGGCTTGCCCAAGCGCCGCGCATCAGCCAGCGCACGCGCTAGACCGGCCTGCGGTCAATATCGCGGTCAATCGGCCCGTAATTCGGCGGCCTTTCCCTGCGGCGCCGACGCAAAAAGGGTAAAACCGCTTGACCTTTCCCGCACCCTATCGTTGAACCACCCAAACCCGGAACAGGAATGGTGGCGGCCTAAATGGACGATCAGAACAAGAATCTTATCCTTGCAACCGTGCTTAGTTTTTTCGTCATTCTGACTTGGTTTGTTGCCGGGCCGATGTTGTTTCCCCAATGGTTCCCGGAGCAAACGGCACCGCAGCCCGATGCGGCCATCGCAACCGGCACCACACCGCCCGCTGCCGAAGCTGGCAGCGCCGCCGCCGTCACCGCCGCCTCGACCGAACC
>JANPLZ010000119.1:0-3530 GCA_031422555.1 Cypionkella sp. | reverse complement strand
CTGATCCGCGCCTATGGCACCGAAGCGGCCACCTTACTGCATTCCGCGACATCCATGGCTGATTTGGGTCGCGATTTTGGCGCGACCCTGACGGAAACCGAGCTAACATGGCTGATGCGGCGCGAATACGCCCGCACTGCCGCCGATGTGGTCTGGCGGCGCACCAAGTTAGGCTTGCGGCTGACAGCGGATCAAATCGCTGCAATTGATGCGGCGATGGTCACAATGCAAACAATATCCCCCCCGGTGGCTGTTGCCCCGGCGGCGGAATAGGGGGCGGTTATGGCGCTGGAATTCAAAGGCGTATCGCGTCAGGTCGAGGGGCGGACCCATATCCAAGCCACGGATTTAACCTTGGAAAAAGGCACGATGAATGTGCTTTTGGGGCCAACATCTTCGGGTAAGACCAGCCTGATGCGGCTGATGGCGGGGCTGGATACCCCCAGCACCGGGCGCATTTTGTGGAACGGGGCCGATGTCACAGGCATGCGGGTGCAAGACCGCAAAGTGGCCATGGTGTATCAGCAATTCATCAACTACCCGGCGATGACCGTGTATGACAACATCGCCTCGCCCATGCGCCTGTTGGGCATATCGGCGGCCGAGATTGACCGCGCCGTGCGCGCCACCGCCGATATGCTGAAACTGACACCGATGCTGCAACGCAAACCCCTGGAGTTGTCGGGCGGTCAGCAACAGCGCTGTGCTTTGGCGCGCGCGCTGGTCAAGGGGGCCGGGCTGGTGTTGCTGGACGAGCCGCTGGCCAATCTGGACTATAAGCTGCGCGAAGAATTGCGCGCCGAGATTCCAAAGATATTCGAGGCCTCGGGCGCGATCTTTGTCTATGCCACGACCGAGCCTGAAGAGGCATTGTTGCTGGGCGGCAATACCGCGACGTTGCACGAAGGCCGCGTTACCCAGTTTGGCCCCACGCCGCAAGTTTACCGGATGCCCAATGATGCCACCACGGCACGCGTGTTTTCCGACCCGCCGATGAATTTTGTCGCCGTCCACAAAGATCATGGCCGCATTCATTTTGGCACCGCCGCGTCGGTTCCCGCCACCGGCAGCTTTGCCGAGATTGCCGATGGGTCGTATCTGGCCGGGTTTCGCGCCAACCATCTGGAACTACACAAACAATCGGGCGATGCAATTGAATTGCCCTGCACCTTGTCGGTGACGGAAATCACCGGATCGGAAACCTTTTTGCATTTGCGGCACGGGCCAAACGCCTGGGTTGGTTTGGTGCACGGCGTGCAGCATCTGACACCGGGGGCCGCCGTGTCGGTCTGGCTGGACCCTGCGCATGTTTATCTTTTCAACCAAACCGGGGGGCTTGCCGCCCCTGCGGCCTATGCGAAGGCCGCATAATGTCAGAGATCACCCTTTCTAACCTTGCCCACAGCTATCTGCCCCACCCCAAATCGGACGCCGATTTTGCGTTGAAGGAAATGGATCACGTCTGGCAGGACGGCGGGGCCTATGCCCTGCTTGGATCATCGGGCTGTGGCAAGACCACCTTATTGAACATCATCTCGGGCCTTGTGCGCCCCAGCCATGGCCGGGTGCTGTTTGGCGGCCATGACGTAACCGATGCGCCGACGGCAGAGCGTAACATCGCGCAAGTGTTCCAGTTTCCCGTGGTCTATGACACCATGACGGTGCGCGACAATCTGGCCTTTCCGTTGCGCAACCGGGGCATGGACGCCGCCTATATCGCCGCCCGCGTTACCCACATCGCACAGATGATCGGCATGCAAGACCGTCTGGGCCAAACCGCCCGCGGCCTGACGGCGGACGCCAAGCAAAAGATCAGCCTTGGTCGCGGCATGGTGCGCGAAGACGTCAACGCGATCCTGTTTGACGAGCCGCTGACCGTGATCGACCCGCATATGAAATGGGAATTGCGCACCCAGCTGAAATCGTTGCACCGCGAATTTGGCCATACCATGATCTATGTCACCCACGATCAGACCGAAGCGCTGACCTTTGCCGACAAAGTGGTGGTGATGTCCGAAGGGCGCGTTGTGCAACTGGGCACGCCGCAAGAATTGTTCGAGGCCCCCGCGCATACTTTTGTCGGTTATTTCATCGGCTCGCCGGGGATGAACCTGCTGGAGGCGTCGATCAACGGCAGCACAGCGATGGTAAACGGTGTGGCGGTGCCGCTGGGGGCCAGTTATGTGGCCACGGGCCGCACCCAGATCGGCATTCGCCCGGAATTTGCCACCCTGTCGCGCAACGGCGGTGTGCCCTTTGCACTTCGTCGCATCGAAGACGTTGGCCGCCACCGCATTTTGCGCGGCGAAGTTGCCGGGGCCGCGTTCAACATCATCGCCCCCGAAGGCATGCCGGTCGCCGCGGATGAAACCTTTGTCACCTTCGCGCCAGATAAAATCAGCGTCTACGCCGACGATTGGCGCGTCACCGGGGGGGCCATCTGATGGAAAAGACCCAAAACAACAAAGCGTGGTTTCTGGTGTTGCCAGTGTTGATACTGGTGGCGTTTTCCGCCGTTATCCCCTTGATGACAGTGGTAAATTATTCAGTGCAAGACACCTTTGGCAATAACGAATTCTTCTGGGAAGGCGTCGGCTGGTTTGAAGAAATGATCCACTCCGAACGTCTGCACTCGGCGCTGGGGCGGCAATTGCTGTTTTCCGCGATCATTCTGGCCATCGAGGTGCCGTTGGGTATTTTCGTAGCGCTGAACATGCCAAAGAAAGGCTTTTGGGCGTCGTTTTGTCTGGTGTTGATGGCGCTGCCTTTGCTGGTGCCGTTCAACGTGGTTGGCACTATCTGGCAGATTTTCAGCCGCGTCGATATCGGTCTGTTGGGCCACACGCTGGCGGCGCTGGGTGTCGACTATAACTATACCAATGACACGCTGGACGCTTGGGCCACGGTGATTGTGATGGATGTCTGGCACTGGACGTCGCTGGTGGCCCTGCTGTCTTATGCCGGGCTACAATCCATCCCCGAGGCGTATTATCAGGCGGCAAAGATTGATCAGGCCAAACGGCTGGCGGTGTTTCGCTATATCGAGTTGCCGAAGATGCAAGGTGTTCTGCTGATCGCCATCCTGTTGCGCTTTATGGACAGCTTTATGATCTACACCGAACCCTTCGTGGTCACCGGCGGCGGGCCGGGCAATGCCACCACGTTCTTGTCGATTGATCTGGTCAAAATGGCCATCGGTCAGTTCGATCTGGGTCCGGCGGCGGCGTTCTCGATCATGTATTTCCTGGTGATCCTGTTGATATCCTGGGTGTTTTACACCGTGATGACGAACCTTGATAAGCGGGACGGTGTATGATGCGGATCAAAGGTGCTGCTATCGTTATGACGCTGTATCTTCTGTTCTTGCTGGTGCCGATCTATTGGCTGCTGTCGATGAGCCTGAAGACCAACACCGAGATTCTGTCGACGTTTTCGATGTGGCCGCAAGATCTGACCTTTGCCAATTACGCCACCATCCTGACCGATCCGTCATGGTATATGGGTTACGTCAACTCGATCTTTTACGTGGT
>JANPLZ010000118.1:0-27996 GCA_031422555.1 Cypionkella sp. | reverse complement strand
CGTTGCGGATCACCAGTACCTCGCCCTCGCGGTATTCGCGGGCTTTCACGGCGGCAAACGCGTCTTCCTCGCACTCGAACACACGGGCGGGGCCACTGAACACCTGCTCGGCCTCTGTCATCCCCGCCACCTTGACGATGGCCCCGTCGGGACAGATGTTGCCCCGCAGGCCCACGACGCCACCGGTCTTGGTCAGCGGCATGGCGATATGGTGGATCACGCGGCCATCGGGTTCACCCCGGATATCGTCCAACTCCGCACCCAGCGTCCGGCCCGATGCGGTCATGCAATCGCCGTCCAGATACCCCGCCTTCAGCAGCTCCTTCATCACCACCGGCACGCCGCCAACCTCGTACAGGTCTTTCGCCACATACTGCCCGCCGGGGCGCAGGTTCACGAAATAGGGCGTGTCGCGCATGATGTCGGCGACGTCGAACAGATCGAAGTCGATCCCGGCCTCGTTCGCTAGGGCCGGCAGGTGCAGGGCGGCATTGGTCGACCCGCCGGTGCAGGCCACCACGCGGGCGGCGTTGGTCAGGGATCGCAGCGTCACCACATCGCGGGCGCGGATGTTCTTCTCGATCAGGTTCATCACCGCCACGCCGCTGGCCTCGCCATACTGGTCGCGCGATTCGTAGGGGGCGGGGGCACCGCTGGAGTTCAGCAGCGCCAGACCGATGGCCTCGCTGACACAGGCCATGGTGTTCGCCGTATACTGCGCGCCGCACGCCCCCGACGACGGGCAGGCCACCCGCTCCATGATTTCCAGCTCCGCCTCGGACATGGTCCCTGCCTGAACCTTGCCCACCGCCTCGAACATGTCCTGCACGGTGATGTCCTGACCCTTGTAGCGGCCGGGCAGGATCGAGCCGCCATAGAGGAACACCGACGGCACGTTCAGCCGCACCATCGCCATCATCATGCCGGGCAGCGACTTGTCACAGCCCGCCAGCCCCACCAGCGCGTCGTAGCAATGCCCGCGCATCGTCAGTTCCACGGTGTCCGCAATGGCATCGCGCGACGCCAGCGACGACCGCATCCCCTCATGCCCCATGGCGATGCCGTCCGTCACGGTGATGGTGGTGAACTCACGCGGGGTGCCGCCGCCCTTTTTCACCCCGTGCTTGACGATCTGCGCCTGACGGTTCAGCGCGATGTTGCACGGTGCCGCCTCGTTCCAGCAGGTGGCGACGCCGACCCAGGGCTGGTGAATCTCTTCCTCGGTGATCCCCATGGCGTAGAAATAGCTGCGGTGCGGGGCACGCGCGGGGCCTTCCGTCACATGGCGGCTGGGCAGTTTCGATTTGTCGAAACGCTGGTTGGTCATGGCGGATCCCCCCGGTAGGACGTGGCTTGGCGCGACAGGGATAAGTCCGCCCGCGCGCGGCGGCAAGGCGCGAACGTTGCTTTCTCGAGGTAACCCGCGATCTGGCAGGCGGCAGTCCTTCAGCAGCGGCGCAATGCCGCCCCCGGTCACGCCGCGAACATCGGGAAGGTGACACCCAGCGCCCAGCCCAGAAACACGCCCAGGGCGATGCCCGCGACCGCCGGCCGCCAGGTTGCCCGACCGACCCAGCCACCGACCGTGCCGAACAGCACAAAGAACATCAGGATCACCGGCAGGATGATCAGCAGAAAGAACAACCGCTCGAAATCCAGCGCCACCGCCAGGCCCAGTGACGCCAGCGCCGCTCCCCGCACCATGAGCACACGGCCCAAGGGGGCCCGCCCGCCCTCGGTCAGCGCACCATCGGCCAGCATGAACGGCACCGCCCCGATCGCCATCGCGATGACGACGGGGATGCGGCCTGCCACCGGGACAAACGACGCAAAATAGCGATCAAGCGCGCCGCCGAAGATCAGCGTGGCATAGACGGCAACCGGAATGGCCAGCACCAGCACCACCGGGGCGATGCGGCGCAGGCCCCCCGCCCATGCCAGCACCCCCAGCCCCAGCGCGCCGTACAGCGCGAAGTGCAGCGCCAGATAGTCCGCCACCAGCACCGGCAGGAACCGGGTGTCAAACGGCCACAGCAGCAACGGTGTCGCCACCGCAGGCCCCACCACCGCCAGCACGAACGCCCCCCGATCCACCCGCACGGGTGGCTCTGCCGCACGGAACCGCTGCAAAGATCCGGCCAGCGGCCAGGCCATCGCCACCACCGACACCAGCAGCAGCGCAATCCAGCCGCCCCGCAGGACTATCGGCGGCATCTGGCTGCGGGCGAACACGGTGTCCAGCCATCCCCGCACTTCGGCCAGCATGGTGCCAGAATACAGGATGCCCAGATGTTCCACGTTCAGCACGGTCAGCGCACGGCGCGCACCGGTGGCGTTGGCCACCGTATTGCCGAACGATGCCGCCGGGTCGGACAGGCGCAGGGCGCGCAACGCCTCGGCGGCCAGCATCCCCTCCCACTCACCGGCGATCACCAGCAGATTGCGCGGCTGGTCCGCCGTCACCGCCATGGAAAACATCGACAGCGCCACCACGGCCTGCACGCGGGCGTCCCGCTCCGCTTGCCGCACCACGATGTCGGACGCCATCGAATGGCCCAGCAGCGCCAGCCGCCCGTCGGCCCCCGGCAACGCCAACGCGGCATCCGACACCCGCGCCAATTCGTCCATCAGCACCCGCGTCGTGCCGTCGATCCGCGTCACGTCGCCCGACATGGGCTGCGGGTTGCGCCCGTGGCCCATCAGGTCATAGCTGACCGCGATGTACCCGGCCTGCGCCAGCGTGATGGCAATGCTGTCCATCAGGGGCCGCGATCCGGCAAAGCCGTGGGCAATCACGACCACCGGCGCAGGCACATCACCGGGCAGGCGGTACAGCGTGGCCGGGGTGGTGCCGACCGACAGGGGGGTGATGACCAGCCCTGCGCGCCCCGCCTCCAGTCGCCAGACCGACAGTGCCGCCCCGACAAGCGCCAGCAGCAGAACCGCCAGCCGGATCAGCCCCATGTCGGGTGGAACTTGCCCGCGGGGGATACGGTAAAGATCTCGGCCCCGGTCGCCGTCACCCCCACCGAATGCTCGAACTGCGCGGACAACGACTTGTCGCGGGTGACGGCGGTCCAGTCGTCGGCCAGAACCTTGGTCTCGGGGCGGCCAAGATTCACCATCGGCTCGATGGTGAAGAACATCCCCTCTTCCAGCACCGGCCCGGTGCGGGGGCGGCCATAGTGCAGCACGTTGGGCGGCGCGTGGAACACCCGGCCCAGGCCATGCCCGCAGAAATCGCGCACCACCGACATGCGGTTTTCCTCGACGTAAGCCTGGATCGCATGGCCGATGTCGCCGAAGGTATTGCCGGGCCTTACCGCCGCGATCCCCCGCATCACCGCGTCATGGGTGACTTGGATCAGCCGTTCCGCCTTGCGCTCCAGCCGGCCGGCCACATACATCCGGCTGTTGTCGCCGAACCAGCCGTCGGCGATCACCGTCACGTCGATGTTCAGGATATCGCCGTCCTTGAGCAGCTTTGGCCCCGGAATGCCGTGACACACCACATGGTTGACCGAAATGCACGAGGCGTGCTTGTACCCCTTGTAGCCGATGGTGGCCGAGGTGACGCCATGGCGCGCAATTTCGTCCATGACGAACTGGTCCAGCGCCTCGGTGGTCACACCGGGCTGCACCAGCGGGGCCACGCGGTCCAGGATGTCGGCGGCGATGCGGCCCGCCGCACGCATGCCCGCGAAATCCGCGTCCTCATAGATGCGGATGCCGTCCCGTGTGATGCGACCGCGCATGTCGTCCATATCGGGGAATATAAGCGGCGGGCCGGGGATTGGCCAGAGCCTGCGGCGGGCCTATACCCGTCAGGGCGTTACGGAGGCAACAGATGACCAATCCAACCGCGGCCATGCTGGTGATCGGCGACGAGATCCTGTCGGGCCGCACCCGCGACACCAATACCCACCATCTGGCGACACAGTGCACGGCGCGGGGCATCCGGCTGACCGAGGCGCGGGTGGTGGCCGATGACCATGCAAGTATCGTCGCGGCGGTGCGGGCGCTGTCGGCGACCTCTGACCATGTGTTCACCAGCGGCGGCATCGGGCCGACGCATGACGACATCACGGCGGATGCGGTGGCGGATGCGATGGGCGCGGCCATCGGCCACCGCGCCGATGCGATGGCGCTGCTGGGCGCGCATTACGCGCGTCAGGGGATGGAGTTCAACGCGGCGCGGCAGCGGATGGCGCGGATCCCGGATGGGGCGACGCTGATCGACAATCCGGTATCGGTCGCTCCAGGGTTCACCATCGGGAACGTCCACGTCATGGCCGGCGTGCCCCGCATCTTCGAGGCGATGCTGGCCGGCGTGCTGGCGGGTATTGCGGGGGGTGCGCTGCTGCTGAACCAGACGCACGAGGTATTGCGCGGCGAGGGCGAGATTGCCGAGGGGTTTGCGGCACTTGCCGCCGAATACCCCGACCTGTCGATGGGGTCGTATCCGTTCAACCGGGGCGGCGCGTTCGGTACCAATCTGGTGATCCGGGGCACCGACGCCGCGCGCCTGGACGCCGCGATGGCGCGGCTGGCCGCGATGTACCCGGCCCAATGACGCCCGATGCCGCGACATTGCTGCACCACATGACGGCAAGCTGGCCGCCGCTGGCCCAGCATCGCATCGGGCCGTGGATCTTGCGCGCGGGGCCGGGGGGCGGCAACCGGGTGACCTGTGCGGTGGCCGAAGCGCCGGTTGCGGCGGATGACGTGGCACCACTGGTGCAGGCGGCAGCGCGGCTGGGTCAGCCGGGACTGGTGATGGTACGGCAGGGCGAGGACGCGCTGGACGCCACGCTGGCGGCTGCGGGCTGGGGGATGGGTGACGAGGTCGTGCTGTATCTGGCCCCCTTGCAGGCGCTGACGGCACCGCCCGCGATGACGGCCTTTCCGCTGTGGCCGCCGCTGGCGATCCAGCGGCTGATCTGGGACGAGGGCGGCATCGGCGCGGGCAAGCAGGCGATCATGGACCGGGCCGCCGGACCCAAGGCGGCGTTGCTGGGGCGCAGCGGCGACCGGCCTGCGGGAACCGCCTATGTCGCCCTTGCCGGGGGCATCGCGTATTTGCATGCGCTGACGGTGGTGCCCGCACTGCAGCGTCAGGGCAGCGCGCGCAACATCATGGGTGCTGCGGCGGCCTGGGCACAGGCGGCAGGGGCGGACTGGCTGGCGCTGGCCGTCACGCGCGGCAATGCGCCTGCACGGGCGCTCTATGCTTCCCTGGGGATGCAACTTGTGGGACACTATCACTATCGAACCCAAGTGCGCCCGTGAGAGGCCAGAGCAGTGAAACCGACCCCGATGCTGGTGCTTGGCCTGGCCATCGCCCTTGGCAACCCCGCTGATGCTCTGACTCTGGCGTTCCCCGACCCCGCGACCGAGACCGCCGGAACGGCAGACCGGCTGGCCAGCTATCGCCTGCCGACCGGCCCGTTTGACGGCAAGGTCGTGCCCACCAGGCTGGCCGAGGGCGCGGTCGAGGCGCGGTCCTGGCGGATCGAGGGCGCGGACCAGACCACGCTGGCGCTGATGCGGGTGATGCGCGCGCAGGTCGAGGCGCAAGGCTACAAGGTGGTCTACGAATGCGAGGCCCGCGCCTGTGGCGGCTTCGATTTCCGGTTTGCGACCGACGTGCTGCCGGAACCCGCAATGCATGTCGATCTGGGCGACTTCCGCTATCTTGCCGCCGAAAAGGCGGGCGATGTGGCCAGCCTGATCGTCAGCCGGTCGGCCAGTGCGGGGTTCGTGCAACTGACCCGCGTGACGGCGGCGGTGACCACGCTGCCGACGCTTCGGCTGGCGTCCGACCCGGCCCCGCCAAAGCGCCGCCCCGTCGTGCCGACCAGTGACTTGCCCGACGTCACCGGGCAGACGGTGACGTTGTCATCGGCCAACATCGCGGACACGTCCAACCTTGTGGCGCGGCTTGAGGCTGACGGCACGGCCAGTCTGGACGACCTGCGCTTTGCCCCCGGTGCGACAGAGCTTGAGGCCGGCGACTATACGTCGCTGTCGGTGCTGGCCGGATGGCTCAAGGCAGGCGCGGGGCGGCAGGTGGCGCTGGTCGGGCACACCGATGCCTCGGGCGGGCTGGAGACCAACATCGCCATCTCGCGCCGCCGCGCCGAACAGGTGCGCGCCGTGCTGGTGGGACAGTACGACGTGCCGCGCGGGCAGGTGACGGCCGAGGGAGTGGGCTATCTGGCCCCCCGCGCGTCGAACCTGACCCCGGCAGGCCAGCAGGCCAACCGCCGGGTCGAGGTGGTGGTCACCGCCGTCGAATGACGTGACTGCGGGACCGGGCCGCAAATGCAGAAAGGGCGGCCGAAGCCGCCCCTGATGGCCACCTGTCCACCTGGATCACCAGTTGTCCGGCCCCTTGTCGGAATAGCGGCGCGCCAGAAAGTCGATGAAGGCCCGCACCTTGGGCTGGGTGAACCGGCCCGGCGGGTACACGGCATAGATGCCGAGGATCTCGACCGGCAATCCGGGAATGGCCTCTTCCACCTGCCCCGAACGCATCGAATCCGCATACAGGAACGACGGCAGATAGGCGATGCCAAGGCCGCTGATGGCGGCGTTCAGCAGGCTTTGCCCGTCGTTCACCGTCAGCCAGCCTGCCGTGCGCACTTGCCGCTTTTCCCCGGTGTGGGTGGGCACGCGCCAGACGTTGCCGTTGGCCTGGTTGGAATAGTGCAGCAGTTTGTGTTCGTTCAGGTCGTCGACCTTCATCGGGCGCCCGTATTTCTGGAAATAGTTGGGTGACGCGATCATCCGCTTGGTGGTTTCGGTCAGCTTGCGGGCGCGCAGGGAGCTGTCCTCCAGTTCGCCCACCCGGATCGCCAGGTCGAAGCCCTCGGAAATCAGTTCCACATAGCGGTTGTTCAGCACCATGTTGACGGTAATATCAGGATATTCCAGCAAGAAATCTCCCAAAATCGGCGACAGCAGGTTCACCCCGAAATCTGTAGCCACCGAAATGCGCAACAGGCCCGACGGGGCGGATTGCATCGACGTTACCAGCGCATCAGCCTCGCCCGCATCGTTCAGCACGCGGCGGGCGCGGTCGTAATAGGCAAGACCGATCTCGGTCGGTGAGACGCGGCGGGTTGTCCGGTTCAAAAGCCGCGCGCCAAGGCGGGCCTCTAGGGCGGAGACGTGCTTTGATACGGCGGATTTCGATATCCCCATCTTCTTGGCAGCGTCGGTAAAGCCGCCTTGGTCTACGACCGTGGCAAAGGCTTCCATTTCGGTTAGTCGGTCCATTGTTTTCCCCAAGGCAGCAGAGTGGGCAGATGTGACCTTATTGGCTGTCAAATCAGGCAGGATCGGGGCGTATTCGCGTTCTATCCGGGGTATTCTCGCGCATCGTTGCAGGGCTGGAAACATAATTGGACAGGGATAGTCGTTTCAAATCAACGAATAGGGATCCGCTGCGGCGCAGTTTGGCCTTAAAGGGTCAGCTTTTCCGGGGCCAGCCGCAGCACCAGATTTGGATCAATGCAAATGTCTTGCCACACATCCAGCAGGCTTTCATGGCCAACGCCAAAGAAGTTGCCGCTGCGTTGTTCCAGCATATCAGTCATAATCTGGAAATGCAGATGCGCCGCCCAGCCGCCGTTTTCGGGCCAATCGCCCAAATGCGCAATCAGTTGGCCCGGCGCAATGGTATCACCAACGGCGAGTAGCGTGGGCAGCGTGCCCGCCAGATGGCCATAGAGCGTGTAAAAGGGCAGGCCGTCCGCGCTGTGCTGCAAGATCAGGGTGTTGCCATAATCCAGATGGTCGGCGTTGTAGGTTACGTGCAAAACTGTGCCCGCCAAGGGCGCATGCACCGGCGTCATCGCAGGCGCGAACACGTCAATACCCAGATGCACCGTGCGGCGTTCGGGGCTTGCGGCATCTGCAAAGGCGTCGGTTTCATAGACGGATCGTTTCTCGCAATAGGTGCCGATACCGTAAGCCACCGCTTTGGCGGCAAACCAAACGTCAAAAGCCCGGTCAGAAAACGGTGGCATATCGGGGTGCTGGCCCGCGGTCAGCAGGGTCAGGGTGGGGCTGCGCGCCACATCAGGCAAGAACATCTGTGCAGGCGACGCGGCCATCAGATAGGCCCTGATCTTGTCCGCCGCACCTGACCCGTCAACATTTTGCCGCATGATCGCGCGCAACAGCCCTTGATCAACCGACATCAACCGCGCTTTTGTTTCGGCGTCACAGGCGTTCAGAATATCAGGCAGCGCGTCGTCCCCCAAACCCAGACTACGAAGCGCTGTGTAAAGATCGGATTGGCCGTTCAGAAATGCAGCGGTGATCATCGCAGGGTCCGTTCATATCGGGCAGGCCGCGCCGGATAGGCGATGCCGCGAAAGGGAGGGAAATCGGCATAGCGGTCTTGGCGGGTGGTGCGCGGTTCGGTTGGTTCGGTCCCGCCTGCCAGCAAGATGCCTTTTGGCACAATATAGGACGATATTTTGCCTGCGGGCGGCGCGCGCCATGTCAGATTGAACGCAGCGCGTTGCGGGAAAAACTGAATTTCGGAATAGGGCAGATGGTCATGCAGCCACCATGCCAGATCACGCCAGTCGCGACCTTGGTCATACTGATCGGCAAACCATGGAACGACGATGCAAGCACAGGCCCCCATCCGGCCCTGTGCATCGCGCTGATCCCAGATATGGCCCGCATAACTGGTGGAATTCAGCGCGCAATTGAGGCCATTTTTATTGCCAAAACCGTTCACCGAAGGGCTGCGATAGGACGACCGCACAGCAATCGGGCCAAAGGTTTCAACCAGAGGGTCCAGCAATTCGCAGGCCAACCGGGTGCCTGCGGCGATCATCAGATCAGGATTGTCGGGCAGGTTCGGCAGGCCGTGAAAATTGCCAATTTCGGAATACAGAAACTCGCGCAAAAAGAAATGCTGCGATAGCCGGGTGCGGCCCAGTTTTTCCAGCAGTGCAAAGGACGTGATGGCGCGCATCGGATATCGCCTTGGCTGTTTGTCGCAGCCTATGCCAGCGCGATGACGCTGTTCAAGTCATGGTTCCACCGCGCAATCCAGCTTGCTCCGCGCGCGGCACCCGATTATCCCTGCAGTCAAGCCAAGTTGCAGGAGCCGCCATGACCACCAACCAGCGTTTTGATAAATCCAAACTTCCAAGCCGCCATGTTACCGAAGGGCCCGCCCGCGCGCCGCATCGGTCGTATTTTTACGCCATGGGAATCACCGAGGAAGAGATTCATCAGCCCTGGGTTGGCGTGGCCACCTGCTGGAATGAGGCAGCACCCTGCAACATCGCGCTGAACCGTCAAGCGCAAATCGTCAAGCATGGGGTAAAAAAAGGCGGTGGCACTCCGCGGGAATTTACCACCATCACCGTGACCGACGGCATTGCGATGGGGCATGAAGGGATGCGGTCATCGCTGGCCAGTCGGGACGCAATTGCCGATACGGTTGAATTGACGATGCGCGGCCATTGCTATGACGCGCTGGTCGGTCTTGCAGGGTGCGACAAATCGCTGCCCGGCATGATGATGGCGATGATCCGGTTGAACGTGCCGTCGGTGTTTATCTATGGCGGCTCTATCCTGCCGGGCCGCTACAAAGGGCAGGATATTACGGTTCAGGACATGTTCGAAGCCGTTGGTCGCGTGCAGGCCGGCACCATGAGCATGGCAGAGCTGGAAATCATGGAACGGGTGGCCTGTCCGTCATCGGGCGCTTGCGGCGCGCAATATACCGCCAACACAATGGCTTGTGTGTCCGAGGCGATTGGTCTGGCGCTGTTGAATTCATCCGGCGCGCCTGCGCCATACGAATCGCGCGATCAATATGGTGAGGCGTCGGGCGTTGCCGTGATGCACCTGATCGAAAAGAACATTCGCGCCCGCGACATTGTGACGTTGAAATCCTTGGAAAATGCGGCGCGCGTGGTGGCTTGCACCGGGGGGTCTACCAATGCGGCCTTGCATCTGCCCGCCATGGCGCATGAGGCAGGCATCGCGTTTGATCTGTTTGACGTGGCCGATATCATGCGCGACACGCCCTATTTCGTCGATCTGCGGCCCGGCGGTAAATACGTCGCCAAAGATCTTTACGAAGTTGGCGGCGTGCCGGTGGTGATGAAAGAGTTGATGAAAATCGGCATGCTGCACACCGATTGCATCACCGCCTCGGGCAAGACTTTGGGCGAGGAAGTGGAACAGATCACAGGTGAGGCCGATGGCAGGGTAATCTATCCAGCCGCCACGCCAATCACCAAAACCGGTGGCGTTGTCGGCTTGCGTGGCAATATCTGCCCGGATGGCGCGATTGTGAAAGTGGCGGGCATGACACCCGAAGAACAGGTGTTTTCCGGCCCCGCCCGGGTGTTCGAATCCGAAGAAGAGGCCTTTGCGGCTGTAAAGGCCCGCGACTATAAAGAAGGCGAAGTGCTGGTGATCCGCAACGAAGGCCCGGCAGGTGGGCCGGGCATGCGCGAGATGCTGTCAACCACGGCGGCGCTTTCCGGCCAGGGCATGGGCAAGAAAGTGGCATTGATCACCGATGGCCGCTTCAGCGGCGCGACGCGTGGGTTCTGCGTTGGTCACGTTGGCCCCGAAGCGGCCCATGGTGGACCGATTGCGCTGTTGCAAAATGGCGATATGATCACGCTGAACGCGTTGACCGGCGAATTGTCGGTGGCGTTAAGTGATGCCGAACTGGCGACGCGCAAGGCCGCATGGGGCGGTCCGCGCGCCACCCAGTATGAAACCGGTGCAATCTGGAAATTTGCCAAACTGGTTGGTGGCGCGCGTTGGGGTGCAGTGACCCATCCCGGAGCGAAGGCCGAAAAACATGTCTACATGGACCAATAAAAGCTGTCTTGGCGCAATCCTGACCGCGATTTTGCTGTCGGGCTGCGTGCCGCAAACCGGTATCGGATCATCGCGGTCCGCCCCGGTTTTGGGTGGCGCGCTGCAAATAGGGGTGCCACCGGGCTATTGCATTGACGGCAGCACCAGCCGCGAGCGGGGCGACAACGCCGTCATCCTGATGGGTCGGTGCAACGATGCCGCTGACGCCATTCCCGCGTTGGTCTCGATTTCCATTGGACAGGCTGCATCGGGTGGCGTCATGGCCGCAGGCGGCAGTGCGCTGGCTGGCTTTTTCACCTCTTCGCAAGGTCGCGCCACCCTCAGCCGCGACGGTCGTGCGTCTGATATCAAAGTGATCGAGGCGCTGGGCGTGGGCGATGCGTTTTTGCTGCATCTGCAGGATCGGCGGGCCGGAGATTATTGGCGCGCGGTGATCGGCGTAAAGGGGCGGCTGGTCACGATTTCTGCTACCGGCACCCCAGAGCTGCCGCTGACCGCTGCTGACAGCCGCAAAGTGTTGGAAAGCGTGCTGGCAGCCTTGCGCAAAGCCAATCCATCCGCCGCCTGACGCTGTAAATTTGACCATTTGAAAAAGAATTCGCGAATTCGTCGCCTTCGGGGTGGAGTATTAACCATTGTGCGGCAATAAAGAATCGTTTCCAATTGTGAAACAATGATGGGGCGATGGGTTTATGGCGGGGCTGATGTCCGGGTTGATTGACAGGTTGCTTTATCAGCGCGTTTTGCGCCGTTGGGGCTTGGCCGGTGATCAGGCGGCGACCAGTTCATTGGATGGCTTGCGCGGTCTGCGCACCCGCGCCCGGGCTTTGCGCCGCAACCTTGACCGGGTGATCCATCAGGCCGAACACCGTCTGGCTTTGCCAGTGATCGGGCCGAATGTGATCCGCAAACCGCTGGGCACTGATTGGGCATGGCGACCAGAGCTGTGGAAAGGCCCGATTCCGGTGCCGGGATTTGCCAGCGTGCCGGGCAAGGCATTGATTTATGACGGGGCGACGATTTTCCACGACTGCCGCCGCACCGAACTGACGGTTCGCCAGATACGCAACACCCGCGCCGCCGATATCGCGCCCTTTGGCTTTCGCATGGATGTGTTTCGCTTTGATGGGTCTTTCTTGTCGTTGGTGGTCGATTTGCCCGAAGATGCCGCCCGCGGGTTGAAGCAAAAGCATGTCTTGCGTCTGGATGTTATCGTCGAGATGGAAAAACCACTGGAAATCTTCGCTCGTCTGAACATCAAGCATGGCCCCAATGTCGAACAAATCGTCCGCGAATTGCCATTGAACGAAGAAGAGGTGATGGTTGAATTTGACCTTGCCTATTCGAAGATGAACGAAAAGCGGGTGGAACGGCTGTGGGTTGATCTGATTTTTGAAGGGCCGGAAATGAACCAGATCATCTTGCGCGATGTCACCTTCAGCCGCCGTCCGCGTGCAGAAATATGAGCCTGTGATGTCTGATTGCAAACTGACCAAAACGCGCATCCGCGCAGGCGTTTGGGAAGGCGTGCTGACGGGCGCGCCGCTTGAACCTGCGCTGCGCGTGCTGCATCTGGAAATCGCGGTGCCCGGGGTAACCGTTACCGCCGTGCCGGACCGCGCGGGGGATTGGCTGGTGCGGGTGCCGATCCCGGTGGAGCTGCTGACCGAAGGCGTGCAGACGTTCTTGATCCAGGATCAGGCGACGGGCGCGCGGCTGGAGCATTTTACCATCATCACCGGGGTGGCAATGGAAGATGATATGCGCGCCGAAGTCGATTTGCTGCGCGCCGAGCTGGACATGCTGAAACGCGCGTTTCGGCGGCATTGTCTGGAAACCGTCAGCTAACCCATGCCCCGCGTCCGGGTGACGCCGCGTTGCCCGTGACAGACGGCGCTTGGGCAGGCATCTTGACCCAAATCACAGGATGCCCGCCCATGCCTTATCCCCATCTTTTAGCCCCGCTTGATCTGGGCCATGTCACCTTGAAAAACCGTGTTTTGATGGGGTCGATGCATACCGGTCTGGAAGAAACCGGCGATTGGAACCGGGTTGCCGAATTTTATGCCACCCGTGCGCGTGGTGGCGTTGGGCTTATGGTGACGGGGGGCATGGCCCCGAATGCCGAAGGTGGGGTATTTCCGGGGGCGGCGGGTCTGTTTACCGCCCAAGACATCGCCAACCACCGCATCGTGACCGACCGGGTGCATGCGGCGGGCGGGCTGATTGCCATGCAGATTTTGCACGCAGGCCGCTATGCCTATGGCAAAGGGTGCGTTTCAGCCTCTGCTATCAAGTCGCCGATCTCGCCTTTCGTGCCCGCCGAACTGGACGCGGCAGGGATCGAAAAGCAGATCGCAGATATTGTCACCGCCGCCACCCGCGCCCGTGAGGCGGGCTATGACGGGGTCGAGGTGATGGGGTCGGAAGGCTATTTCCTGAACCAGTTTCTGGTCAGCCATACCAACCACCGCAGCGACGACTGGGGCGGCGACTATGCCAACCGGATGCGCCTGCCGGTTGAAGTGGTGGCCCGTGTGCGTGCGGCTGTCGGCGATGATTTCATCCTGATCTACCGCATTTCGCTGATTGATCTGATCCCGAACGGATCAAGCTGGGACGAAGTGGTGTTGCTGGCCCGCGCCATTCAGGCGGCGGGGGCAAACCTGTTGAACACCGGCATTGGTTGGCACGAGGCCCGGGTGCCGACGATTGCAACATCGGTGCCGCGCGCGGCCTTTGCGCATCTGACGGCCCGGTTGCGCCCTATGGTGACGATCCCGGTGATCACGTCAAACCGGATCAATACACCGGATGTGGCCGAAGGGCTGCTGGCGTCCGGCGCTGCCGACATGGTGTCGATGGCCCGGCCATTTCTGGCCGATCCGGATTTTGTGATCAAAGCGGCCACCGGGCGCGCCGCCGAAATTGCGCCTTGTATTGCCTGCAATCAGGCCTGCCTTGACCATACGTTTTCCGGCAAATTGTCGTCCTGTCTGGTCAATCCGCGCGCCTGCCATGAAACCGTGCTGTCCTATGATACAGCCCCACAGCCCAAATCGGTGGCGGTGGTCGGGGCGGGGGCTGCGGGCATGATGGCAGCTTTGGTTGCCGCGCAGCGGGGCCACAAGGTAACGCTGTTTGAACGTGCCGACCATGTCGGTGGCCAGTTGAATCTTGCCCGCCAAGTGCCTGGCAAGGAAGAGTTTCATGGCCTTGTCGATTGGTTCACGGGGGCGGTTCAACGGTCGGCGATTGGCCTGCGATTGGGAACTGATGCCACGGTGGCAGATTTGCACGGCTTTGATCAGGTGATCGTCGCCACCGGTGTTTTGCCGCGCGATCCGGGCATTCCTGGCCAAGACAGGGCGTTGGGCTACCGCGAGGTGTTGCAAGGTGCTGCGGTTGGCCGCCGTGTGGCGATCATCGGCGCCGGAGGGATCGGCTTTGATGTCGCCGAATTTCTGGTTCAGGCCGGACATAGCCCGACCACCGATCTGGCGCTGTGGCAGCGCGAATGGGGCGTAGGCGATCCGGCGCAAACGCCCGGCGGTCTTGCTGATCCGATCCCCGATGCCCCGGCGCGCCAAGTGTGGCTGTTGCAACGCAAGGCCGAAAAACCCGGCCGGGGTTTGGGCAAAACCACCGGCTGGATCCATCGCGCTGCATTGCAGATGAAAGGCGTCAAGATGCTGGGCGGCGTCGAATACCGCGCGATCACCGATCAGGGTTTGGTGATTGCACGCGATGGTGTGGAAGAGTTGCTTGAAGTTGACGACGTTGTGCTGTGTGCGGGCCAGTTGTCTGATCGTGGGCTGGTTGATCAACTGGCCGCAGTTGGCATTGCGGCCCATGTGATCGGGGGGGCAGACGTTGCAACCGAACTAGACGCCAAACGCGCGATTGACCAAGGCGCGCGATTGGCGGCGCAGATCTGAACTTTACCTGCACCATTGGTTCGAAAAGGCAAAACGGTCCGCGGCGTTATCTTGGCTAAAATGGCGCCCGCAGCGTGGCGGGCCTGTCGACGCTTTCTGCGCCCATCACCCGTGGCGGGGCTGGCAGAACTTATAGAGAACCCTGGCGAATGGTGTCGCCGGGTTGCAGGGTTGGGAAAAGCTCTGTCACCTTGCTGTCGCTTTGACTTTTGCCCGCAATCACTTCTGCGGCCCTACGGCCGATTTCAAGACGGCAAGCGTCCATCGTTGCCAGTTTGAACGGCAATCCATCCAGCAATTCAACGCCATTAAACCCGGCTAATCCAATCCGCCCCGGCACGTCTAGGCCCTTGTGCAGGCAATACAACAGTCCGCCCGCGCCAATCATATCATTGGAATAATACAAAAAATCGACATTTGGGCTGCGGGTCAGCACCGCTTCGGTCATCTCGCGGCCTTTCAGCAGCGCTGATCCGCCCGAGTAAAACTCGCGGTCGACCAAGGCCAGTCCTACTTTGGACAACGCATCTTCAAACCCCTCCAGCCGTTTGCGGGCGCGGTGATCATCGGGCATCATCGTGCCCAAAAACGCGATGTTGCGATAGCCTGCCGCGATGATCGCTTCGGCCATCTGACGCCCCGCGCGGCGGTGCGAAATGCCAACGGCGGAATCGACGGGCGTGCCGTCAATATCCATAATCTCGACAACCGGAATACCGGCCTGCGCCAACATGGCGCGCGCGGCATCGGTGTGTTCCAGCCCGGCCAGAATAACCCCCGAGGGCCGCCAGCTTAGCATTTCATAAAGCACCCGCTCTTCGCGTTCGGGCGAATAGTTCGTGACACCGACAACGGGTTGCAGCCCGGTGTCATCCAGAACTTCGGACACGCCAGTCAGCACTTCGGGGAACACCATGTTTGACAGCGACGGGATGATCACCCCCACCAGATTGACCCGCTGACTGGCCAAGGCACCAGCAATCCTGTTGGGCACATAGCCCAAGGTGCGCGCCGCCTCTTGCACCCGCAGTCGGGTGGGTTCTGACACGTCCCCGCGCCCCCGCAGCACCCGGCTGACCGTCATTTCGCTGACGCCCGATGCTTCGGACACGTCGCGCAGGGTCAATGTGCGGCGGATATCGGCGGTATATGGTTTACTCACATCGGGTGCCTGTGTTGCGTCCCCCTTGGTAGCGCTAAAACACGCTCTTGTCCAAGCCCCGTTGAACCGCTATGTTAGCGGTAACAACTGCAAGGTTGGCGTTATCCTGTGCGCGGTGCAAGCTCTCTGTCCCGCGGCACAGGTTCTAAGGGGGGGTGGTGGGCCAAAAAGTCGCTCCCCCTTAAATTTCCTTCCCTTCCCCCTGTTGCGCCCTTTGCCTGTTTTGGCGCATGAAGGCGCGTGGCTCCGTAGCTCAGCCGGATAGAGCGACGGTTTCCTAAACCGTAGGCCGCGTGTTCGAATCACGCCGGGGTCACCAGTCGTCTGCACCCGCCGCAAATCGGACTGATGCCGTGCGGGCTGTTATGGCCGCTGTGCCTGATCGGTGGGCGGTTTGCCCCGATCTTGCCACAGCGCATAGATTCCGGCGGCTACGATCAGGGTGGTGCCGATGATCATCGGCAGGGCAAGCGATTCATTGTAGATCGTGATGCCAATGATCGACACAAACACAATCTGAAGATAGGCAAAGGGTTGCACGGACGATGCTTCGGCCACCTCATAGCATTTCAGCAAAAGCCAGTGTGAAAACACCGAAATCCCTGCGTAAATGCCCAGAAAAACCCAGTCGGTCGCCGAGACGGTTTCCCAATAGGGCAGGCCGATTGCGGTCATCATCACGGCTCCGATCACACCGGGCCAGAAAAACGCTGGAAATGTTGGCTCGCCACGTGTGGTCAGGCGGGTCAGCACCGAATAGGTGGCAAACATGATCGCAGCAACCAAAGGCAGCAAAGATGCCCAGGAAAAGACCCCCAAGCCGGGGCGCAGGATGATTAGCACGCCCACCAATCCGACAGCAACCGCCATCCAGCGCCGCCAGGATATCGTCTCGCCCAAGACCGGGCCGGACAGCGCCACCACCAGCAGCGGGCAGATGGCGAAAATCGCATGGCTTTCGATCAGCCCGATCAACGTATAGCCCCAGACGATGATGCAGATTTCTGCCACCAACAGCATCGACCGGGCGACATGCGCGCCAATGCGGGCCGAGGCAATGGCAGTGCGCAAACCTTCGGGGCGGCGCAGCGCAAGGATAAGGACAAACCCCGCAAACACCCAATAGCGCACCATGACCACCATCAAGGTGTTGTAACTTTCCGCCAGATGCCGCGAAAACCCGTCTTGCGCGGCAAAGCTGGCGACGGCGGCAATCATCAGCCAGATGCCCTTGCGATTGTGCGGGCTCATCTTAGGACGCCCGTTGTCATATGGCGTTTGCGGCCATGTCCTGCCGTCCGGATCACGTTGAACCCGGCCTGATCCAACGCGCGCCGCACATGGCCCGCGGCGGTATAGGTGGCAAACGTGCCGCCGGGCGCAGTGTGGCGTGCCACCTCGGTCAATACCTCAGGCGACCACAGTTCGGGGTTTTTGGCCGGTGAAAATCCATCCAGAAACCACGCATCGGCCTGCGTATCCCAAAGCGGCAAGGTGGTGCGCGCGTCGCCAACAATCACCTGCACGTGGATTTGCCCCAGATCAAACCGGGTCAACCCTTGTGACCATGCCGCCAACAGCGGGCCTGCCACGGCCAAAGCCTGCGGAAATGCCGCCAGCGCGCGCGCCATGTCGGGGGCGGTCAGCGGGTAGGCTTCGAAACTGGTGAAGTGGATTGCAAGATCCGGCGGGCAGGCCAGCAGCGTGGCCAACAGGTTCAGGCCGGTGCCAAATCCCAACTCGGCCACATGAAATCCGGGCCGCAGCCGTGCGGGCAGGCCGTTGCCCGCCAGAAAAACATGCTGCGACTCCGCCAAACCATTGTGGATCGAAAAATACGGGTCATCAAAGCGATCAGATATCGGGATGATGCCATCTTTCCATGACAGCCCACCGCTTGACCTGCCGCCAAAATCACTGGCCTGTTCGTCCCCCGTCATTTGTCTTATGCCTTTGATCACAGCGCTTTGCGCGGTTGGGTTGGCCCCGGTCAATCCCTGACCGCCGCCAAACCGCGACGGGCGGACCATGCGTAAGGGGGCGGCGATTGGCAAGGGTTGATCTGACAGTGCGCGGCGGCGGCATTTTTGGGTTGTCGATTGCATGGCAAGCCGCCCTGCGCGGCGCACGGGTGCGGGTGATTGAAACGCAAGCCATCGGGGCGGGGTCGTCTGGCGGATTGGTTGGCGCACTTTGCCCGCATGTGCCGGATGCGTGGAATCCGAAAAAGGCGTTCCAGTTGGACAGTTTGCTGATGGCGGCGGATTGGTGGGCGCGGGCCGAGGCGGCATCGGGGCTGTCATCTGGTTATGCGCGGCTGGGACGATTGCAACCCTTGGCCGACACAAAAGCAGTTGATCTGGCACGGGCGCGGGCCGCATCGGCGCAATCGCTGTGGCGCGGCGCGGCTGACTGGCGGGTGATTCCGGCAACCGGAACAGGGTGGGAGCCAGCCGCGGCCTCGGGGTTTCTTGTCCGCGACAGTCTTAGTGCGCGGATACAGCCCAAGGCCGCGCTGGACGTTCTGGTGGCGGCGATCCGTGCCAAGGGGGGCGAGGTGGTGGCGCATGACGCTGCCGATGAAGGCAGAGTGGTCTGGGCCACAGGGATTGCGGGCCTTGCGGCGCTAGGGGCTGATCTGGGCCGCGCAATGGGCGACGGGGTAAAGGGGCAGGCCCTGTCACTTAGGTATGATGCAGGTGGGCTGGAGCAGATTTTCGTCGATGGTCTGCATGTGGTGCCGCACAGTGATGGAACGGTGGCGATTGGGTCAACATCGGAAAATATCTGGCAAGACGCGCAGGCTGTGGATGGCCAGATCGACGCGCTGCACGCCCGCGCGGTGGCGGCTTTGCCCGTGCTAGCTGGGGCACCGGTTGTGGCGCGCTGGGCTGCGGTGCGCCCGCGCGCCACATCCCGCGCGCCACTGCTGGGGGCATGGCCGGGGCGGGCGGGGCATTTTGTGGCCAATGGTGGCTTTAAGATCGGCTTTGGCATGGCCCCCAAAGTGGCCGAAGTGATGGCTGATCTGGTGCTGGAGGGGCGGGACGGCGTGCCAGAGGGGTTCAAGGTGTAGCAAGTGTTGACCAAGAAGGACTTTGCCACCTCAGGGCGATCTTAAGATTGCATAGATCTTGTTCAAAAACCGCAAACTACTTTTATCCTGAAAAAACCACTAGCGACCATAACCGTCTTGCACGGTTTGGGTCATCACCCTGCCAATGCCTTTCAGCCATTTTCGAACGTCGCGGTGGGGCACTGGCGCGCCGTCAGCGATTCGAACGACCCCACGCACACCAAGAATGTGTTCTGCATTGGTAGCCCAGCGCCAGCCAACGGCCGCAGCCTGCGCAGAGAATAAAGCAAACGGAAATTGCGTCATCAGCGCATGCAACTTGGTCAACTCATAATCTGGTTCAAACCCCATTGCGGGTAGGGCGGCCATAAACGCTGCAACACTTGGAAAATTCTGAATGCCCGGAGATAATAATTTAACTTTGGTGCTGTGAAGATCAACGCCGCGCTTTCTTAGAAGATAAAGTACCTGAATAAGGTGGCTGGCATTTGGAAAATAATGACCACTTTTGTTTGAAATTTCAACAAGTTTACCAGCAAGCACTCGCATTTCCCCAGCCCCCGCGACAGTGGCACCCGCAAGCAGCGAACTGTGGTGATATTTTCCTACGGAATGCGATGCTGCGTGGATGTTGCCTTGCGCACTGACCACATAAATCGCCCAGCCTTTACCAGCGTTGGCAGTGACTTTGCCAATGGTATCAAACGGGGTGGTGCAAGCTGCATCGGTATAAATCAATCCTCGCTGGAAATGCAGTCGCGTAAGGCCCTGTTGGGCTGCGGTGTTGTCGTAGACGACAGTAGCTTCGGTTTGGACCCAGTTTATCATGCCACTGGGCAAGATTACCGCACCTTGACGCACCAATTTCTGAGTTTCGCTATCGATTTGACCTTCAAGCTTTGCAACTAATGCGCGCGCCGCCGCTTTTTCCGTTTCGCCGACCCCGGCAATCCGGTTTTGCGGCTGGACAGTGCCAGTTTCAAAGAAAGCGGCGCGGTCTCTGACGCTGGCACCGGCCGGTGCACTATGAACCGCTGATGCACGTTCACGCGCAACTTCCAGCCTGATCTTTAGCCCGCGAAGGTTTGTGGCAGTACTATCCATAAAATCGCGGCGGTGGCCTTCTGTGCCGACCTCGACGCCATATTGGTTGCCGAGTGCTGTCATGTTTGGAAATTGCATGGTTATACCCCCAAAATTTTGCGATTCAATATCCGCGAAAGTTCAGTCAGCTTACATGGCAGCGGTAAAAATTGCACTTTTCATAAAAAAATCCTAACACGCCAAAACGGTTACACCAAACTCAAAATTAATCATTGCCGGCTTCAATTTTTTGCAAAATCAGCTTAGTTTGCCAATAATCCCTTCAACATCGGGATCACCTGTTCGCCATACAGCCTGATGCAGGTCAACAATTCAGAATGTGGCACAGGGCCGGTTGAATACTTCATATCAAACCGCTGGATTTTCAAATCGCGCATTGTTGCGGCGATTTTGCGGGCAACGGTTTGCGGTGATCCCACGTAAAGCGTGCCGATTGGGGCAAATTGGACCCGGGTCTGGCGGCGGTGCTGGATCAGGCGGCAGCAATCACCTTGGATCAATATCTGGCCGCCCAAAACGCCCGCGGGGCTTTTGGCGCGCGGATGCGGCAATTCATGCTGGGCTATGATCTGCTGGTCACTCCGACCCTGCCGATTGCGGCCTTTGCGGCAGGCCAGCTTGCCCCCGGCCAACCCGGGCCGCAGGCTTGGGTTAACTGGACCCCGTTCAGCTATCCGTTCAACCTTACCCAACAGCCCGCCAGCAGCCTGAACTGCGGGTTTACCTCCGCCGGTTTGCCCATTGGGGTGCAGTTGGTGGGCCGGATGTTTGACGATACCGGAGTGATGCGCGCCAGTGCAGCACTTGAGGCCGCTTTGGGCCTTTGGGATCAGCGCCCCGCGTTGATTGGCTGACGGGTTTGGTCGGTGATCAAGCGCGATTTTCGCCCGTCATCGCCGAACCGGGCCCCGCGAAACACATCGGGCCCTGCTGTTACCAGCAAGGCCCGTGACTGTAATGGTGAGCCGGTCGGGATCCGAACCCGAGACCTACTGATTAAAAGTCAGTTGCTCTACCAGCTGAGCTACCGGCCCACAATTGTCGCGGTGATTAGGAACTTCACACTCTAGGGTCAAGGGCAAAACGTCTGGCTCTGGCAAAAAGCTGCGATGCGGCGTATATGGCGCGCATGGACAGCAAGACAGGCAATTCTGGTATTGGCTTCATAAAGATGCATGGGGCGGGCAATGATTTCATTGTCATCGATTCCCGTGGGCGTGACGCGGTGACGACCGCAGGCTTGGCGCGCGCATTGGGCGATCGAAATCGCGGTGTGGGCTTTGATCAGCTGGCCGAGATACGCGACGCGATTGGTGCCGATTTCGCCTTGGATTTCTGGAACAATGATGGCAGCCGGGCCGGGGCTTGCGGCAATGCCACCCGCTGCGTCAGCGATTATGTGATGCAGGGGCTGGGGCGCAATTCTGTCAGTCTGACCACCGCGCGGGGCGGCTTGCGGGCGGTGCGCCAATCCGATGGGCGGGTGTCAGTGAATATGGGCCATCCGCAGTGCGTGTGGGATCAGGTGCCGCTGGCGCAGGCGGTTGATCCGATGCACTTGCCACTGCCGCGCGATCCGGTCGGCATTGGTATGGGCAACCCCCATTGCGTGATGTTTGTGCAAGATGCCGATGCGGTTGATCTTGCCGCCCTTGGTCCGGTCTATGAACATGATCGGCTGTATCCCGAACGCACCAATGTTGAATTCGCCAGCCTTATCGCCCCAAACCAATTGCGGATGCGGGTTTGGGAGCGTGGTGCGGGCATTACGCTGGCCTGTGGGTCCGGGGCCTGTGCCACTGCCGTGGCGGCGCATCTGCGCGGATTGACGGGCAGGCAGGTAGATTTGGTGATGGATGGCGGCACCCTGTCAGTCGATTGGCGCGATGATGGCGTCTGGCTGACCGGGCCGGTCGAATATGTATTTGACGGGTATTTGTCGGCTGACTATGTGGCCGCGCACCAATGAACGCGCCCATTTTTGCCACCTTGGGTTGTCGTCTCAACGCCTATGAAACCGAAGCGATGAAAGAATTGGCCGCCGCCGCCGGGATTACCGATGCGGTGGTGGTGAACACCTGTGCCGTCACCGCCGAGGCTGTGCGCAAGGCCAAGCAGGAAATCCGCCGGTTGGCGCGTGAAAACCCCGCGGCCACGATCATTGTCACCGGTTGTGCCGCCCAAACCGAACCGGAAACCTTCGCGGCCATGCCCGAAGTGGCGCGGGTAATTGGCAACACCGAAAAGATGCAGGCGAGCACCTGGGCCGCGTTGTCGGTGCCCGATCTGATCGGGGCGACCGAACGGGTGCAGGTGGATGACATCATGTCGGTTCGCGAAACGGCGGGGCATCTGATCGACGGCTTTGGCCGCCACAGCGCCTATGTGCAGGTGCAAAACGGCTGTGATCACCGCTGCACCTTTTGTATCATCCCGTTTGGGCGCGGCAATTCGCGGTCTGTGCCTGCGGGGGTGGTGGTTGATCAGATCAAACGGTTGGTCGACAAGGGCTTTCTTGAGGTTGTGCTGACCGGCGTTGACCTTACCTCTTGGGGGGCGGATTTGCCGGGGGGGCCCAGCTTGGGCGATCTGGTGATGCGCATTCTGCGGCTGGTGCCCGATCTGACCCGGCTGCGGATCAGTTCTATCGACAGCATCGAAGTGGATGACGCGCTGATGGGCGCCATCGCCACCGAGCCGCGCCTGATGCCGCATCTGCATCTGTCGTTGCAGGCGGGCGATGACATGATCCTGAAACGGATGAAACGCCGCCATCTGCGTGCTGATGCGATTGCGTTTTGTGAACAGGCCCGGCGTCTGCGGCCCGACATGGTGTTTGGGGCCGATATCATCGCAGGCTTTCCGACCGAAACTGAAGCAATGTTTGCCGAATCCCTGCGGCTGGTCGATGACTGCGGGCTGACGTTTTTGCATGTGTTTCCATTTTCGGCCCGTAAAGGCACGCCCGCCGCACGGATGCCGATGGTGAACGGCGCTGTGATCAAAGACCGCGCTGCGCGGTTGCGCGCGGCAGGGGAGGCCGCGTTGCTGCGGCACCTTGTGGCGCAACAGGGGCAGACCCACCGGGTTTTGATGGAAAGCCCGCGCATGGGACGCACCGAACAATTCACCGAAGTGGATTTTGGCACCGATCAACCCGAAGGGCAGATTGTGTCGGCGGTGATTGCAGGCCTTGGGGCTGGACGGCTGGTGGCCTGATCTTCCTTTGCACGACCTTGCGGGCAAATTCTATGCGAGGGACCGACGATCACACGCTATCCGATCTGGCCCGCCGCGCGCACAACCCGTTCCAGCACATCCAGAAACCGTGATCTGTCGGCCTTGGAAAACGGCCGACCGCTGCCGATGCGAAACGGATCGGCGCTGCGCAGATCGGTCATCAAATCACGGGTGGCCAGCACGATGCCGATATTCGCGCCGGTCAATTCTTCGCCATTGTGTTTTACCACGCGGGCGCCAGAGGCCACGCATTTGGCGGCAAGAGGAATATCGCCGGTAACCACTACATCGCCGGGGCCACAGTGATCGGCGATCCATTTGTCGGCCTCATCCGGGCCATCTGCGACAAAGACCGAGCTGACCAACGGGTTGGCCGACGGACGGATGCCGCCGTTCGATACCAACACCATGCCCATACCGTGCCGCGTGGCCACGCGTTCCGCTTCGGCTTTTACCGGGCAGGCATCGGCATCAATGAAAATCCGACCCTTAGGCATCAAAGCCCTGAGGAATAAAGCGCCGCGTCACGGTCTGGCAAATTCCTGCACCCAGTAATAACGCATGGGATAGTCACTGCCCGCAATCGGCGCGTCGTCTTCTTGATAGGCCAATGCGATGCCGGTTTCCGTGTAAGAACAGTTCATGATGTTCACCCGGTGGCCACTGCTGTTCATCCAGATCGACACAACCTTTTCAGCCGACGCATAACCTGCGGCTATGTTTTCCGCATATTTGCGGCCACGATAGCCCTGGGCCTTGATCCGGCTGCTGAATTTTGCGCCGTTTTTGCTGGCGTGGCCGAAGAAATTTTTCACAGCCATCGCGTTGGCATGGCCTTGGGCCGCCGCGCTTAGTTGGCTTTGCATCACCAAAGGATCGCAGCCGCCCTGCGCGCGTTCTTGATTGATCAGCTCTAGCACCTGTTGTTCCAACGCTTGGTTGGCAACCGCGGGCCCGGCTGAACCCGCCAGCGAAACCCCAAGAACTATTCCAAGAAAACGCCGCATCGACCCGCTCCTACCTTACATGCCATATATAAATTGATCCAACGCTATGGCAAAAAGATGGCAACTTAAGCGTGCAATGCGCCTGCGTGAAAGGCAACATGTTCTTCCATAAAGGTGCTGACGAAAAAATACGAATGGTCATAGCCTTTTTGCATCCGAAACGACCCGCCTTGCCTGCGCGCCGCCATGGCTTCGGCCAAACACTCGGGGCGCAACAGGTCGATAAACTGATCCGACGTCCCCTGATCTATCAACATAGGCCCGTCGTAGCCGCGTTTAATCATCAGCAGTGTTGCATCATGCGCTGCCCATGTCGCCTGATCGCTGCCCAGATAGGCGGTGAATTGCTTGGTGCCCCAATCGCTGGCAGTTGGATTGCAAATCGGCGCAAAGGCGGACACTGACCTGAACCTGCCGGGAAAAGACATCGCGATGGTCAGCGCCCCGTGCCCGCCCATCGAATGCCCGGTGATCGACTGCGCCTGCTTGGCCAATGGGAACGCGCCAAACAGCAGCTTTGGCAAGTCATCGGTGACATAGTCCCACATGCGGTAATGCGCCGCCCAAGGCTGTTGCGTGGCATTTAGGTAAAACCCCGCGCCGTGACCCATATCATAGGCATCGTCATTGGCCACGCCGGGGCCTCGCGGGCTGGTATCGGGAAAAATCACCGCGATGCCAACTTCTGCCGCCCAGCGTTGCGCGCCTGCTTTGACCATCGCATTTTCATGGGTGCAGGTCAGGCCCGACAAATACCAAAGCACTGGCACCGGGGCGGTCTCTGCTTCAACCGGCAAGAACAAGCCAAAGGTCATCTCGCCGCCGGTCGCTGCGGAAAGGTGGCTATAAACCCCTTGCACCCCGCCAAACGCGCGGTTTTCCGATAGTGTTTTCATACGCCCCCCACCCAAGCGATCACCGCTGTCACACTGGCCACACTGATCAGTGTCGAGATTAATATCGCCGCCGAAACCCGTTGCGGGGCGACGCCGTAATGCTGTGCCAGAATAAACACATTGCCCGCCACTGGCAGTGATGCGGCGGCAATCATCACCCCTGCCGCATAGCGGTCAACAGCAAAGATCCCCAGCGCGGCAATGGCGACGGCTGCCGGATGCAACACCAGCTTGGCGAAAGACAGCCAGACCGCCACGCCAACCCGTTCTGCCCGGCGTCCCGCCAATGAAGCCCCAATAGCAAACAACGCACATGGCGTGGCCGCAGCGCCCAGCAGTGTCAGAAACTCGGCCGCCGGGATTGGCATTGACCAGCCCGCCGCCCCCCAGGCCAGCCCCAGAACCATCGACACAATCATCGGGTTTTTCGCCAGTCCCAGCGCCAGCGTTCGAAAGATGCCCGCAGTGATTGCGCCGCTGCGCAACATCGTGATGATGATGGTCAAAACCGACGAGAACACGATCAGGTCGATCGACAAAACCAGCAAGACCGGCCCAACCGCCGCTTTGCCCATCAGCAATGACAACATGGGAATACCCAGAAACCCGACATTGCCGATCACACCGGTATGGGCTTCAAACACTGCTTCTTGCAACGCGGCGCCGCGCAACCGGGCCGCCACCAAAACCGCCGCCCAAACCACCCCGCTGCCCAGCAAATAGGCCGCAACAAAGCCCCAACTGAACACCGATCCCAGATCAAGCGTAGCGGCAAAGCCGAACAGCATCGCAGACAACGCAAAATAAAACACAAACTTGGTCAGATAAGCGGTGGCATCTTGCGAAAAAAACTGCGTGCGGCCTGCGGCATAGCCAAGACCAATGACGGCAAAAAAGGGCAGGGTTTTGAGAAGGATCGGCAGCATGGCGCAAGGCTGTCATGTGCACCGGATATGTTCAAGGCCTGCCGACAGGTTGCGGTGATGTGGGGCGAAAGTGCTGCGAACGCAGGGACCGCTTAACGGTTTCTTGCGCGCAAAAACTTTTAACGGAACACGGTCAGAATATCGACCAGTGGTTTTTTGCGTTTTGCCACCGCAGGCACTGTCGCGTCCGGCGTCGGATAGCCGACCGGCAGGATCATCACCGGCTTTTCCGACGCAGGCCGACCGCACAGATCCCCCAAAAACTTCATCGGATTGGGGGTATGCTCCAGACATACCAACCCGGCGTGGTGGATGGCGGCAATCAAGAACCCGGTCGCGATGCCCACGCTTTCCGGCACGTAGTAGTTCTTGTAGCGCACCCCATCGTCAGTGACGCCATAACGCTGCGCAAACACCACGATCAGCCAGGGGGCGGCCGTCAGATGCGGCTTGTCAACGCCTGTGCCAATCGGCTCTAGGGCTGCCAACCATTCATCGCCCGCGCCGCCTGCGTAAAACGCGCGTTCTTCGTCTTCGGCCGCGGCGCGGATTTGCGCCTTCATCGCCGGGTTGCGGATTGCCGCAAAGTGCCACGGCTGGTGATTGGCCCCGCTTGGCGCAAGGCCCGCAGCCTGAATGCAGGCCGCTATTACCGCTTCGGGCACGTCTTGGGTGGAAAATTGCCGCACCGAATGGCGCTTGGCCATATAGTCGCGAAAGCGGTCTGCGGCGGCGATCGCCGCATCCGGGGGCAATTGCACCCGGTCGGGCAGGGGCAGCGGCTGATACGTCACCTCGCCTTTGCGATACATCTCACCCTCCCCCGATCAACACCCCTGCCGCAAAGACCAAAGCACCGCCCAGCACCACCTGCAAGATGGCCCGCACAAACGGCGTTTGCATAAAGCGGTTTTGAATCCATGCAATCGCCCATAATTCCACAAAAACCACCGCCATCGCCACGGTCGTCGCTGTCCAGAAATCGGGGATCAGATAGGGCAGTGCGTGGCCCAGCCCGCCCACCATGGTCATCACACCGCTGGCCAGTCCGCGTTTGAACGGGCTGCCCCGCCCCGATAAAACCCCGTCATCATGCGCCGCTTCGGTAAACCCCATCGAAATGCCAGCCCCCACCGACGCCGCAAGCCCGACCAGAAACGTCGTCCAGGTATCCTGCGTCGCAAAGGCCACTGCAAAAATCGGCGCAAGTGTCGAGACCGATCCATCCATCAAGCCAGCCAAACCCGGCTGCACCCAGGTAAGGATGAACTGCCGCCGCGCGCCCTGATCTTCGGTGGCTCGGGCGGACGGGTCCAGATGGATTTGGGCAAGGTTATCAGCGGTGATCACATGCGCGCTTTCTGCCGCCGCCAGATCGCCAAGCAACTTGCGGGTGGCCGCATCCGTGGCGCGCGCCGCTGCCTTGCGATAGAATGCGGCGGCCTGTTCTTCCATTTGGCGGGCTTCGCCACGGATTTTATCCAACCCCAGATTTTCGGTCAGCCAAACCGGATTGCGCGCGTAAAAACCTGCAACATGTTCGCGCCGGATCAGCGGTATCACTTGCCCGAACCTTGCCACATGCAGATCAATCAGGCGGACACGATGGTGGTCTTCCTCGGTGGCCATGCCGTCAAACACCGCCGCCGACGCCGGGTAATCCACGCGCAAATTCTGCGCAAAACTGCGGTAAATCCGGCCATCGTCTTCTTCGGATGAAATGGCCAGTGCCAGTATTTCTTGTTCCGTCAAATCGGCAAACGGCCTGCGAT
>JANPLZ010000117.1:0-1898 GCA_031422555.1 Cypionkella sp. | reverse complement strand
ACCCTTTCGCCATAAGAATCAACAAACGCCGCGTTGCCTCTGCCCGTCGCAGGTGGGGGCTTTCCGGCAAAGGAGAATGCGACATGAAACTGAATGAACTTTCCGACAATCCTGGTGCCGCGAAAAAGCAAAAGCGTGTGGCGCGGGGGCCGGGTTCGGGCAAGGGTAAAACCGCCGGGCGTGGTATCAAGGGCCAGAAATCCCGGTCGGGCGTGGCGATTGGTGGCTACGAAGGCGGGCAGATGCCGCTCTATCGCCGCCTGCCAAAGCGTGGCTTCACCAAGCCGAACCGCAAAGAATATGCGGTGGTCAACGTTGGCCTGATCCAGAAATTCGTGGATTTGGGCAAGCTGGACATCAAAAACACCATCACCGAAGACATGCTGGTTGACGCTGGCCTGACCGCCACCAAGCGCGACGGTATCCGTATTCTGGCCAAAGGTGTCATCACCGCCAAGGTTATGCTGGATGTCACAGGTGCGTCGGCCACCGCGATTGAAGCGGTCGTGGCCGCCGGTGGCACCCTGACAGTGGCGCCGGTTCTGGCACCGCACGGCAAGTCGGTGCGCAAAGCTGCATAAATGGGTTGTAGGCGGCCCTAGGACCGCTTACATCATCTAACGTATTCCAGCGCCGCCAACCGGAAGACGGTTCGGCGGCGTTTTCAATGAAAGAGTCATCCTATGGCATCTGCTGCAGAGCAAATGGCGGCGAACCTAAGCTGGGGCGCGCTGGGCAAGGCGACGGATTTGCGGCAGCGCATTCTGTTTACCATCGGTATCTTGATGGTCTACCGTCTGGGCACCTACATTCCGGTTCCCGGCATTGATGGCACGGCGCTGCGCAATTTTATGGAAGATGCGGGGCAGGGTCTGGGTGGCATGCTGTCGATGTTCACCGGCGGGGCCATCACCCGCATGGGCATCTTTGCATTGGGGATCATGCCCTATATCTCGGCCTCGATCATCATTCAGCTGCTGGCCTCGATGATACCGGCGCTGGAGCAGATGAAGAAAGAAGGCGATTCCGGCCGCAAAAAGATGAACCAATGGACGCGCTATGCGACCGTGTTTCTGGCCACCATCCAAGGATATGGCATTGCTGTGTCGATTCAGGCCGGCGGTCTGGCCCATACGCCGGGGATGTATTTCATTATTTCCTGCATGGTCACGCTGATCGGCGGCACGATGTTTCTTATGTGGCTGGGAGAGCAGATCACCGCGCGCGGCATTGGCAACGGCACCTCGTTGATCATCTTTACCGGCATTGTGGCCGAAATCCCCGCCGCTTTGGCGCAGTTTTTCAGCCAAGGCCGCGCGGGTGTGATTTCAACCCCGGTCATTATTGGCGTCATCATCATGGTGATCGCCGTAATTGCGGCGGTAGTGTTCATGGAGCGCGCGTTGCGCAAGATCCATATCCAATATCCCCGCCGTCAGGTAGGCATGAAAGTCTATGATGGCGGGTCGTCGCATTTGCCGATCAAAGTGAACCCGGCAGGCGTTATCCCGGCAATCTTTGCCTCGTCCTTGCTGTTGTTGCCGGTCACCGTCTCGGCGTTTTCGGGTGCGCAAACCGGGCCGATCATGTCGACCATTCTGGCCTATTTCGGTCCCGGCCAGCCGCTGTATCTGTTGTTCTAACCTGAACTTGTTTTTAATCTTGTTCAGGTTGCTAAAAAAGAGCATAGCCCCATATGTGTGTGAAAACTGTGAAAAACTCGTTTCTCTGACGTTCTCTTCTTCATTATAATAGCTCTTGCTTACGTTTCTTTCAAATGATGAGTCGTGTGGGTTGAATGGCCACGTTTATCTGGGAGTTGGGCTTGTTATCATTGGATTACAAATGAGTTAACCAAGCGGACCGGATGTCAATTCTCAAGCACGTATAGCGCTGTA
>JANPLZ010000116.1:0-35234 GCA_031422555.1 Cypionkella sp. | reverse complement strand
CGACGCCAACCGCGCCTATGACAATTACGAGGCGATGCTGTCAACCACCGGCCCCGACGGCGACCCGCAGCAGGGACTGGCCCGCGAATTGGCCCGCATGAACCTGCCCGCCAACATCTACACCCAGTGGTATTGGAAGGTCGATCTGCACAACCTGTTCCACTTTTTGCGGCTGAGGGCCGATCCCCACGCGCAATATGAGATTCGCGTCTACGCCGAGGCAATTGCGGCCTGCGTGAAGGATTGGCTGCCGCTGGCGTTCGGGGCGTTCGAGGATTACCGGATGGGGGGGGTGAATTTGTCGGGCAAAGCCGTGGCGGTTCTAAAGCGACGTCTGGCGGGGGAAGTGGTGACGCAAGAGACGTCGGGGATGAGCAAGGGCGAGTGGCGGGAGTTTGAGGGGGTTTTGGGGTGAGGGGCTAATAACCATGTACCATCCGCTTCCAAAAGCATTTCTCTACACCGCTTATCGGTTCACGGTAGTATTCAATGACTACGGCATCAGAAAAACAAAGTCTGGCACTGCGTTCTTTGTAAAAGACGCACAGGAGAATTTTTTTGTCGTGACGAATCGCCACGTTTTGAATCCGAGCTGGCGTGAGCCAGCGGCGGAACATTGGGTCATAGAAAGGTATGTTTTTGAAGGATTTGACGCGGCATTCACCAAAATAAAGTTTGAACATTTTACTGACGCTACATTGGTTTATCCTCAACATGCCGGTGAAGATATTGCTGCCTTCAAATGCTCAAGGGTGACGCCGATTGAGCCAGTGGGACAAAAGACTTTTGCGATAAATTTTTTGCCAATAAATTTGCTGGCTGATGATGATTATTTCCAGCTGCTCAAAACAGGCGATTTGGTCGCTATGCCGGGATTTCCTGACTGGTATGATCAGTCACAAGGTCGCCCAATTCTCAGAAGTGGTACGCTTGCGAGCGACCCTGAAGAAAATTATGCGGGGCCTGGACAAGCTATTGGGCCGAGACGAAGGCTTGTTGAAGCGTTTTCGTCCGGTGGCTCATCAGGGAGCCCCGTATTCGCACTTTCTGCAGGCATTCGATTTACGGGGGATGTTGTAGTGGACAACATGCGCCCAGAGCGACTTATTGGAATAAATGCGGGCCATATCAATGCTGGTGGAAACGGACTGCATTCCGGCCTCTCTTACATGTTCACCTCGGTTGCAATTAGAGAACTAATTGATCACGCTTATTAATCTCTCGCAGGTCGCCACGCCTCCCCACCAATCAGTGCAAATGCGCCTTAGTAAGACTAAGGTGCTCACCAACCTACTATTCCCACTACCCACCCCCGTCAGATTTGCCCCAAGCAAATCTGACCGCGCCCGAACCGCCCCCACGGGGCGGGCGCGACTGGTGTCGCACCCTAAGGGCCCCGGCGGTTCGGGCGCGGTTAGATTGGCACCCCGGCGTGGGGTTTGGGGCAAAGGGCGTAAGGGGGTTGCCGCATCAACAGCCCGGCCCTCGCAGGCGTGCTCGGGCGTTCGGTGGGAAAATGGTCCGCTGGACCATTTTCTGGTCCACCTCACCCCTACCCCCCGCCCACCAACGTGCTATCTCTTGTTTAAGCCGGAGCACCCCAATGCATATCGCCATCCTTTACGCCACCTCTTGCGTTCTTTTCCTGATCCTTGACGCCATCATGCTGACCTTTGTCATGCGGCCCTTGTTCGTCAAACATCTGGGCGATCTGATGCTGCCCGATCTGCGGCTGATCCCGGCGGCGCTTTTCTACTTTGGCTATGTGGCGGGGCTGACCTATCTGGTGTCTTGGCCTGCGCTGAAGGAGGGTGCGCCCTTGCAGGCGATTATCCCTGCGGCAGTGGTGGGGGCAGTGGCCTACGGCACCTACGAGTTGACCAGCTATACCATCATGAAAGTCTGGCACCCATCGCTGGTGGTCACCGATATGGTCTGGGGCACCATCGCGTCGGCGCTGGTAGCGGCGGGCGGGGTCTGGATCACGCGGGCGCTGACAAGCTAGCGGATTGGCGCTATCACAGGGCCAAACCCAACCCATCGGAGGCCCCATGATCTTGTTTGGCATTTCTACCTGTGACAGCTGCAAAAAGGCGGTCAAAACCATTCAAGCGGCAGGGCATCAGGTGACGTTCCGCGATATCCGCGCCGAACCGTTAAGCGCACAGGAAATTGACACCATCGTGACCGAATTCGGCGACCGGGTGATCAACAAGCAATCGACCACCTACCGCGCCTTTTCCGATTTTCTGCGCCTGTCAGAGCCCGAAGCGCAGATCGCCGCCCAACCCGCGGTGATGAAACGCCCGGTTATTCAAAATGGCACCAAGTGGCATCTTGGCTGGGACGATGCGGTGCAGGCGGCGGTCTTAGGTTAACGGCCGCCTGGCCGCCATAAGGCGTTACAAGATCCGCAGATCGCCCGCCGATTCCTTGCCATCCCGGCCGGATTGCAAATCGTAGCCAACTTTCTGGTTATCATTCAAACCCTTAAGCCCGGCCCGTTCAACCGCCGAGATGTGAACGAAAATGTCTTTGCCGCCGTCATCGGGCGCAATAAAACCATAGCCTTTGGTGCTGTTAAACCACTTTACGGTGCCGGTGGGCATGCCGCGTCTCCTGTCTTAACCCTCCCACGGCGACATTGCCTTGGGGCGTGCGGCCAGTCTGCACGAGCGTCCTGTTGCAGGCGATCACAAAGGCTGTCGTCACGCGTCAAATCATGCCAAACCTGCTTGAAAAATCAAGAGTGGAGATTCGGATGCGAAATGCCGCGCTAACTTTGGGCCTGATCGGCGGCGTTCTGGCAATGATTGTCGGATTTTTCGGCTATGGCTACACGGTCTTTGTCGACAATAACGGCGAGATCGGCGACTTGGCCCAGCAGGTCAATCACCCCATGGTGATCAAAACCGCCAGCTTTTTGGCGCCAATTCTGGCCATTGCCGGGGCGGCGATGGCGCGGTCACAAAATATTCCGGGTGGTATTCTGATGCTGGCGTCGTGCATCGCGATGTGGTTCGCCTTTGGTTTTGGCGTGTTTACGATGTTTCCAATCGCGATGTGCGGCTTGGGCGGCATTCTGGCGCTGGCGGCGCGTCAGCCCGACACCCATTGACGCAAAGCCCGGTCAGCCGACAAAGGCCCCGCGCCTTTGACCAGCAAAATCAGCAAGGCCAGCAGCCAGAACGCGCGTTGATCCAGAATCAGATCGCCAGATGCGGCGTCAAACCACGCGCCAATGGTTTCGGGACCAACCATATGGCCAAAAATATCGGTCAGGCTTTGCACCAGGATGAACCCAACCATGCCCAGCGCAGCCAGCCGTGTAAACAGGCCGATCACAAGGGCCACGGGCAGTAAGATCTCGGCCCATGCGCCGAACAACACCACCAGATAGTGAAAGCTACCCAAGGCGCTGGAATCAAAGCCAACGGCATCAAACGCGCGGGGGAAAATCTGGCCATAGCCACCGTCGGTTACCCCCAGCGGGCCGTCCAGTTTGGTCAGCGCCGACGTCCAGAAATAGCGCAGCAGCACTGCGGCAAAGACCAGACGCGCAAGGCTGGGCAAGGCCCAGTCGCCGATTTTATCCAAAGGCGCAGTCGCGCGGCGATAAAGGGACATCAGGTTCATTGTTCAATTCCTACAATGGCTTGGCCGGTCAGCAGCAACGCCAAAACGGCGGTCAGATCCAGCGATGTATCCGCAGTTGCAAGCGCATCCGCAAATGTGGCCCCCGCCAAAACGGCCTGCAAAAACCGGGCTCCTCCGGGCGGCAAAACCTGCGGGCGCGGATCGAACGCGGGGCGCAGAACCACCACATCTTGGCCAACGGCCACAGGCATTGGGCCGTCTTCCATATTGGCGCGCCATATCGCATAAATCGGCCAGCGCGACGGCACCAGTTGCAGCGACGGCGCAAGGATTAACCGCGACATCAGCAACGTGGCTTCGGGCAGGGCCGCCAGCGCACCTGCAGGCACAGGATCGGCGTCGGCGGCGTGATAGCTGGTGCGAATCGCCTGTTCCAGCCGCGCCATATCGGGCAGATACCCCAAATGTGCAACGGGGGGAAAGCCTGCCAGAAAGCCTGCAAAATCATCACCATACTGCATCAGCAGTTGCGATTTTGGCGGATGCGCCAGCGCGAATTCTGTCGCCATCGCCGCGAAAAATTCTGGGCCGACCAGTTTGCGGATCACCGGAAACGACGCCTCCATCGCGCGGGTCAGCCCAGAGGCTACGTTGTTGCGATAGACCGAAAATCGTTTCGGGGCGGGGCGGCCTTGCGGATCGACCACGTCTGCGGGCAAAGGCGCGTATGGGTTCAGCAGGGCTGCGGCAAAGGTGGATTGGGTCATGCCACGGTTGCCAAAATCTGTGCCGCACGCGCGGCTTCGGCCATCAGCACCGGCCATTCGGGCACGTCATTGTCCCATTCGATCAACGTGGGTTTTGCGCCTCCAAGGGCAATGGTTTGCGCATAAAGGTGCCAGACCGGATCAACCACCGCCGCACCGTGACTGTCGATCAACAAGAGCTGGCCGTGGTCGTCGGCGTCAACGTCATGGCCGCCCAGATGAATTTCCCCAACCGCATGCAGCGGGAAGGCACGGATATAGTCAAGCGGATCATAGGCTTGGTTGGTGGCCGAGACATAGACGTTGTTCACATCCAACAGCAACCCACAGCCCGTGCGTCGCGCTATTTCGGCCAAAAAATCAACCTCTGCCATCTCGGACTGGGCGAACGCCACATAGGTTGATGGATTTTCCAGCAGCATCTGGCGGCCCAGCGTTGATTGCACCTGATCAATGTGATCGCAAACACCGTTCAGGGTGGCGGCGGTATAGGGCAGCGGCAAAAGATCGTTCAGATAGTTGCCGTCATGGGTCGACCACGCCAGATGTTCGGAAAAACTGGCGGGGTTCAGCCAATCGCACAAGTGTTTCAACCGGGTCAGATGGGCCGTATCCAGCGGCCCTTCGCCGCCGATCGACAGGCCCACACCGTGCACCGAAATCGCAAACCGGTCGGCCAGATGCCGCAGTTGCGCCAAAGGCCGCCCGCCCGCACCCATATAGTTTTCGGCATGAATTTCCAGCCAGGCGACCGCACCGGCCTTGGCCAGAATTTGTTCAAAATGCTGGGGCTTATAGCCTACGCCGGGGCGTGCGGGCAGGGTGGGAAACCGGGTGTCACGCATGCCGATGCTCCGATGGAAAAGCCCCCTTCGCCAGTGGCAAAGGGGGCACTGAAATCACATCGCGACGGCGTCACGCTCAACAGCTTCAAGGCTGCCGGTGCGGGCCATGCCGTCGGCCATCGCGGGCAGTTCCATGGTTACGCAGGTGCCAGCGGCGACGTATTTCCATGCGTTGCCCTGATAGTCGACCTTGGATGTGCCGGCACAGGTGGTGCCAGCTCCGGCGGCGCAATCATTCGCACCGGCCAATGAGACGCCAAAGCACTTTTCTTTGGCACCCTCTGCCGAGGCCGTTGTTGCGGTGGCGGCAAGCGCAGCGGCCAAAGCGCCAGCGACTGCGAAGGCTTTGATATGAAGTGTCATGGTGTGATCCCTTTTGAAAAACTGGTTGGTGTCATTCTCGACAAGGTAAAGGTTACGGCGATGCCCGCCATCTTGGCCATTCACGGATGCGTGGGCAACGGTTGTGTGAGTGATCTATTGGCCGCCGTGAACGTAGGCCTTGGTATGGAAAACCGGCATCCAGAACGCCGGTTTCACCATTTGTGTTTAACTACAATATCTTGCACCTAATCGCCCGAGGGTGGCAGTGCTTCAAAGCCAAAGGTCGCCAGTGCCTGATCAAAGCCAATTGTTTCAGTTCTGGTGTCGCCAAGGCGGCGCACTGAAACACTTCGCTCGGCCATTTCCTTCATGCCCACGGCCAATATTACAGGAACTTTGCCCACCGAATGCTCGCGCACTTTGTAGTTGATCTTTTCGTTGCGAATATCGGCCTCGGCGCGCACGCCCGCTTTTTGTAAGGCTGCCACCACTTCATGCACATAATCGTCGGCGTCTGACACGATCCCCGCCACCACCACCTGACGCGGGGCCAGCCAGAACGGCAGCTTGCCGGCATAGTTTTCGATCAGGATGCCGATGAACCGTTCAAACGATCCCAAAATCGCGCGGTGCAGCATGACGGGGCGGTGTTTGGCCCCATCATCGCCGACAAATTCCGCATCGAGCCGCACCGGCAAGTTGAAATCGGCCTGAAACGTGCCGCATTGCCATTCCCGGCCAATCGCGTCGGTCAGTTTGAAATCCAGCTTTGGCCCGTAAAACGCGCCGTCACCGGGGTTGATGGTATAGGGATAGCCCGCCTTGATAATCGCGCCTTCAAGGGCGGCTTCGGCCTTGTCCCACACCTCATCAGACCCGACGCGCACATCGGGACGGGTGGAAAACTTGATGTCGAATTTGTCAAATCCAAGGTCTTTGTACACCGACGACAACAGCGCCAGAAACGCCATGCATTCGGATTCCAGCTGATCTTCGGTGCAAAAGATATGGCCGTCATCTTGGGTAAAGCCGCGCACCCGCATCAGCCCATGCATAGACCCCGACGATTCGTAGCGGTGACACGAGCCAAACTCGGCCAACCGCAACGGCAGATCGCGGTAGGATTTCAGGCCCTGATTATAGACCTGCACATGGCAGGGGCAGTTCATTGGCTTTAGCGCGTTGATGCGTTTGCCGCCTTCGCCGTCTTCGTCCACCTCGACGATGAACATATTCTCGCGGTAAGCTTCCCAATGGCCGGATTTTTCCCACAAAACCCGGTCCACCACTTGCGGCGTCTTGATTTCCTTATAGCCCGCACGGCGCTGACGGCCGCGCATGTAATCTTCCAGCGCGCGGTAGACGGTCCAGCCGTTGGGGTGCCAGAACACCATGCCGGGGGCCTCTTCTTGCAGATGAAACAGCTCCATCTCGCGGCCCAGTTTGCGGTGGTCGCGCTTGGCGGCCTCTTCCAGCATGGTCTGGTGCGCTTTCAGGTCATCGCGGTTCTTGAACGCAAGGCCGTAAATCCGTTGCAACATCGGGCGGGATGCGTCGCCCAGCCAGTAGGCCCCGGCCACATGGGTGAGTTTGAACGCATCCGATGGCACTTGCCCGGTGTGTTGAAAATGTGGGCCACGGCAGAAATCCTGCCAGTCCCCGTGCCAATACATCCGCAAATCTTCGCCCGCCGGTATGCGGTTGATCAACTCCACCTTGAACGGTTCGCCTTTGGCCTCATAAAACGCGATGGCGCGGGCGCGGTCCCACACTTCGGTGCGCACGGGGTCGCGGGCGGCGATGATCTGTTTCATGCGGGTTTCTATCGCGCCCAGATCGTCGGATGAAAACGGCTCTGCCCGGTCAAAATCGTAAAACCAGCCATAATCGCGCACGGGGCCGATGGTGACCTTGACCTCGGGCCAGATGTCTTGCACCGCACGCGCCATGATGTGCGCAAGGTCATGGCGGATCAGTTCCAACGCGGGGCCATCATCGGCCATGGTGTTGATTGCAATCGTCGCATCCGCCGGGATCGGCCATTGCAAGTCGTAATGCGCGCCGTTGACTTGCGCCGATATCGCCTTTTTGGCCAAGCTGGGGCTGATCGACGCTGCCACGTCGGCCGCGGTGATGCCGGCGTCACAGCGGCGCACATTGCCATCGGGGAAAGTCAGGGAAATCTGGACCATAGCGGTCTCCTCGTCAGTTTGGCGCCTACGGATGCGCCCGGTTGCGGGTATGTGCGGCGGTTTTGCCGATGCCCCGTGGCCTTGTCAACACTGCGCAGGTAAGGTTTCACAAAGCGAGGCCGCAGCATGACCCAGATACATCATTTTACCACCGATCAGGGCCGCAGGCTGGCGTATCGTCAGACCATGGGCGCCGGGCCAGGGGTGGTTTTTCTGGGCGGGTTCAAATCGGATATGGAAGGCACAAAGGCCGCCTACCTGCACGATTGGGCGCAGTCGCAGGGCCGCGCCTTTTTGCGGTTTGATTATTCAGGGCATGGGGCCTCGTCTGGGCGCTTTGAGGATGGCTGTATCGGCGATTGGCTGGCCGATGCCACAGCCGTGATCGCGCAGCGCACGGTGGGGCCGCAGATACTGGTCGGATCGTCGATGGGAGGCTGGATTGCCACGCTGATCGCGCGGGCCAATCCGGCGCAGGTTGCCGGGTTGATCGGCATCGCCGCGGCCCCGGATTTCACCGAAGACAGCCTGTGGCAAGGCTTTGACGCCGCCCAACGCGACAGGCTGGCGCGGGACGGTCAGGTGGCGCTGCCGTCAGAATATGGCGATCCCTATATCATCACACAGCGGCTGATCGACGATGGCCGCGATCATCTGGTGTTGCGCAGCCCGTTGGTGCTGCCCTTTGCGGTGCGGTTGCTGCAAGGCACGGCGGACGTTGATGTGCCGGTATCGGTGGCGTTGGGGCTGTTTGAACATGCGGCCAGCCCCGATAGTCGGCTGGTTTTGGTCAAAGGAGCCGATCACCGCTTTTCAACGCCCGATTGTCTTGCCATGATCACAGCGGCAATTGGCCAGATTGGTCTTGGGGGCAACCATGCGTAGATTGGGAAAATGGCTGGGGCGGGTGATCATCCTGCTGGGGCTGATCATCGCGGGCGCTTGGGCGTTTGTGCCGCAAGATCCGGTGGACCGCGCCATCGACTTTGACGCCGCAAACCTTGGCCCCGACCTTGATGTCTGGCTGGCCGATCAGGAAAAAGCCTATGCCGACATTGTGCCCGGCACGCAAAAGCGGGTGATCTGGGCCGGCGCGAAAGGTGCTAAAACCCCGCTGGCGGTGGTCTATATCCATGGATTTTCCGCCTCATCCGAAGAAATCCGGCCTGTGCCCGATCAGGTGGCCACCGCTTTGGGGGCGAATTTGTTCTTTACCCGGCTGGCCGGGCATGGCCGCGGCGGTGATCCGATGGCCACGGCATCGGCGGGCGACTGGCTGGAGGATACAGCACAAGCGCTGGCCGTCGGGCGGCGGTTGGGCGACCGGGTTCTGGTGATCTCTACCTCGACCGGGGCCACTTTGGCGGCTTTTGCCGCAACCGATCCGGCGCTGGCGGCGGATATCGCCGGTATCGTGATGGTATCGCCAAACTTTGGCGTCAAACCTGCGGCGGCGAAAATTCTGGACCTGCCCGCCGCGCGCTATTGGGGGCCGGTTGTGGCGGGGGCGACGCGGTCTTTCAATCCGGTGAATGAGGGTCATGGCAAATACTGGACCTCGCAGTATCCGACGACGGCGCTTTTCCCGATGGCCGCCTTGGTGCGCGCGGCCAAGACATTGGATTTGTCCGCCGCCAAAGCGCCGTTGATGGTGATCTATAGCCCCCAGGATCTTGTGGTGGACGCCGAGAAAGCCTTGGCGGCAGTGGCAAGCTGGGGCGCGGATGTGCGGCTGGAGCCGCGCGAACTGGCCAAGGGCGATGACCCCTATTTCCACGTCATTGCGGGCGATATTCTGTCACCGGGGCAAACCGCTGGCACGGTGGCGCTGATCCTTGACTGGGCAAAAGGGCTGTAATCCATGGCCGACCCGCTGGTGATGATCCCGGGCTTTATGGCCGACGCACGGCTGTTTTTGCCCCAGATCGTGCAACTGGGCATGGACCGGGCTATTCACATTGCGTTGGCCACCAGTAGCGACACGGTCGAGCAGATGGCGCAGACCATTCTGGCGGATTTGCCGGAAAGATTCGCCATTCTGGGTCACGGCCTTGGCGGCGATGTTGCGTTGGAAATCATCCGGCGGGTGCCAGACCGGGTGACGCGCATCGCCCTTTTGGCGACAGACCCCTTGGCCGAAGCGCCGCAAACCGCTGCGGCGCGCGAGACGCGGATCGTGGCGGCGCGGGCGGGGCGGTTGCTGGAGGCGATGGCTGAAGAAATTCCGCCAACCGCCTTGGCCGACAGTGAATGGCGCAATGATATTATCGGCCTGATCCGCGACATGGCGATCAACCTGGGCGAGGGGGTGTTCATTCGCCAATCGCGCGCGCTGCAACGCCGCCCGGATCAGCAAAAAACCATGCGGCGGGTGAAACTGCCCGCCTTGGTGATTGCGGGCGATCTGGACACATTGGTGCCGATGCGGCGGTCTGAGTTTACCGCCAACCTGATGCCGTTTGGCAAGCTGGCTGTGATTGAAGGCGCAGGGCATCTGGCAACGCTGGAGCAGCCCGAGGCCGTGAACGCCGCTTTGGCCGCGTTTCTGGCGGGGCCGGTGCTGCTGCGGTAGGCGGCCTTACGTCACTGCAGCCAGTTTCGCCTTTTTAACCTCGCCAGAGTGCGCGTCGATAAAGCCCAAGACCAAGGGCCGGATATTCAACCGCCAGCTTTTGCCCGCGAAAATACCGTAATGCCCGGCACCGGGTTCAAGGTGTTGCGATTTTTTCGCATCCGGCAGGCCGGTCAGCATATCCAGTGCGGCTACGCATTGACCGGGGCCGGAAATATCGTCTTTCTCGCCTTCCACCGTCATCACCGCCACTTGGGTGATCGCCCCGATATCCACTTTGGTGCCCGCGACGACAAAGGTGTTCTTGGCAATCTCGCCGTTTTTGAAAATCCGCTCGACGGTTGACAGATAAAACTCGGCCGTCATGTCCATCACCGCCAGATATTCGTCGTAAAACCGGTTGTGGGCGTCGTGGTCTGACGCTTCACCGCGCGCGACCCGCATGACTTGTTCGGAAAACGCCTTTGAGTGACGCTCGGCGTTCATCGAGATGAAACTTTGCAGTTGCAACAGCCCCGGATAAACCAAGCGCCCCGCGCCCTTGTGTTTGAAGCCGACGCGCTGAATGGCGGTTTGTTCCAACTGACCCATGGTGATGCGACGGCCAAAGTCGGTGACATCGGTCGCGGCGGCATCCGGGTCAATCGGGCCGCCGATCAGCGTCAGGCTGCGCGGTTGGGCGCTTGGGTCCGAGGCGGCCAGATAGGCGGTGGCGGCAAGGGCCAAGGGGGCGGGCTGACACACGGCAATGACATGGCAATCGGGGCCAAGCGCGCGCATGAACTCCACCAGATACAAGGTGTAGTCTTCGATATCAAACTTGCCGGACGACACCGGAATGTCGCGAGCATTGTGCCAATCGGTAACAAAGACATCCGCATCTGGCAGCAGGCTGGCAACGGTCGACCGCAGCAGCGTGGCATAATGGCCCGACATCGGGGCGACCAGCAAGATCTTGCGCGCCATCGGGGCGCGGCGGCGCACAAAGAACTGCACCAGATCGCCGAACGGCTTTTCGACCACCACATTGACGTCGATCAGATGATCCTGGCCATCCGGACCGGGGATGGAACGGATTCCCCAATCGGGTTTGGCAACCATACGTTTGAAACTGCGCTCGGCCACTTCGCCCCACGCCGCCGTCATTTGCAGCATCGGGTTCATCGTCAGCGCAAAGGCCGGGTAGGATGCCATCGCACGCGCTGTGGCCCCCATCCACTCATTCGTGTTACGAATGGTTTCCATAAAGTCGTAGGTGGCCATATACTTCATCACGCACTCCATGCGCCGGGATTGGCCCGGCCCGATTGCTGCAACCGCGCCCGGATGGGCAAAACGATGCTGCATAGCAGCAAAGATAGGAGCGAAACTTTAACATGGCAACCGAAGACAATGATGCTGGGGCCAAGTTAGCGCGTTTGACGGCCAATTTGGCGCAAGTAGAGGCGCTGTCGGCTCGCCTGATGGCGGCAATGGCGGCAAAAAAGCCCACCGATCAGGGCGTGCAGGGGCCGGGGCAGGATATTTACATGAAAGCCGCCGCCGCCTATCTGGCGGGCATGATGCAAAATCCGGCCAAAGTGCTGGAGCATCAGATCAGCTATTGGGGCAAAACCCTGAAACATTATGTCGAAGCCCAGCAAATGCTGGCCAAGGGTGAGTTCAAGGCCCCCGTTGACGACAGCCCGAAAGACCGCCGCTTTGCCAATCCGCTGTGGGAAACGCATCCGGCGTTCAACTATCTGAAACAGCAGTATCTGTTCAATGCCGAAGCCGTGCAGGTGGCGGTGCAGGATATGGAAAGCCTTGATCCGCTGGATCATGCCCGCGTTTCGTATTTCACCAAACAAATCGTCGATATGCTGGCGCCGACCAATTTTCTGGCCACCAACCCCGATGCGCTGGAACGCGCGGTGGAAACCGATGGTGCAAGTCTGGTGCAGGGGCTGGAAAATCTGGTCCGCGATATCGAGGCCAACAACGGCGAATTGCTGGTCACCTTAGCCGACCGACAAGCCTTTGTGGTGGGCCAGAACATCGCCACTACGCCGGGCGCCGTGGTGTATCGCAACCGCATGCTGGAGCTGATCCAGTATTCCCCCAGCACGGCGTCGGTTTACGAGGTGCCGCTGTTGATCTTTCCGCCATGGATCAACAAATTCTACGTCATGGATCTGACGGCGCAGAACAGCCTGATCAAATGGATCGTCGATCAGGGCTTTACGCTGTTTGTGGTGTCATGGGTCAATCCGGATGCGAGCTATGCTGATGTCGGGATGGATGACTATATCCGCGACGGTTATCTGACGGCGCTGGCGCAAGTGCGCCTGATCACCGGGGCGGCACAGGTTAACGCGGTGGGCTACTGCATTGCGGGCACCACGCTGGGGCTGACTTTGGCGCATCTGGAAAAGGCCGGCGATGCATCGGTGAAGTCGGCTACGTTTTTTACCACCATGACCGATTTTTCCGAACCGGGCGAAGTGGGGGTGTTTTTGTCGGATGATTTCGTGGACGGCATTGAGCGCCAGATCGACACCGACGGCATATTGGCGAAAACCTTTATGAGCCGGACATTTTCGTTTCTGCGCTCGAACGATCTGATTTATCAGCCCGCGATCAAAAGCTATATGATGGGCCAGGCCCCGCCTGCCTTTGATCTGCTGTTCTGGAATGGGGACGGCACCAATTTACCCGCCAAAATGGCGGTGCAGTATCTGCGGGGCCTGTGCCAGAACGACGGTTTTTCCAAAGGCGATTTTCCGGTGTTCGGATCGCCGGTGTCGCTGGCGGATATCAAACTGCCGATCTGCGCGATTGCCTGTGAAACCGATCATATCGCTCCGTGGAAGGCCAGTTTTAACGGCGTCAAACAGATGGGATCGGCGGACAAGACGTTTATCTTGTCGCAGTCGGGTCATATCGCGGGCATCGTCAATCCGCCGTCCAAAAACAAGTATGGCCACTATACTAAAGCCGGACCATTGCACGGCGCGCCCGCCGATTGGCTGGCGGCGGCTGGCTTTACCGCGGGCAGTTGGTGGCCGCGCTGGGGGGCGTGGCTGGCGCAACGGTCTGGCGATCAGGTGGCGGCGCGCGATTTGGGTGATTCGGATCACCCGCAACTGTGTGCGGCGCCGGGCACCTATGTGGGGGGGCAGCCAAGCGGCTGAACTGCCATGGGATTTTTACAAACCTAAGCTATGCAAGCGATGACATGCTGCGTTGCAGAAATTTCACTTGAAATGCTGCAGTGCAGCATGTATATCTGCCCCATCAAGCAACCGCCCGCCGAACGGCACCCTTAGGAGCAAATCAAATGACCAATGCAAATGACTTTACCAAAACCGTGCAAGACATGATGGCCAAATTCCCAATGGACACCACCGCGTTCCAGAACGCGTTCAAAACCCAGGCAGCTTTTGGCGAAAAAATGTCGAAAGTGGCTTTGGAAGCCGCTGAAAAGTCGACCGAATTGTCGTCCAAATGGGCAAAAGACACCATTGCCAAGCTGACCAACGCCGCCACCGCCAAAGCCGAGCCAACCGACTACACCAAAGCTGCCACTGATTTCGCGTCGGCTGCTGCGGAAATGGCTGCGGAAAACATGGCTGCATTCGCAGAAATTGCGAAAAAAGTGCAGATGGAAACCGTCGAGTTGATGATGGCTGCTGGCAAGGACGCTTCGGAAGAAGCCACTGCCGCGGTCAAAAAAGCCACTGTTGAGGCATCCAACGTTGCGAAAAAAGCAACCGCTGCTGCCGCTGCCAAGTAAGTCTTACCGCTAAGATACCACGATCAAACGCAAATCTGCCTTTCCTCCCTGGGGGCAAGATTTGCGGGGCGGGCCATTGTGCCCGCCCTTTCTTTTTATGCGGCCCTGGCTTAGACTTTCTCTGCACTGCAACATCACGCGGGTGCCAGACCGGGGGATCAGATGGCCGACACCACCAAGCCGCTGTTGATAAAGCGCTATGCAAGCCGTCGGTTGTATAACACCGAGACGTCCGATTACGTGACACTGGAAGACATCGCGGGCTTTATCCGGGCCGGGCGCGAAGTGCAGATCGTGGATTTGAAATCCGGCGATGATCTGACGCGGCAATATCTGCTGCAAATCGTGGCCGAACACGAATCCAAGGGCGACACCGTGTTGCCGACCAATGTGCTGACCGATCTGGTGCGATCCTACACCACCAATATCCAATCGGTGGTGCCGCAGTTTCTGGCTGCCAGCTTTGAGATGCTGCGCAACGGGCAATCCAAGGCGCTTGAAAACATGGGTGCAATCCCCAACCCGTTGCTGGCGATGCCGGGGTTCGAGTTGATGCGCAAACAACAAGAAGCCTTTATGAAAACCATGACGATGGGGGTTCCGGGCTGGACCGGGGCCGCCCCCACAGCCCCGCGCGCCGATCCGGCGGATGCAGCGCAAACGGCAGCGGATGAATTGGCCGAGATCAAAAAGCAATTTGCTGAATTGCAAAAGAAATTGTCCAAGCTGTGACATGGCGGATGCTGCGGGCCGTGTCACGCTGTGGGGGATAGAGGTTTTTCTGGCCGTCGCCGATGAACGGGCGATCTCTGCCGCGGCCAAACGGCTGGGCGTCAGCCCGTCGGCGATCAGCCAGCAATTGACCGGTATCGAAGCCGCCCTTGGGGTGGTGTTGCTGGATCGCTCGGCCCGGCCCATGGGTCTGACGCCCGCCGGTGCCATGTTTCGCCGCCACGCCCAAACCATCCTGAATGCCGAAGCCGAAGCGCGCGCCGAACTGGCGGTTGCCGATCTGTCAGGCCTGACCACTTTGCGCATCGGCATGATCGAGGATTTCGATTTCGAAGTCACGCCGCGCTTGCTGACGTCTTTGGCCGAAGATTTGAAAACCTGCCGGTTTTTGCTGGAGACCGGGCCAAGCCACCGGCTGCTGGATCAGTTGGACAACCGCGCGCTGGATATTGCCGTGGCAGCCGATCTGGGGTCGGAAACCCCCGGCAGTGGCTTGCGCGACGTGCATCCCATTTTGGTGGAGCCGTTTCTGGCGATTACCCCTAAAGACCGGCGCGCCGAAGATCTGCCGCTGATCCAGTATACCGCGCGCCATCTTATGGGCCGCCAGATTGCCGGGCATCTGGCGCGGCACAACCTGCGCCCTGCGCACCGGTTTGAACTGGACAGCTATCACGCCATTCTGGCCATGGTGGCCTCGGGGCAGGGCTGGACGATTCTGACACCGCTTGCGCTGCATCATGCGTCAACGTTTCGCGCCGAAATTCACGCAAGCCCGCTGCCCTTTGCGCCGTTAGAGCGGACGTTGTCGCTGTCGGCGCGCGCCGGGGGCTTGGGCGATATGCCCGCCCAAGTGGCCGCCCGGCTGCGCGCGCTGATTGATGCGCGGGTTGTAAAGCCCAGCGTGCAGCACTGGCCGTGGTTGGGCGAAACCTTGCGGGTTCTTTAGCGGCATTTCAGACCGTTGACGCGAAAAGTCGCCCAAAAAATGCAGGCCAGTCGCGCGCGCGACAACCCGCGCAAGGGTTTTCCCATCGGGGCAAACCCTTGCTTGCGCGCTTTGCCGCCGATGTCTTTGGGTGGAATTTATCAATGCAATCTGTATCTTAAGGGAAGAGGTGGTTATGCCCCTCTGATCGGTGGCACCCTTGCCACCCCCACTTGAAAGGATATCAGATGACCAAATTCACCCTCGCATTTGCGATGATCTCGGCGCTGGCCGTTGGCGTCGCACAGGCAGAAACCATGGTAACGGATACCGATGGCAATGGTCTTTATTCGATGGAAGAGCTGATCCTGGCCTTCCCCGATCTGACGCCCGAAGTATTCACCGCGGCAGACAGCGATGCCGATGGCGCGTTGTCGGTGGATGAGTTGAAAGCGGCCCAAACCGCGGGCACCATTCCGGCCTAAGCCCGCAAGGGTCTGGCCGACAAAGGCCGCCGCACTCCCCTGCGGCGGCCTTTTACGGGGCCTAAAGCGGCAAAGCCAAGATCGCCGCCGCCGCCAGTGCGAAAAAGGTCAGGATTATCCCCACCGTGCGCAGGACATATTTCACCGGCGCATACGTCAGGTGATACGCATGCACCATGCGGCCCACCACCAAACACAGGCCAACCCCATGCAGCCAGACCGCCTGCGTGCCGCCCAGTTCGGCCATCAGCATCAACACCAGCGCCATCGGCACGTATTCGATAAAATTGGCTTGGGCGCGGATGCGGTTTTGCAGGATTTTATTGCCTGCATCACCCAAAGCCACCCGGTTTTTGCGCCGAAAGGCAATGACATTGGCCGACAGCGCGATCAGCAACACCGTCAGCGCTGCGGCATAAACTGGGGTTACGGTCAGGATCATTCCAATTCCACCAGCAAATCCTTGGCGTCGATCATGCTGCCCGCCTGCACATGCAGCACTTTGACCACCGCTGCACGGTCGGCATGAATGCCGGTTTCCATCTTCATCGCCTCAATCGTCAGCAACAAATCACCCGCATTCACCTTTTGCCCGGTCACCACCGCAACCGACGCTATCGACCCCGGCATCGGCGCACCAATATGGCCGGGATTGCCTTCGACCGCCTTGGGCTTCACCGCCGCTTTGGCCTTGATCGCGCGGTTTGGCACCCGGATTACCCGGGGTTGGCCGTTCAATTCGAAAAACACCTTCACTTCGCCGTCATCGGTGGTTTCGCCCACCGCTTGCAGCCGGATTTCCAACAGCTTGCCGGGATCAATTTCGGCGGTGATTTCCTCGCCCGACGCCATGCCGTAAAAGAACGTCCGCGTCGGCAATGACCGCACGGGCCCATAAGCTTTGTGGCGGCCCATGTAATCAAGGAAAACCTTGGGATACATCAGATAGCCGTTCAGGTCTTCGTCATCGACGACAAAGCCGTTCAATTCATGGGTCAGCATCGCGCGCACTGCTTCAAGGTCAACCGGGGGCATCGCCGCCCCTGGCCGCGCGGTCGAGGCGACCTCGCCCTTCAGCACCTTTCTGGAAATCCCTGCGGGCCAGCCGCCATGCGGTTGACCCAGATTGCCGCGCAGCATGTCAACAACCGAGTCCGGAAACGCCACGTCGATATCGGGGCTTTCCACTTGGGCGCGGGTCAGGTTTTGCGCCACCATCATCAACGCCATATCGCCCACCACCTTGGATGACGGCGTGACCTTGACGATGTCACCAAACATCTGGTTGGCATCGGCATAGGCCTGCGCCACTTCGTGCCAGCGGTCTTCCAGCCCCAAAGACCGGGCTTGGGCTTTCAGATTGGTGAACTGCCCGCCGGGCATTTCGTGCAGATAAACCTCAGATGCAGGCGCGGGTATGCCGGATTCGAACGCCGCATATTGCCCGCGCACGCCTTCCCAATAGTTTGAAATCTGCCGGATCGCCGCCATGTTCAATCCGGTATCGCGGTCAGTGTGGCGCAACGCCTCGACGATCGAGCCAAAGCACGGCTGCGATGTGCCACCCGAGAACGCATCCATCGCCGCATCTACCGCATCAACGCCCGCATCGCAGGCCGCCAGAATGGTGGCCGCCGCAGCACCAGATGTATCATGCGTGTGGAAATGAATCGGCAGGCCAACTTCGGCCTTCAGGGTTTTCACCAACAAACGTGCGGCGGCGGGTTTCAACAGCCCCGCCATGTCTTTCAGCCCCAGAATATGCGCACCGGCGTTGCGCAATTCCTGTCCGCGCGAAACGTAGTATTTCAGATCATACTTGGCCCGGTCCGGGTTCATGATATCGCCGGTATAGCACACCGTGCCTTCGCAAACCTTGCCCGATGCCACCACCGCATCCATCGCGACGCGCATGTTTTCGACCCAATTCAGGCTGTCAAACACCCGAAATACATCAACCCCGGTTTTGGCGGCCTGACGCACAAAGGCCTGGACCACATTGTCGGGATAGTTGGTATAGCCCACCCCATTGCTGGCGCGCAGCAGCATTTGTGTCATCACATTTGGCACGGCGGCGCGCAGATCGCGCAAGCGCTGCCACGGGCATTCCTGCAAGAACCGGTAGGCCACATCAAAGGTGGCCCCGCCCCAGCATTCAAGGCTGAACAGTTGCGGCAGATTGGCGGCATAGGCGGGGGCGACCTTGATCATGTCGATGGACCGCATCCGGGTGGCCAGCAACGACTGGTGGCCATCGCGCATTGTGGTGTCGGTGATCAGCACTTGGCGTTGCGCCGCCATCCAGTCGGCCACCGCTTGCGCGCCCTTTTGTTCCAGCAGATTGCGGGTGCCCATCGCCGGATCAGTCATGGCTTTGGGCGGCTTTGGCGCGCGGGCCTCGGCATGCGGCAGCGGGCGACCGGCGGTTTCAGGATGCCCGTTGACGGTGATATCGGCGATATAGGTCAGGATTTTGGTGGCGCGGTCGCGGCGCTTTTTGAAGATAAACAAGTCCGGCGTGGTGTCGATAAACTTGGTGGTATAGGTATTATCAAGGAAGGTTGGATGCTTTAACAGGTTGATCACAAACTCAATATTGGTGGACACGCCGCGAATGCGGAACTCGCGCAGCGCGCGGTCCATCCGCGCAATTGCGGCTTCGGGGGTTTGCGCCAGGGCCGTTACCTTGACCAAAAGACTGTCATAATACCGCGTGATCACGCCGCCCGCATAGGCGGTGCCGCCGTCCAGACGAATGCCCATGCCGGTGGCGCTGCGATAGGCGGTCAGGCGGCCATAGTCGGGGATAAAGTTGTTTTGCGGGTCTTCGGTGGTAACCCGGCACTGCACCGCATGGCCGCGCAACTGCACGCCCGCCTGATTGGGCACGCCGGTGGCTTCGGCCAGCGTTTTGCCCTCGGCGATCTTGATCTGGGCTTGGACGATATCAATGCCGGTCACTTGTTCGGTGACGGTGTGTTCCACCTGCACGCGCGGATTGACCTCGATGAAGAAAAACTTGCTCGTGTCCATATCCATCAGAAATTCAACGGTGCCAGCGCATTCATAGCCGACATGGGCGCAAATCTTGCGGCCCAATTCGCAGACCTCGGCGCGCTGGGCGGGCGTCAGGTAGGGTGCAGGGGCGCGTTCCACCACTTTTTGATTGCGGCGCTGTACCGTGCAGTCGCGTTCAAACAGATGGAAAATCTCGCCGTGCTTGTCGCCCAGAATCTGCACTTCAACATGGCGGGCGCGCAGGATCATCTTTTCCAGATAGCCCTCGCCGTTGCCAAAGGCGGCTTCGGCCTCACGCCGTCCTTCGCGCACTTTGTCGGCCAACTCGTCAGGGTTGTTGATCGGACGCATGCCGCGCCCGCCGCCGCCCCAGGACGCTTTCAGCATCAACGGATAGCCCACTGCCGCCGCCTCAACCCTGATGGCGTCGAAATCATCGCCCAACACTTCGGTGGCCGGAATAACCGGCACCCCCGCCGCCATCGCGACCCGACGCGCCGAGGCTTTGTCGCCCAAGGCCCGCATCGTATCGGCTTTGGGGCCAATAAAGGTGATCCCGGCGGCATCACAGGCATCGACGAAATCAGGGTTTTCTGACAGCAATCCATAGCCCGGATGGATCGCATCCGCCCCCGCTGCCCGCGCCACGCGGATAATCTCAGCAATGCTTAGATACGCGCCCACCGGCGACAGGCCTTCGCCGATAAGATAAGCCTCGTCCGCCTTGAATCGGTGCAGCGACAGCTTGTCCTCCTCGGCATAGACCGCGACGGTTTTCTTGCCCATTTCGTTGGCGGCCCGCATCACGCGGATGGCAATTTCGCCCCGGTTGGCGATCAGGATTTTCTTGAAGTCGGTCATCGGGCTCTCCGGGTCGGGATGGATGCGGGCACACAGCCGGGGCAGTTTAGGGATGCTGCGTTGCGGCGCAAGGGCCGACATGCCTGCGACAGGCCGGTTTTGCGACGTGATTTGCGTTGAATAGTGCGGCTGCGCGGTTGACAGCGCCAACGGGCGGAACAATAGTGGAACACTGCTTTTCCTTTGGCGCAGCCCGCGCTAGACTGGTGCCATGAGCTGGACAGATGACTCGGATGCGTTTGAGGCGGCAGTGCCGTTGTCACAACGGGCGCTTGGCGCGCGGGCGGTGCCCTATCTGGACGATCTGAACCCCGCCCAACGCGCGGCTGTTGAGGCACTGGATGGGCCGGTTTTGATGTTGGCGGGGGCTGGCACCGGTAAAACCAAAGCGCTGACGGCGCGGATCGTGCATCTTTTGCACATGGGGCGGGCGCGGCCGAATGAAATATTGTCGGTGACGTTCACCAACAAAGCCGCGCGTGAGATGAAAGACCGGGTCGGGCGGCTGCTGGGCCAAGTGGCCGAAGGCATGCCTTGGATGGGCACGTTTCATTCACTGTCGGTGAAAATCCTGCGTCGTCATGCCGAACTTGTCGGGCTGAAAAGCAATTTCACCATTCTGGACACCGATGATCAGCTGCGGCTGTTGCGACAACTGATTTCGGCGGCAAATATCGACGAAAAGCGTTGGCCCGCGCGGATGCTGGCCTCGATGATTGATTCATGGAAAAACCGCGCGCTGACGCCAGACCGCGTGCCTGCGTCCGAGGCATCGGCCTATAACAATCGCGGCACCGAATTGTATGACCAATATCAGGCCCGGCTGCGCACTTTGAATGCCACCGATTTTGGTGATCTGCTGCTGCATTGCGTGGTAATTTTTCAAAAACACCCCGATGTGCTGGAGCAATACCAGCGTTGGTTTCGCTATATTCTGGTGGATGAATACCAAGATACCAATGTCGCGCAATATCTGTGGCTGCGGCTTTTGGCACAAAGCCACCGCAATATCTGCTGTGTGGGCGATGATGACCAATCCATCTATGGCTGGCGCGGGGCCGAAGTGGGCAATATCTTGCGGTTTGAGGCCGATTTCCCCGGCGCGCATGTGGTGCGGCTGGAACAGAATTACCGATCGACCCCGCATATTCTGGCGGCGGCCTCGGGCATTATCGCGGCCAACGCCGGGCGGTTGGGCAAAACCCTGTGGACGGCGGCCGAGGGGGGCGAAAAGGTTCGGCTGATCGGCCATTGGGACGGCGAGGAAGAGGCGCGCTGGATCGGTGAGGAACTGGAGGCGTTGCAATCGGGGCGGCGCAACATTGGCCCGGTCAGTTTGAACGATGCGGCGATTTTGGTGCGCGCCAGCCATCAGATGCGGGCTTTTGAAGACCGGTTTTTGACGATTGGGCTGCCCTACCGGGTGATCGGCGGGCCGCGGTTTTATGAACGGGCGGAAATTCGCGATGCGATGGCTTATTTCCGTCTGGCGGTGTCGCCCGAAGATGATCTGGCGTTTGAACGGGTGGTGAACCTGCCCAAACGCGGCTTGGGTGACAAGGCGCAAGGCGATATTCAACGTGAGGCGCGCGGCGCGGGGTTGCCCTTGCTGGACGGCGCGCGCAGCTTGCTGGCGCGCGGCGGCATCGGCGGCAAAGGCTCGGGGCAGTTGCGGGCGTTTTGTGACGGCGTGGCGCGCTGGAACGCGGTGTCGAGGGTTGCAGAATACAACCACATCGCGCTGGCAGAGACGATCTTGGAAGAGTCTGGCTATACCGAAATGTGGATGAACGACAAAACCCCCGAAGCACCGGGGCGGTTGGACAACCTGAAAGAGCTGGTCAAAGCGCTGGAACAGTTCGACAGCCTGCAGGGTTTTTTGGAACATGTCAGCCTGATCATGGAAAATGATACCGAAGAGGCGGTGGAAAAAGTGTCGATCATGACGCTGCACGCCGCCAAGGGCCTTGAATTTCCCGCGGTGTTTTTGCCCGGCTGGGAAGATGGGCTGTTTCCCAGCCAGCGCAGCATGGAAGAATCCGGTCTGAAAGGTATCGAGGAAGAACGTCGCCTTGCCTATGTCGGCATCACCCGTGCCGAAGAGCTGTGCACGATTTCCTTCGCCTCGAACCGCCGGGTCTACGGCCAGTGGCAAAGCCAGCTGCCCAGCCGCTTCATTGACGAATTGCCCCCAAAACATGTCGAGGTGCTGACCCCGCCCAGCCTTTATGGTGGTGGCTATGGCGCGGCCTCGGCGGGCTTTGGCGCGGCCTTGGAAGACCGCGCGCTAAAGGCCGATGTCTACAACTCACCGGGTTGGCGGCGCATGCAAGAGCGCGGCGCACAACGCCCTACCAGCCAACCCACCGAAGCTCGCAACATGACCATCGACGCGCAGGCGGTGTCGGCCTTTGTGTTGGGCGACCGGGTGTTTCACCAGAAATTCGGCTATGGTGAGATTATGGGCATCGAAGGCGACAAGTTAAGCATTGAATTTGATCATGCCGGATCAAAAATGATCGTCGCGCGCTGGGTTACCGCCGCGCATGAAGTGGATGACGTGCCGTTTTAGCGGGCTGGCTGTGGGTGCAGGGCTGGCAAAAGTAAGATGCGCTCCGCGCGGGAGTATTTTTGCCAAAATGAAATTAACGCGCTTTTAACCTGTCAGGCACGCCAGCCCGCCGGACTGCCACGTTGCGCCACAGCAACGTCGACGGCTACAGATTTTGGAAAAAGGGCGGCGGCGATTGCAATGGGAGGAAAGCAATCGCCGCCACGCGCGCCAACACCGGGGGAGGAGGTCCGTGGTTGGCGATCAGGGAAAGCGGCGGTCGCTAAGGGAGGACAAATCGACCGCCGCCTTGTGTTCAACGGGCAAAGGGGGAGGACCCTGACCCGTCGAATGCAATAAAAAAACGGCGACGCCAGGGAGGAGGAACAGCGCCGCCGCGCCCGCAGACAAACCTTGGGAGGAGATAAGGTTTGCCGCGAAAATTACTGACCGTAAGCCGCCTCATGGGCAATTGCCGGGATCATGGAGCGGTTGATGCCCAGATCTTCCAGATCGCGGTCGGACAGTTGACGCAGTTCATGCACTGTCTGGTTATAGACGCGGTGTTGGGCAGCCGAAGCCTTCAGGCCTGCAAAAAAGCTGCTGAAACGATCCGCAAACGATGCCGAAGCCGCGCGGGTGGAATTTACATATGCCATCTCAAACCTCATTCTTTTCTTTGCAGCAATCCCGGCGCCGACCGGATGTCTTTGCCTTTGGTTTTGCTGTTAACGTAAACATGGGGCATATGCTGCACCTGCACAACGTATTCGTCCGCAATGCTGCCATGCAGCATGCGCATAGCTGAGATCACAAAAAATTCATAATTAACAGGGCCTTCGCTGAATTTTTAATCGTTTGGTAAACAGCACCTTGCCCTTTGCTGCAAAGGGAAACACTTTGCATAAGGCTTGGGCAGGGAATGAACAGATGACAGTTTCGCGCGAAGATGTGGTGGCGGTTCTGGCAAGCATCGCCACACCGGGCGGTGGCACGTTGATCGGGGATGATCTGGTGCGCGCCTTGGTGGTTGACGCCGGTGCAGTGCGATTCGTCATCGAAGCCGCCACCCCGGATCAGGCCCGCGCCCTGGCTGCGGCGCAAACCATGGCCGAGGCGGCCTTGCGGGCCTTGCCAGGGGTGTCTGCGGTGCAAGTGGTGATGACGGCGCATGGGCCGGGGGCCAAAGCGCCGCCGCCAAGCCTGAAAATCGGTCAGCACCCAACCCCGCATCAGGGCGGGCCGGGGCGCATTGCCGGGATAGACCGGATTATCGCGATTGGATCGGGCAAGGGCGGGGTGGGCAAATCCACCGTGGCGTCAAATCTTGCGGTGGCTTTGGCCAAACAGGGCCGCCGCGTTGGCCTTTTGGATGCCGATATCTATGGCCCCAGCCAGCCGCGCATGATGGGGGTGTCCAAACGCCCTGCCAGCCCGGATGGCAAAATCATCGAACCTCTGATCGCGCATGGCGTGACGATGATGTCGATCGGGCTGATGCTGAAGGAAGACGAGGCCGTGATCTGGCGCGGTCCGATGATCATGGGCGCGTTGCAGCAACTGCTGTCGCAGGTGTCCTGGGGGCGTCTTGATATCCTGATCATCGACTTGCCGCCCGGCACCGGGGATATTCAACTGACGCTGTGCCAACGCACCCACCTGACCGGGGCGATTGTGGTTTCCACCCCGCAAGACGTGGCCTTGCTGGACGCCCGCAAAGCGCTGGACATGTTTCAAAAGCTGAAAACGCCGGTGCTGGGGCTGATCGAAAACATGTCGACCTACATCTGCCCCAAGTGCGGCCACGAGGCGCATTTGTTTGGCCATGGCGGCGTGGCTGCCGAGGCGCGCAAGCAAGACTTGCCATTTTTGGGCGAATTGCCCCTTGATCTGTCAGTGCGGATAGCGGGCGATGCGGGCACGCCAATCGCGGCGGGCGATGGTCCTGCGGCGCAGGCCTATGCCGTTCTGGCGGCGCGCTTGATTGAAGGCGGGATGGCCTGAGGCAGGTAAAGCGCGATTGGCCTGCGGTGCGGCCAGCCTGCGGCGGCGATGGATGCGCCGAATCACTTATGGGTTTTTATGGGAAATTGCCGTTTCAACCGGCGTTTCCTTCGTATGTTTCCCGAAAATGTGGAAAAATTACCGATTGTTGCGCCGCCAATCGTGCAGAACCGCGACGATTTGAGATTTTTTCAAGATTTCTGCGACCAACCCAAGTCTGACCCATAAAAGCTATATCTAGCGGTCACAGCGGCGTGATCCGCTATAATTTGCAAATTTACGGACGATTCACCACAAGATGCTGCGTTGCGGCAGCGTGCATCACAACATATGCACCGGCTTGTCCCAAAAATTTCCATTGCTTCCCATGCAAACCCATGGCATCCCTTTCTTACGCGATAAGACGGGACATCAAAGCAGGGGCAGCTTAAGACCCCGAACAAGGCGAAAAAGACAGGCTTCATACAGGCACCCGGTTTTATCACAGACGACAACAGAGATCCGGCGCGCAAGCGAGCAGACATCTCCCCCAGGTGGTTTGCGCAGCAGGACGCCCAGCGATGGGACAGAAGGCGGATCGAGCAGTGGCAGCAGCTCGATCCGCCATTTTATTTTCTGGCGGCCCCATTCGGGCCCACGCAGACCCAAAGGAGTCGAAAGGCCGATGGTGACCGAGGCGTTCAGAGGCGAGGTCTATCAAAAGATAGACAGCAAGGCGCGGGTGTCTATCCCCGCAGCCTTTCGCCGTATTCTGGAAGCCGAGGCTGGTCCGACCGATGCCGATGCGCGCCCCAAGGTTTACATGGTCTACGGCGGTCGCAATCGCAGCTTTGTCGAGTGTTACTCCAAAGTTGGCGCCGATTTGCTGGCAGCCAAGATCGAAGCGATGGAGTTGGGCTCACCCGAGCGTGACCGCGCCGAGCGTGATCTGATCAGCCGGTCGGTGATGGTGGAAATTGAACCCGACGGGCGGGTCGTCTTGCCCGCCAATGTGCGTGCCAAGATGGGTTTTGGCGCGGATGATCTGGCCGGCGGGTCCGAGGCGGCGTTTGCCGGTTTCACCAACCGTTTCAAATTGTTCCGCCGCGATGTGTATGACGCGGAAAAGGCAGCCGAAGACGATGGCGATGGCAGCGATCCGCTGGCGTTGGTCGGCAGGGCGGCGAGGACGCCTTAAATGACGCCCAACCGCGATCCGCTGCCCGGTCGCCTGCCTCATATCCCGGTGCTTTTGACGCCATTGCTGGCCGCCTGCGCCCCCGTTCGGGGGCTTTGGCTTGATGGCACCTTTGGCGCGGGCGGCTATGCGCGCGGGTTGCTGGCGGCGGGCGCGGATGGGGTGATCGGGGTTGACCGTGATCCGCTGGCATTGGAAATGGCTGCCGTTTGGGCGGGTGATTACGGCGATAAACTGCGGCTGGTGCAAGGAAATTTTTCCGATCTTGATCAGTTGGCAGGGGTTGCCCTTGACGGCGTTGTGCTGGATCTGGGCGTATCTTCGATGCAGATCGACATGGCCGAGCGTGGCTTTTCGTTTCAAAAAGATGGCCCTTTGGACATGCGGATGTCGCAGGCGGGCGAAAGCGCGGCCGATATCGTCAATGCGGCGTCCGAAGATCGTTTGGCCGATATCTTGTATCATTTTGGCGAAGAACGCGCCTCGCGCCGCATCGCGCGGTTCATCGTGCAGGCGCGGGAAGGCAACCCGATCACCACAACGCTGCGGCTGGCCGAGATTGTGTCCAAATGCCTGCCGCGTCCGAAACCGGGGCAAAGCCATCCGGCCACCCGCAGCTTTCAGGCGCTGCGCATTGCGGTGAATGCCGAATTTTCCGAATTGGTGCAGGGGCTTGGTGCGGCAGAGCGGGCCTTGAAACCCGGTGGGCTGTTGGCGGTGGTGACCTTTCATTCGCTGGAAGACCGTATCGTCAAGCGGTTCTTTCAGGCAGCAGCTGGCGAGGAACCCAATTCCAACCGCTATGCTCCGGCGAAATCTGGCACCACGGCGCGTTTTGATCTGATCACCCGCAAGGCCGTCGGCCCGGATGATGACGAAGTGGCGCAAAACCCGCGCGCGCGGTCGGCCAAGCTGCGGGTGGCGCGGCGCACCGCAGCCCCCGCGGCGCATCCCGATGCCGCACAGCTTGACGCCCCCGAACTGCCCCAATCCAGAAAAGGACGCCGCTGATCATGCGCCCTGTGCTTTATGTGTTAACCTTTTTCGCGGTGATGTCCTTGGGCTTTTGGGCCTACCGCGAAAACTATGCGACGCAGGCCGCGCTGCGCGATGTCAGTGCGCTGCAAGACGAAATTGCCGGTCTGCGCGAAAGCCTTTCGGTGGAACGCGCCGAATGGGCCTATCTGAACCGCCCCGCGCGGCTGCGCGAACTGGCGACGCTGAACTTTGACCGGCTGCTTTTGCTGCCGATGGAATCGTCCCAGTTTGGCACCGCCAGCGCCATCGCCTTTCCACCGCCGCCCATTGCCGCCGATATGGCCCCGCTGAACCTGAGGGTGAACACCCCCGTCGATGTACAAGGCGAAATTCCTGCCAACCCAGAGCAAACCCCATGACCCGCACCCCTCTGCGGCCTTTGGCCCGCATTCTTGATGCCCGCCGCCGGGGCGAAAACCCCGACATGATCGAGCGGGAAAATCTGGCAGCCCGCCATGAGGCGATGCGCGATAAATCTCGTGGCCGGGCGCAATTGCGGCTGGTGTTTCTGGCGCTGTCGTTCTTTTCCGCCTTTACCATCATTGGCGCGCGCATGGGGATGCTGGCGGCGACTGAGCCTGTCGAGCCGCGCACCGCATCTGCAGGGGCCGAAATTCTGGCCAGCCGCGCCGATATCCTTGACCGCAATGGCCGGGTGCTGGCGACAAACATGCGCACGCATGCTTTGTATGCGCAGACCCGCGATATGGTTGACCCGCCCCGTGTGGCGCGCGAACTGGCGGCGATTTTCCCGGAACTGGACGAGGCCACCTTGCTGCGCCGCTTTACCGATGGGCGCAGCTTTATGTGGGTGCGCAAGGTATTGTCGCCGGAACAAGTGCAACGCGTGCATGAAATCGGCGATCCGGGCCTGCTGTTTGGCCCGCGCGAAATGCGGCTATACCCCAACGGCACGCTGGCGGCCCATGTGTTGGGGGGCGCGTCTTTTGGCGCAGAAGGTGTGGGCAGTGCCGAAGTGATTGGCACGGCAGGCATTGAAAAGGCGCTGGATATGCGGCTGCGCGATCCGGCCACAGCGGGCACGCCCTTGCAACTGTCGCTGGATTTGACGGTGCAGGCCACGGTCGAAGAAGTGCTGGCCACCGGCATCACCATGATGAATGCCAAGGGTGGTGCGGCGATCTTGATGGATGTGCGCACCGGCGAAGTGGTGGCGCTGGCGGCGGGCCCGACGTTTGATCCCAATGATCGGCCCAGCAATCCCACCTCGGGCGACCCGTCGGACAGCGTTCTGTTCAACCGTGGCATTCAGGGCATCTATGAGTTGGGATCGACTTTCAAGATCTTTGCCGCCGCCCAAGCGATGGAGTTGGGGTTGGTCAACCCTGAAACCCTTGTCGCGGCCAATGCGCCGATGCGTTATGGCAAATTCCTGATCAAGGAATTTGAAAACCACAACTATGGTCCGATGCTTTCGGTGACCGACATCATTGCCAAATCGTCCAACGTGGGCACCGCGCATATCGCCATGATGATCGGGGCAGAGCGCCAGCAGGCGTTCCTGAAATCCTTGGGCCTGTTTGATGCGGCACCGATTGAGTTGATCGAAGCCAAGGGGGCCAAACCCCTGCGCCCGGAGCGCTGGCCCGAGATTGTCACGATCACCGCATCTTATGGCCATGGCATCTCGGGCAGCCCGATGAATCTGGCGACTGCCTACGCCACTATTGCCAATGGCGGTATCAAGGTGACGCCGACGCTGATCAAACGCACGACGCCTATGCAGGGTGCGCGGGTAATGTCGGAAAAGACCGCGTTGCAGGCGGTGGCCATGCTGCGCCGGGTGGTGACCGAAGGCACCGCCAGCATGGGCGAAGTGCCGGGTTACGCCGTGGCGGGCAAGACCGGCACAGCTGATAAGGTGAAACGCGGTGGCGGCTATTATGATGACAAGGTGATCAACACCTTTGCGTCGGTGTTTCCGGCCAATGATCCGAAATATGTGCTGGTGGTGACGCTGGACGAGCCGGTGGAAACCTCGGGACCAAAGCCGCGCCGCACGGCGGGCTGGACGTCGGTGCCGGTGGCCGCCGAGATCATCCGCCGCACCGCACCTTTGCTGGGATTGCGGCCGCAGGTTGAAGCTGCCCCCATGGATGGGTTAACAGCCGTCAAGAATTAAGACCAAGGGACGGATATGCGCGACGGGGCACGAACGGTAAACGATCTGGGGCTGGCCGCGCGGGGCGGGCGTGATCCGGTGCTGACCGGCATCACCATGGACAGCCGGGCCGTGGTGCCGGGGGTGTTGTTCGCGGCCTTGCCGGGATCGGTGGCGCATGGCGGGGCGTTTATCGGGGCAGCGCTTGGGCAGGGGGCGGCGGCGATCCTGACCGATGCTGCGGGTGCAGCCCTTGCTGCCGATGCTTTGCGCGCCAGTGATGCCGCCCTGATCATTGCCGAAGACCCGCGTGCAGCCCTTGCCGGGGCGGCGGCGCTGTGGTTTGGCGCACAGCCACAGGTGATAGTCGCCGTTACCGGCACCAATGGCAAAACGTCCGTCGCCAGTTTTACCCGCCAGATCTGGACGCTGCTTGGCCATGCTGCCATCAACATCGGCACCACCGGCGTTGAAGGCGCATGGACCGCGCCATCTGTCCATACCACGCCAGACTCGATCACCTTGCATCAGATGCTTGCTACGGCGGCGCACGAAGGCGTCACCCATGCCGCGATGGAGGCATCCAGCCACGGTCTGGATCAACGCCGTATGGACGGTGTGCGGCTGCACGCGGCGGGATTTACCAATTTCACCCAAGATCATCTCGATTACCACCAGACGTTCGAGGCCTATTTCGCCGCCAAAGCCGCGCTGTTTGACCGGGTTTTGGGCGACGATGGCACAGCGGTGATCAACATGAACGATGCCCGCGGCGGCGATCTGGCGCTTGTTGCGGTGGGGCGCGGCCAGCGTCTGATCAGTGTCGGGCACGGCGATGGCTGCGATTTGCGTATCATTGCCCAGCGGTTTGACGCGGTGGGCCAGGATTTGCGGCTGACGTGGAAGGGGGCGGCCCATCAAGTGCGGCTGAACCTGATCGGGGGCTTTCAGGCCGAAAATGTGGCGCTTGCGGCGGGGCTGGTGATTGCTTGTGGCGCTGCGGTGGCCGATGTCATGGCGGTGTTGCCGCAACTGACAGGCGTGCGGGGCCGGATGCAACTGGCCGCAACCCGGACCAACGGCGCATCGGTGTTTGTCGATTATGCCCATACCCCGGATGCGCTGGCCACGGCGCTGCGCGCGCTGCGCCCGCATGTGATGGGACGGATCATCGTGGTGTTTGGCGCGGGTGGCGACCGGGATCGCGGCAAACGCCCGCTGATGGGGGCGGCGGCGCGCAACCATGCGGATGTTTTGTATGTCACCGACGATAACCCGCGCAGCGAAGACCCAGCCTGCATCCGCGCCGCCATTCTGGCCGCTTGCCCCGATGCCAATGAGGTTGGAGATCGCGCCGAAGCGATCTTGCGCGGTGTTGATGCCCTGCTGCCCGGGGATGCCCTGCTGATCGCGGGCAAAGGCCACGAGCCGGGCCAGACCATCAACGGTGTAACCTATCCCTTTGATGATGTTGAACAAGCCTCGATTGCCGTGGCCGCTTTGGATGGTTTGATATGACGGTTTTATGGACCTCCACCGATGCGGCTGCGGCCACGGGCGGGCGTACGACTGCCGTGTGGGAAGCCACGGGCGTTTCGATTGACACCCGCACTTTGCGTCCGGGGGATATGTTCATAGCACTTAGCGACGCGCGTGATGGCCATGATTTTGTCGCCGCCGCGTTGGCCAAAGGTGCGGCCGCCGCGATGGTGTCGCGCATGCCCGAAGGTGTGCCAGCGGGTGCGCCGCTGTTGATCGTGGGCGATGTGCTGACAGGGCTGCAAGGCTTGGGGATCGCGGGTCGCGCACGCGCACGGGCGCGGGTGATCGGGGTGACAGGCTCGGTTGGCAAAACCTCGACCAAGGAAATGTTGCGGGTGATGTTGGGCGGTCAAGGCCGGGTGCATGCCGCCGAAGCCAGCTATAACAACCACTGGGGCGTGCCTCTGACGTTGGCGCGCCTGCCCGCAGATGCCGATTTCGCGGTGATCGAGATCGGGATGAATCACCCCGGCGAAATCGCCCCTTTGGCCCGGATGGCCGATCTGGACGTGGCGCTGATCACCACCGTTGGGGCCGCCCATCTTGAGGCTTTTGCCGATGTTGCCGGAATCGCCCACGAAAAAGCTGCGATTTTTGAGGGATTGCGCAAGGGGGGCGTGGCCGTTGCCCCGTCTGATCTGGATGTCAGCGCGATTTTGCTGGCCCATGCGACGGCGGCAGGGGCCAAGGTGTTGACCTTTGGGGCCGATGCGTCTGCGGATTACCGGTTGACGCGCGTGCAGATCTGCGATGCGGCTACGGTGGTGCAGGCCACCCGCCAAGGTGCTGCCATGCTTTACAAAGTGATGTCACCGGGGCGGCATTTCGCGGCGAACGGATTGGCGGCGCTTGCGGTGGCCGATGCGCTGGGCTTAGATCCGATGACCGCCAGCGCCGATCTGGGGCATTGGTCGCCACCGCCCGGACGGGGCAACCGTGAACGCATAACGCTTGATATCGTAGAAGAAACCGCCTTCGATCTGATTGATGATGCCTTTAATGCCAACCCCACCTCGATGGCAGCCGCACTGGATGTGCTGATCGCTGCACAGCCGCAAGACGGCGTTGGCCGGGTAGGCAAAGGGCGGCGCGTGGCGATACTTGGCGACATGCTGGAACTGGGCCCCGCCGAAGGCGCCCTGCACCGCGCCATCGCAGACCACCCGGGCTTGGATGCCATCACCGTCATCCACTGCGTCGGCCCGCGGATGCGCGCGCTGTGGCAGGCATTGCCGCGCGCGCAACGTGGCGAATGGGTGCAGACCGCGCCCGAACTTAGCATCCGCGCCCGCAGCCTGATGGACGCAGGCGATATTCTCTTGGTCAAAGGGTCAAAGGGCATAAAGGTCAGTCTGATTGTTGACGCCCTGCGCAAACTAGGGCAGGCAGCAACGCTTGCGAAACAGGGCGAGGCGTAAATGCTGTATTGGTTGACCGAACTTTCTGACGGGGGCGATTTTTTCAACCTGTTTCGCTATATCACCTTTCGCGCGGGCATGGCCTTTGCCACGGCGCTGATCTTTGGGTTTATCTTTGGCCGTCCGCTGATTGATCTGTTGCGCCGCAAGCAAGGCAAGGGCCAGCCGATCCGCGATGACGGCCCGGCCAGCCATTTCGCCAAGGCGGGCACACCAACGATGGGCGGGCTGTTGATCCTGTCGGCGCTGATGTTTTCAACACTGCTGTGGGCGCGGCTGGACAATCCTTATGTCTGGATCGTCGTGCTGGTGACGTTGGCCTTTGGGCTGATCGGCTTTGCCGATGATTACGCCAAAGTGACCAAGCAAACCACCAAGGGCGTGTCGTCGCGGGTGCGCATGTTGGCGGGGCTGGTGATTGCCGCCCTTGCCACCTATGCCGCCGCCAGCTTTCATCCGGCCGAATTGACCAACCAACTGGCCCTGCCGTTCTTCAAGGATGCCTTGCTGAACCTGTCGCTGTTTTTTGTGCCCTTCGGCATGATCGTGATCGTAGGCTCGGCCAATGCGGTGAACCTGACCGATGGCCTGGACGGGCTGGCGATCATGCCGGTGATGATCGCGGCCGGCACATTGGGGGTGATTTCCTATGTTGTCGGCAATTTGAATTTCACCGCCTATCTGGGCGTGCATTACGTCGCAGGCACTGGCGAGTTGTTGATTTTCTGCGCGGCGCTGTTTGGCGGCGGTTTGGGGTTTTTGTGGTATAACGCTCCGCCCGCGGCGGTGTTTATGGGCGATACCGGATCGCTTGCCCTTGGGGGCGCGTTGGGGGCCATCGCGGTTTGCACCAAGCACGAGATCGTGCTGGCCATCGTCGGCGGCCTGTTCGTGGTCGAGGCGCTGTCGGTGATCATTCAGGTGCTTTACTACAAACGCACCGGCAAACGGGTGTTCCTGATGGCCCCGATCCACCACCATTTTGAGAAAAAGGGCTGGGCAGAGCCGCAGATCGTGATCCGGTTCTGGATCATTTCGCTGATATTGGCGATGATTGGACTGGCGACGCTAAAGGTGCGGTAACGCCGCCTACACCCTTGCGTGTGCGCACCTTGACGTGAAAATTCGTGATCAAATCCAATGCTATGGAGGGAAGGCGCAACCTGCGATTCAATCCAATTTGGGGAAACATCGAATGAAACATCTTATCCGCAGCGCTGCAGCGCTGGTTGTTCTCGCAACCTTTGCCGCACCGGTCTGGGCCGAAGAAATGGACCCGGCCAAAATGACTTGCGCCGAATTTTCGGCAATGGACATGGCAGGCATGATGAAAGCCGTTGATGCCATGCACAAAGCCTCGCCCGATGCCGCGATGGGGATGGACGAAGAGGCGATGAAAATGGCCAATGACGCCACGATGAAGGGCTGCGAAGGCAAGCCTGACATGATGGCGATGGACGCGATGATGATGAAGTAACGCGGGGCGGGTCACACACAGCCCAGGCGGCGCAAGGGCAACTTTGCGCCGTTCTGGTTTCCCGGGCGGTGGCGGCGGCAAAAAGGGTCTCGCCCGCGTCGGGGTGATGCCCCTGCGGTAGGGCGGCGCGGCAACCCGACATCGACTGGCTTTGATAGGCGGGCTTTGATAGGCGGGCCGTGCAGCGATTGCCTCACCATCCCCCACTTGCCCCTGCCCCCCCCCAAGGGCAAGGTGCGCGCCAAACCCAAGGGGGGCAGATCATGATTCCAGTCAACGGTTATGCGGGGCAAAAGGTGGCTGTGTTGGGGCTTGGACGCTCTGGCCTCGCCACGGCGCGCGCACTTCAGGCGGGGGATGCAGAGCTGTTGTTGTGGGATGACAGTGTCGAGGCGCGGGCGACGGCGGAACTTGCAGGCTTTGTCTGCACCGATCTTGGCCGTGCGGGCGCGTTGGACGGCGCGGCAGTGCTGATCGTGTCGCCCGGAATTGCGCATCTTTACCCTGCGCCGCACAAGGTGATTGCGGCAGCGTTGCAGGCGGGCATCCCGGTGGACAATGATATCGGTCTGTTCTTTCGCAGCTATGCCACCCCGGATTGGGATGATTTCGACACCACACCCCGCGTGGTTTGCGTCACCGGGTCGAATGGCAAATCCACCACGACGGCACTGATCCATCATGTGCTGGACGCGGCCGGGCGGCATACCCAGATGGCGGGAAATATCGGGCGCGGCGTGCTGGATATAGACCCCGCCGAAGACGGCGAGGTGGTGGTGCTGGAACTGTCGTCCTATCAGACCGATCTGGCCCGCAGCCTGACGCCGGATGTGGCGGTGTTTACCAACCTGTCGCCCGATCATCTGGACCGCCATCACGGCAGGGGCGGCTATTTCGCGGCCAAGCGGCGGCTGTTTGCCGAAGGCGGGCCAGACCGCGCCGTGGTGGGGGTAGACGAGGTTGAAGGGCAGTTTCTGGCCAACCAATTGTCGGAAGGGGCGCAAGACGACCGGGTGATCAGGATATCATCCGGGCAAAAGCTGGAAGGCTTTGGCTGGTCGGTGTTTGCCCGCAAAGGATTTCTGTCCGAATGGCGGCGCGGCAAGCAGGTGGCGTCGATTGATCTGCGCGATATCGCGGGCCTGCCCGGCGCGCACAACCACCAAAACGCCTGCGCCGCCTATGCGGTGTGCCGCAGTCTCGGGTTGGGACCAAAGCTGATCGAAACCGCGTTTGGCAGTTTCGCTGGCCTGCCGCATCGCAGTCAGTTGGTGGGCACCAAGGGCGGCGTTCGGTTCGTCAACGACAGCAAGGCCACCAATGTGGACAGCGCCGCCAAAGCGTTGCAGGCGTTTCCGCGCATTCGTTGGATCGCGGGCGGAATGGGCAAAGACGGCGGCATCGCCGGGCTGGTGCCGCATCTGGGATCGGTGGCCAAAGCCTATCTTATCGGCCATTCCGCGCGGGATTTCGCGTTGGAATTGGGGGCTGTGCCTTACGAGATTTGCGAGACCATGGAACGCGCCGTGGCCCGCGCCGCGGCCGAGGCAGAGCCGGGCGATGTGGTTCTGTTGGCCCCGGCGGCGGCATCGTTTGACCAATACCCGAACTTTGAGCGGCGCGGCGAGGATTTTGTGGCGCATGTGCAGGCGGTTCTGGCGGGGTAGGGTTGGCCGCTCCGCAAGGGGTTGTTTGGGCCAGAAAGAAATCGACTAGGGGCGCTATTTGATCAGATACCTTGCGGCAGGGTTGATAGGTTTGGCAGGTTTTGTCGCTGTGAATACGATATGGCCAATTTTCACGGCGACA
>JANPLZ010000115.1:0-2408 GCA_031422555.1 Cypionkella sp. | reverse complement strand
TGGCATTGGCGCGGCCGATGCCGTCTTCGTCTTTGATGCGGTGGTTGGCACCGGCGCTCAGGGTCCAGTCTTGGCTAAGGGCATAGTTCAGGGCGGCGTTCAGGCTGGTGTTATCGGTGACAGTGCCGCTGGCGGTGTCTTCGCTGCGGCTCCAGTCGGCACCCATGTTCAACCCCATGCGCGGGGTCAACTCCTGCGCAAGGCCCAGCGACAGCGCCGTCACCAGCGTCTGGTCGTTGCCGGCATCGGTGGTCACCGCCCGGCTGAGCCGGGCCGAAAGACCGCCGCGGGGCAGATCTTGCTGATAGGCCAGCGCACCGGTGACATCGACCCCGCCGCCTTCGGATTGCGTCAGGCCCAGATCCAGCGACAGCGCGCCATTGGGCAGATCAATGCTGCGCCCGAAACTCAGGCCGCTGCGGCTGCCATCGGCGTCAAAGGTGGTGGAAAGCCCGGCGCGCAGGCTGCCACGGGGCAGGGCGCGGGTCAGGCCCGCCGCAACGGTGGTCGAACTTTCGGCCGGGGCGGCCCCGGTCTCGTCATAAAGGCGGTGATCTATATCCAGCGTTGCCTCGGTCACCTCGTTGAGGCTAAAGTGCAGCCCGACTCCGGCGGTGACGGTGCGGTTGTCGACCAGATCGGGATCGGTGGTGTCGCGGTAATCGGTGTTGGTCAGCCCGGCGCGCACAGTGCCGCCAAAGGGCGCGCCATCGCCAAAGCTGTAGGCCAGCCGCCCGCCGCTGGTGCGCGCGCTGCCGTCTTCCAGCACCAGAACCGGGGTGTCGTCATCGGACAGCGCCAGACCCTCGGCCAGATCGCTGTCGCGGATAAAGGCGCTGGCGGTGAACGACGAAGTCGCCCCGCTGCGGGTATAGCTTAGCTCTGCCGCCGGTGTCTCGAGGCCAAAGTCAAAGCCGGACCCGCTGTCTTGCCCGCGCAGCAGCACCGAAGACTGAAAGGCCAGCAGATCGCGCGGCCCTTCAAACACCGCGCCAAAGCTTAGCCGGGTGTCGGCGCGCAGGCGGCTGCCTTCGGACGGGATCGCAAGGCCGGGGTTGTCGGCCCAGCTGAAGCTTTGTTCGATGCCAAAGGTCAGCAGCCTGCCGCGGCCTTCCTGTGCCAAGGCGGATGTGGCCATCAGCACCGCCGCCGCGGTCAGCGGCAGCAGGTGCGCGAAACGGGCGGCCCCCACGGTCGCGCCTTACTCGAACAGTTTGCGCTGCGGCACGACGATCACATCGCCCTTGCGCAGCACGGTGGCACCCATCCGGCTGGTGCCGGCTTCGATGGCGTCATAGTTGATCAGATAGTTGGTGTCTGCGTTGGTCCGCGGATCGGTGCGGCGCAACTGGATGCGCTTGGTGGCGGCGAATTTGGAAAATCCGCCCATTTCGGCGAAAAACTGCAGCACCGTGGTGCCGGGTGCCACCGAGATCTTGCCCGATTTAGCACCCTCGCCGATCACGTAGACATCGACGCCGGCCGCGGTGCCGCCGCCGGTGCCGCCCGGCGCGCGCACAACGACGCTTTCGATCGAGGCATAGACATTGGGCGGGGCGGCAAAATTGGCCGAAAGCCGCCCGGAAAGTTCCGCTTGCACCGTCTCGATGGTCTTGCCCGAGACTTTGACCGTTCCGGTCAACGGCAGGTTGATGCGCCCATCGGGCGAGACCAGAACCGACCGGTTCAGCCCGGGGTCTTCCAGCACTTCGACTTTAAGGACATCGCCCGGGCGGATCAGATAGCCGCCATCCTGCGCGGCCACCGGGGCGGCCAGCATTGCCAGAAAAAAAGGCAGGGCCAAAACCCGCGCCATCGCCGCAAAGATCGACTTCATTCCGTGTTCTCCTCGGTTGGCCCGTTTTGCAAAAGAACGGACCGCACACACCCACCCGCAATCTTGGGGACAAGATTACCGGGTAACCCCACAGTCCGAAAGGAAAAACCGCAATTTCCGGCCAAAAGCGCCCATTTTTGCCACCCCGGCGGGGCAAGATGGCCACAAACGGTGCGAGGTAGCACTTTGCGGCGTTGCCGGGCTGCGTTATGTCGACTAGCTTGGCCCGGTATTTGACCGATATTTTGACTTGGAAGGCACGATGAAAGCCTATTGCATCAACCTTGACCGCCGTCCTGACCGGCTGGCCCATATGACGGCCGAGTTCGCCCGCGCCGGCATCCCCTTTGAACGCATCGCGGCAGTGGATGGCCAAGACCCCGAGGTGGCGGCCGCGGCGGCCGAAATCCCATTGTCATTTGAGGGCACTCGAATAAGTGCGGGCGCATATGGCTGTTTGCAAAGCCACCGTAACTTTTGGAGGAGGTTGGTTGACAGTGGCGAAGATTGGGCGGTGGTCTTTGAAGATGATCTTGTCTTAGTCGGAGGACTTGAGCCCCTTCTTTCGGAG
>JANPLZ010000114.1:0-7523 GCA_031422555.1 Cypionkella sp. | reverse complement strand
CGGCCAATGGATGTGGCGGCGGGGCGCAATCCAGCGCGTGCGCTGGGTCTGACCCATGCCGCGATTGACCCCGGCACGAAGGCGCTGTCGGCCACCGTTGAACTGGCGGCTGAAATTGCACCGCGCGGACCGATGCCCATTGCGGTCAAGGTTGACGGCATTGCGGCGGGCGATACCGCCTATGTTACCATCGCCGCCGTGGACGTCGGCATTTTGAACCTGACAGGCTTTGCGGCCCCCGACCCCACCGGCCATTTCTTTGGTCAGCGCAAGCTGGGGGTTGGTATCCGCGATATCTATGGCCGTCTGATTGACGGGATGAACGGGGCCACAGGCGAGGTTCGATCCGGTGGCGACGCGGGCGCGCAGGCGCGACTGGCGGCCCCCGCGCCCACCGAAGAGTTGGTGGCCTATTTCGAAGGCCCTATTATTGTCGGACCCGATGGCTATGCCCGCACCTCGTTTGATCTGCCGTCGTTCAATGGCACTGTCAAAGTGATGGCGGTGGTCTGGTCGAAAAACGGCGTGGGTCAAGCATCGGCCGATGTTTTGGTGCGCGATCCGGTTGTGGTTACGGCCAGCCTGCCGCGGTTCATGGCACCCGGCGATCAATCGCGGCTGCTGCTGGAAATTGTCCATGCCAAAGGGCCTGTGGGCCGGATGGGGCTGGATGTCTCATCGGGGGGGCTGACGTTGGGCAATGTACCTTCAGGCTTTGATCTGGGTGACAAGGCCAAAGCGGTGTTTGCAGTGCCTGTCACTGCGAACGGTGTTGGTATTCAAACCATCGAAGTGGCCCTGACCACGCCAGATGGCAAAGTCCTGAAGAAAACCCTGACCATCCCGGTGCAGATCAACGATCCGGCGGTGGTGCGGGTGTCACGGCTGGATCTGAAAAAGGGGCAGGAATTTACCTTTGATGAAAACGTCTTTGTCGGTCTGGTGGCGGGGTCAGCCAAGGCCACGATGGCGGTGGGGCCGATTGCGCGGCTGAACTCGCCGGGGGTTCTGGCGGCACTGGACGCTTATCCCTACGGCTGTGCCGAACAGCTTACCTCAAAGGCGCTGCCGCTGTTGTATTTCGACGAAGTTGCCGCGGCGATGAATTTGCCCGGTGCCAATAACATCAAACTGCGCGTTGATCAGTCGATTGTGGAACTGCTGGGCAACCAAGGATCAAACGGCGCGTTTGGGCTGTGGGGCCCAAGCAATGGCGGTGATATGTGGCTGGACGCCTTTGTCACCGATTTTCTAAGCCGGGCAAAATCGCGCGGCTATGATGTGCCGGACAAAGCCTTTCGGTCGGCCTTGGACAATCTGCGCAATCAGGTGAACTACTATGCCGATTTCGACAAGGGTGGCGAACCACTGGCCTATGCGCTGATGGTTTTGGCCCGCGAAGGGGCGGCAGCGGTTGGCGATCTGCGTTATTACGCGGATGTGAAGGGCGATGCTTTTGCCACCCCAACGGCAATGGCGCAACTGGGGGCGGCGCTGGCCAGCTATGGCGATCAGCCACGCGCCGATGCGATGTTCCGGCGCGCCGGTGTGGCGCTGAATGCGTTGCAAGGCCCGGATGTTGAACAGATCTTCCGCGCCGATTATGGCACCAACTTCCGTGATGCGGCGGCAGTGCTGACGTTGGCGGTGGAATCCGGATCGAACGCCATTGACCGCGAGGCGTTGACCGACCGCATTTCCACCACGCGCGGCTTGTCAACCCAAGAGGCAAGCTGGCTGCTGCTTGCGGCGAATGCGCTGATTGATGGCAAGGGGGCCGAAGGCATCACCATTGACGGCGCAGGCCCGAATGGCCCCTTGGTTCAAGTGCTGGATGCCACGGCAACCACGCCTGTTGCGGTGAAAAACGGCAGCACTTCGGACACCACGATCACCATCACCACTTATGGTGTGCCGTCCGAGCCTGAACCGGCAGGCGGCACCGGCTATGCCATCCAGCGCAATTACTACACCATGGATGGCACCCTTATGACGCCGTCGCAGCACGAAAATCCAAAGGTTGGCACCCGGATGATTGCGGTGCTGGAAATCACACCCTTTGGCCGGGGCGAAGCACGGTTGATGGTGAATGATCCCCTGCCCGCCGGGTTCGAGATTGATAACCCGAACCTGATCGCCAGCGGGTCGGTGCCGGGGATGGCCGGTCTGGGGCTGGAATATGTGGTGGCGCATAGCGAATTCCGGCAAGATCGGTTCCTGACCGCGATTGACCGCTATGACAATGCCACCTTCCGGCTGGCTTATGTGGTGCGCGCGGTATCGCCCGGAACGTTCCATCAACCCGCCGCGTCGGTCGAGGATATGTATCGCCCCGATCTGACGGGCCGGACCGGGGTGAATGTGATCACCATCACCGAATAAAAGGGGCCCTTTGGGATGCGCGCAAGCCGGATATTTGCAGTGGTGGCGGGCCTTTGGCTGGCTGCTACGGCGCGCGATGCAGCCGATGCGTGGATTGATGCCACACAACTGCCGCCGCTGATTGTGCAAACCTCGGTCGAGGTGTTGGACCGAAACGGCCAATTGCTGCGCGCCTATACGGTGGCCGACGGGCGCTGGCGGTTGGCGGTGCAGATATCGGCGGTAGATGCGGGATTTGTCGCGGCGCTGCTGGCCTATGAGGACAAGCGGTTTTACGACCATGCCGGCGTCGATGTGCGGGCGATGACACGGGCGGTGGCGCAGGCGCTGTGGAACGGGCGCGTGATATCGGGCGGATCAACCCTGACGATGCAAGTGGCGCGGTTGCTGGAAGAAAGCGGCACCGGTGCTGTAGCGGGCAAGCTGCGGCAAATGCGGCTGGCGTTGGCGCTGGAACGGCGGCTGTCCAAGGATCAGATTTTGCAGTTGTATCTGCATCTCGCACCCTATGGCGGTAATCTGGAAGGCATTCGGGCGGCAACCCTGTCATATTTCGGCAAAGAACCCCGACGGTTGACCCCTGCCGAAGCGGCGCTGTTGGTGGCCATTCCGCAATCACCGGAATATCGCAGGCCGGATCGGTCGGTGGAACGGGCAACCGCTGCGCGCGACCGGGTTTTGGCGCGGGCGCTGTCCGATGGTTTGATCGACGCCGATCAGGCCACCGCGGCGCGCAGCGAACCTGTGGCCGGGCAGCGCCGTGCCTTTCCGGCGCTGGCCCCGCATATGGCAGACCGCGCCTTGACCGAAGCGGCGGCAACGGGCCAGCATCACTTGACACTGGACCGCGATTTGCAAAAGGCGCTGGAACGGCTGGCGGCGGACGTGGTCGTCGGTCAAGGCGAACGGCTGCAAGTGGCCATTCTGGTGGCCGATCACCGCAGCGGCGAAGTGCTGGCTTCGGTGGGATCAGCGGCGTTCAAGGCCGATGCGCGGGCGGGGTTTATTGACATGACCCGCGCGCTGCGCAGCCCCGGATCAACGTTGAAGCCCTTGGTTTACGCTCTGGCGTTTGATGAAGGTCTGGCGCATCCCGAAACCCTGATCGACGACAAGCCCACAGATTTCAACGGCTATCAACCGCAGAATTTTGACAAGCTGTATCTGGGCACCCTGCGCATCCGCGACGCGCTGCAGCAGTCGCGCAATATCCCGGTGGTGGCGCTGACCGAGGCTTTGGGGCCAGCCAAACTGTTGGCCGGTCTGGATAAAGCCGGGGTTCGCTATGATCTGCCCGGCGGGCAACCGGGGCTGGCGATTGCCTTGGGCGGGATTGGCGTGACGTTGGAGGATATGGTGCAACTCTATGCAACAATGGCGCGGGGTGGCGTTTCATTGCCGCTGACACATGTGTTGGACGGCGACCGCGCGGCAGAGGGTCAGCGGGTGCTGTCGGCCACAGCGGCGTGGCAGGTTGGCGATATACTGGCAGGTCTTGCCCCGCCGCCCGGATCGCCGGAAAATCGGCTGGCCTACAAAACCGGCACCTCTTATGGGCACCGCGATGCCTGGGCGATCGGGTTTGACGGACGACACGTGATTGGCATCTGGATGGGGCGCCCGGATGGCACGCCGGTGCCGGGGGTGTTTGGGGCCGATCTGGCGGCACCGGTGCTGTTTCAGGCCTTCGCGCGGCTAAAACCTGCGCTGGATCCACAACCTGCGCCGCCGCCTGCGACCCTGCTGGTCAGCACCGCGCAATTGCCGCAGCCGTTGCAAAAATTCCGCTCGCGATCAGCCGCGTTTGAAGCCGATCAATCTGCGCCCGCCGTGACCTTTCCGCCCGATGGCGCGGAAGTCGAACTGTTGCCCGTAGGCTTGATGGTGCGGGTGCGCGGTGGCACCGCCCCGTTCACTTGGCTGGCCGACGGGGTGCCGGTGGCCGTGGCCTTGAGCGGCCGCGAAACAATGCTGGACGCGTTGGGCAAAGGCTTTGTCACGCTGTCAGTCATCGACGCCGATGGCCGTTCCGCGCGGTCGATGATCCGGTTGCGTTAGGCGTTGCGTTCGATTGCCAAAGCAATCCCCTGCCCGCCGCCGATGCACATCGTGATCAACGCCAGCTTGCCGCCGCCGCGTTCCAGCGCGTGCAGCGCCTTGACCACCAGCATCACCCCCGTCGCGCCCACCGGATGGCCCAGCGCAATCGCGCCGCCATCGGGATTCACGCGGGCAGGATCAAGGCCCAGTTCCTGCGTGACGGCCATGGCTTGGGCGGCAAACGCCTCGTTCGATTCCACGATGTCAAAGTCGGTGGGCCGCAGCCCCAGCTTTTCGCACAGCTGCCGCACTGCCGGAATGGGGCCCAGTCCCATCACGGCAGGATCAACCCCCGCCAGGGCATAGCCCATGATCCGCGCACGCGGGGCCAGCCCCTGCACCGCTGCCCCGCTGCCCAAAACCAACGCCGCCGCCCCGTCGTTGATGCCGCTGGCATTGCCCGCGGTGACGGTGCCATCTTTCTGAAACGCAGGGCGCAGGGCGGCCAAGGCGTCAATCGTGCTGGGCTTGGGATGTTCATCAACCGCAAAGCTGATCATGCCTTTGCGCGATTGCAATTCTACCGCGGTGATCTGATCCGCGAACCGCCCCTCGGCAATCGCCAGCGCTGCACGATTTTGCGATTGCAGCGCGAATTCGTCTTGCGCCATCCGGCTGATGCCATAGCGCGCCGCCACGTTTTCTGCCGTTATCCCCATATGCCCGGTGCCAAACGGGCAGGTCAGTGCGCCGGTCATCATATCAAGTGCGCGGGTATCGCCCATCTTTTGGCCAAACCGCGCCGTGGTCAATGCCAGCGGTGAGCGGCTCATGCATTCGGCACCGCCGGCAAGGGCAAACGCTGCGTCACCCAACACCAGCATCTGAAACGCCGAAACAATCGCCTGCGCGCCCGATCCGCACAGCCGGTTGACGTTCATTGCGGGCGTGGCATCCGGCACACCGGCATTGCGGGCGGCAACGCGCGACAAATACATATCGCGCGGTTCGGTGTTGATGACATGGCCAAACACCACCTGACCGATTTGATCCGGGCCAATACCGGCCCCGGCAATTGCCGCTTTGCTGACGGTGGTGGCCAGATCAATGGGTGACAGGGCGGATAGTGATCCGCCAAAGCCACCAATCGCGGTGCGCGTTGCGGACAGGATAAATACGTCGGTCATTGGGGCGTCCGTTGTTCAGGGTTGCGCGGTCTGGCGCAGTCAGGATGGGCGGCGGTAATCGCCGGGATATCGCGCAACTGTGCCATGATCCGCGCGATGTTTGGAAAGGACGCCACGTCAATTCCGACCCGTTCAGCGTTATAAACCTGCGGCACAAGGCACAAATCCGCCATGCCAATTCGATTGCCGTGACAAAACCGGCCGGTGGCTGGGTCTGCCAGCATCGCCTCAAAGGCGGCAAGTCCTTTGGTGATATAGTGGCGTTGCCAATCATCAACCGAGACTGCCCCGCCCGAGATTGCCGCGACATGATTGCGCACGGACAGGTTGCAGATCGGTGCAATCTCCATCGCGATGGCATAGGACAAAGCCCGCACCCGCGCACGGCCCGCAGGATCAGGTGGCAAAAGCCCCGCCCGTGGTGTCGTTCAGATATTCGATGATCGCCAACGATTGCGTCAGAGTGAGGCCGTCGATCAGCAGACTGGGCACCAAACCTTGGGGGTTGCGCGCGATGTTATCCGCGCCGCGCTGATCGCCTTTGACCAGATCAACCGGAACGTTGTCAAAGGTCAGACCCAACAGGTTCAACGCGATGCGCACCCGGTACGCCGCCGAAGATCGCCAATAATCGAACAGGGTAATCATGTGCCGGTCCCCAGCTTTTGCAAAGCCGCGCGAAACAGCGGCGCGTCTTGCGCCAGTTTGGCGATGATCTCTTGTTGAAACGCGTCTGCAATCGGCAAAATCCGCGCGATCATCGCATCGCCTTTGGCCGTCAACCGCATGTCAAGCAAGCGCCTGTCATCGGGATTTTCACGCTTTTCGATCAGGCCTGCAGATTCTAGCCGGGCCGCCGCGCGGGATACTTTGGATTTGTCCATATCCACCCGTGCGTGGATTTCGCGCACGGATACCGATCCCGATTGCGCCAGATGCGCCAAGACCCGCCATTCCGGGATCGTCAGGCCAAATTCGGCGCGATAACGTTCTGCAAAGGCTTTTGACACCTTCGATGACGCGACCGCCAGTTGGTAGGGCAGGAAGGCAGAAAGATCAAAGCTCATCACCGCAGACCCCAATTTACGCTGGCAGCCTGCCTGTCAGACAGATATTGCGCAAGAGAGTGCTGCACAGTCTGCGGCGGCGATATTCCAACACATCTTTTGAGCAGGAGCCTTTGATGCGCGCGTTGATGAAGGCGAATGCCGGGTTGTTGATCATCGGCATTGCAACCTTCGTGCTGATGGGGGCAGGGCAATCGCTGTATGGGCCGGCGCTGCCAGCCTTTTCGCGGCGCTTTGGCGTGACCGGCAGCATGGCGGGCATTTTGGTGTCTGCCCATTGGGTTGGCTGCGCGATTGGCGTTGCGGGCATGTTTTTTCAAGGCCGCCATGTGACGCCGCGCCATGTGGTTGTGCTGATGACGGCTGGGGCGGCGATCATCGCGGCCAGTCTGGGCTGGTGGATCACCGTTGTGGGGGCCGTGGTGTTTGGCATCGGCTATGGCTGTTCAACCGTGGTGTTCAATCCTGCGATGCTGCGCGCATTCGGGGCACGCGGGCCAGCGATGCTTAGTCTTTTGAACGCAACTTTTGGCATCGGGGCCATCGGCGCGCCTTTGGTCTTTGTCGCGTTGTCAAATGACCCCGCGATGACCTTTGCCCTTTGCGCCGGGCTGGGGGCGGTTATTGCAGTGGGCGCGGGGGCCGCACGGCCCGCCAAAGCAGCCCCAATGGCCGAGATCACCGCCGCCTTTAGGCTGCATCTGCCCATCCTTGGCTTTGGCGTGATGGCCATCGGGCTGGAGGCTTGCCTGATCGGCCTTGGCCCAACAGCACTGATCGCGGCGGGCGAGACCGAAGTGCATGCGGCCCAACTGTTGTCGATGTTCTTTTTTGCCTTTCTGGCCGC
>JANPLZ010000113.1:0-23755 GCA_031422555.1 Cypionkella sp. | reverse complement strand
CGCTGCCAAGGGTGCGCCGTGCCAGGAGTTCATAGGAGGCATCGGCGGCGTCATAGGCATAGCCCACGGCCTCGCGCTCCTTCACTTCGCGCAGTAAGACATCAAGGCGCTTGTCGTCCTTGGACACCATCATGCCAATGCGATGCAACTCGGCAAGGAGATTGGATTTTCCGGCCTGATCGGAAACCAGCATGCGCCTGCGGTTGCCCACGGTTTCCGGCTTCACATGCTCATAGGTTTCCGGTTCTTTTACGATGGCCGAAGCATGAATGCCGGCCTTGGTGGCAAAAGCACTCTTGCCGACATAAGGCGCCTGCGCATTGGGAGCGCGGTTCAGCAGTTCATCAAACGAACGCGCCACGTGGGTGAGGTTTTGCAAACGCTCATCATCAACGCCGATCGTAAAGCGATCGTGATAGGATTTTTTCAAGCCGAGAGTTGCAATGATCGAAACCAGATTGGCATTGCCACAGCGTTCGCCAAGGCCGTTGAGCGTGCCTTGCACCTGACGCACCCCGGCCTCGATTGCCGCCAGCGAATTGGCCACCGCATTGCCGGTGTCATCGTGGCAATGGATGCCCAAACGGTGCCCTGGAATGCCCGATGCGATGACCGCGCGCACCACGCGGGAAATCTCGGATGGCAGGGTGCCGCCATTGGTGTCGCACAAGACGATCCAGCGCGCGCCCGCAACGTAGGCCGCGTGCAGGCACGACAGCGCATAGGCCGGATCGGCGCGGTAGCCGTCAAAGAAATGCTCGGCATCAAACAGCGCCTCGCGGGATTTGGCGGCCAGATGGGCGAAAGACGCGGCAATGGCGTCGCGGTTTTCGTCCAAGGTAACGCCCAAGGCGGTGGTGACATGAAACGGATGGGTTTTGCCGACGAGGCAGACCGCGGGCGTGTTCGCATCCAGCACGGCGGCCAGAACATCGTCGTTCTCGGCCGACCGCCCTACCCGCTTGGTCATGCCAAACGCCGTCATCGTGGCGCGGGTTGCGGGCGGGTTGGCGAAGAAGTCTGAATCGGTCGGGTTCGCCCCCGGCCAGCCACCTTCGATGTAATCCACCCCAAGCGCATCAAGGGCCAGGGCGATCTGGCGTTTTTCGGCGGTCGAGAACTGGACGCCCTGGGTTTGCTGACCATCGCGCAGAGTGGTGTCAAACAGCGAGAGGGGTTCGCGGGTCATGGTGCGCGCTGCCCGCCCCGGACATGATCCGGGGCCTCTCGTGGCATCAGGTGTTGGCAGAGGCCCCGGGTCAGGCCCGGGGCGGGCGTGATAAATGTCATAGAAGAGCCTCAAGCTTGACGGGGTCGAAGGTAGCGCCTTGCACAAGTTGAACGCCGTATTTCGACACGCGAACTTCAACACCGGCATTTATCAACGCCGCCTTCATTGCATCGGCAGCTGAGAAATCCTTAGTTGCAACGGCTTGTTGGCGCAGATGGAAAAGTTGATTGCCCAATTTTATCAGTATAGTAGGCTTTGCCTCTATGAATCCGTCAAGTGTTCTTAGCTGGTGCCCAGAAGTGACTCCATTGTTGTGTGCACTAAACTGGAATGCGGAAAACTTACGTTTCAATCCGTCGGGGCAAAACCCTAAAAGTTTGATCGCGCCGACAAGGTGAAATTCGTCTCTATTTTTTAGGTATTTACCAATTAGTGTTAGGGCCAACGAAGTGTTCAAGTCATTTGCGAGGGCTTCAACAAACTCTTGAGGTGGCCTTGCATACTGCAGTCCAACTGTTGGCTTGGTCATGGGGTCGCTTGCTAAGAACTCTCCAATCTTCCGCAACGTCGCCTCCGCCTGATCCGCCTTCTCCTGCGTCCAGTCCATCGGCTTGCCGTAATGCGTGCTCAGCAACACAAACCGGATCACTTCCCCCGGTATGCCTTGATCCAACAAATCGCGCACCGTAAAGAAGTTGCCCAAACTTTTGGACATCTTCTTGCCCTCGACCTGCAGCATCTCGTTGTGCATCCAGACATTGGCAAAGCCGCCGTGGGGGTGGGCGCAGGTGGATTGGGCTAACTCGTTTTCGTGATGGGGGAATTGCAAATCCAACCCGCCGCCGTGGATGTCGAAGTGGTCGCCCAGCAATTCATCGGCCATGGCGGAGCATTCGATGTGCCAGCCGGGGCGGCCCCTGCCGATAGACTTCCCGTCAACTTTGGGGCCATCCCATCCCGGTTGGCCCGCATCAGACGGTTTCCACAGCACGAAATCCATCGGGTCTTCTTTGAAGGGCGCGACTTCCACCCGGGCGCCTGCGATCATGTCGTCGATGCTGCGGCCCGACAGTTTGCCGTAACCTTCATAGGACCGCACGCGAAACAGGGCGTGGCCGTCGCGGGCGTAGGCGTGGCCTTTGGCTATCAAATCTTCGATCATCGCCACCATCGGGGCGATATATTGGGTCGCGCGGGGCGCGGCTTTGTCGGTGACCTCGCCTTTGATGCTGGGCCGCAGCGCCCCCAACGCATCCATATCGGCGTGATACCACGCGATGGTTTCTGCCGTACGCTCGGCGATCAGATCCTCCAACGTGCCCGGCGCGCCTGCGCGTTGCCGCCGCAGCGCCTCGGCGTTGATCTTGTCATCGACGTCGGTGAAATTGCGCACATACGTGACATGATCCGCGCCGTAGACGTGGCGCAACAGGCGGTAAAGCACATCAAACACCACAACGGGCCGCGCGTTGCCAAGGTGGGCGCGGTCGTAAACCGTGGGGCCGCAGACATACATCCGCAGGTTTTTGTCATCGATCGGGGTGAAGATGTCCTTCGCCCGCGTTTTGGTATTGTAAAGACGGATCTGTGTCATGGTCTGTTCCAAAGTGGTGCCTGCAATCCCTGTTGCGGGGGGCCGCTTTGTCTTTGTGATGACCAAGAAGAAACCCCCCGCGTGACGTGTTGTCAGCAGCGAATGCAGCAAATCCGAAAGGTTGCCTGTGTCTTCATGCAGGCGGGGTAGCATGCCCGCGCCCATCGGGCAAGCCTGTGGCTGCGCAGATCATTTGACCTGATGCGCAAATATGGCATGCTGCGGGCATTGGTCAGACTTAACGGGTAAAGGCACAGCATGCTACGGATTATCGGGTTTTTGGTGCTTTGGCCGTTGATGGGCATGGCCCAATCCTTGCCGACGCCCCTGAACGATACGGTGTCAGATTACGCAAATCTGCTGACGCCTGCGCAAGAAGCTGGTTTGACCGCCACCTTGCAAGAGGCGCGCACCAAGACCGGGGTTCACATCACCGTGGCCACAATGGGGCGGATCGCCGACTATGGTGGAGCGGGCCAAAGCATTGAAAGTTATGCCAAAAAGCTGTTCAATGCCTGGGGCATCGGCGAGGCTGTGCGCAATGACGGCGTGCTGATCCTGATTGCCCGCGATGACCGCGAAATGCGCATTGCTTTGGGGGCGGGCTTTGATCCGGTGTATGACGGGCTGGCGCAACGGGTGATTGACCGCGATGTGTTGCCCCTGTTCAAGGACGGCGAGTATCCGGCGGGCATTCAGGCGGCGGTGGCGGGGCTGATTGCCCGGATCGCCACGCCCTTTGCCGCCAAAACCCCGCCGCAGGATCTGGTCAGCGACGATGGTTGGATTTTATATGTGGTGGTCGGGTTTTTTGGGCTGGTGGCGACGGCGATTGCGGCCATCGCCGCACAGCGCCAGATCGGCGATGTGATCACCCGCTGGCAGCGCTGCCCGCACTGCGGCGCGCGCAGCCAATCGCGCAGCCGGGTGATTGGACAGGCCGCCACCACAACCGCAGCCGGGCATGGCTTGCAAACCACGCGCTGTGCGTCTTGCCAGCATGAGACATTGGCGCCCTACACGATATCGCGCATCGTGTCGGACAGCACCTCGGGTGGCAGTTCCGGCTTTGGCGGCGGCGGCACATCGGGCGGCGGGGCATCGGGGAAATGGTAGGCCCGTTGCAGGATTAACAGAAAGCGGGGGTTTCACACCCCCCGCCTTAATCGCCACGCGATTAAGGCCCCCCCGTGGGATATTTTTGAACAGATGAAACGAAATTTTAGCTAAATTTTAGCCAAGGATAGGGTGTCAGCTGTCGGCGCGGTCTTCCAGCGCCAGCCATTCGGCTTCGGCCTTGACCAAGGCGGCTTGGGCCACGGCCAAGGCCTCGGAGCCTTTGCGGAATTTGACCGGATCGCGGGCGAACATATCCTCGCCCTCCAACACTTCGGACAGGCGCGAGATTTCGGCCTCTAGCGCGGCGATGATGTCTGGCAGCGCGCCAAGCCGGTTGCGTTCCGAAAAGCTAAGGCCTTGGGGTTTTTTGCCCACAGCTTTGCCGGTGGGTGCCGATCCGCGCGGCTTGGTTGGGGTTTCGGCAGCACCGTCGCCCCTTTGGCGGGCGTAGTCCGACCACCCGCCGGGATAGGCCGTGGCCATGCCGTTGCCTTCAAGGGCGACAGTGGTGGTGGCGATGCGGTCGATGAAATCGCGGTCGTGGCTGACCAACAGCACGGTGCCGTCGTAATCCCCCAAGATATCTTGCAGCAGATCAAGCGTTTCGACATCCAGATCGTTGGTAGGTTCGTCAAGGATCAAAAGGTTCGACGGCTGCGCCATCAACCGGGCCAGCAACAGCCGCGCCTTTTCGCCGCCCGACAGCGATTTCACCGGCGCGCGGGCCTGACGTTCGTCAAACAGGAAATCCTTCAGGTAAGCGACCACATGTTTGGGGGTGCCGCGCACCATCACCTGATCCGAAGCCCCCGACACCCGCATCATCGGATCATTGGTCAGGCTGTCCCACAAGGTGGCCTCGGGGTCCAGTTTTGCGCGCGCCTGATCGAATACCGCGATTTCCAGATTGGTGCCCAGCGTCACCGTGCCGGCATCGGGCGCCAACTCGCCGGTCAGCATTTTCAAAAGTGTGGTCTTGCCAACGCCATTGGGGCCAACGAAGGCAACCCGGTCACCGCGCAACACCCGCAGATCGAAGCCTTGGACGATCTGCTTGTCGCCAAAGATCTTGGTGATGGCTTTTGCCTCGATCACCCGCTTGCCCGATTGCGTGCCTGCGTCAAATTCCATCGCCGCGGTGCCTTGGCGGCGGATCTGGCTGCCGCGTTCGTCGCGCAGGGCCGCCAGTGCGCGCACCCGGCCCTGATTGCGTTTGCGCCGGGCAGATATGCCTTCGACCGCCCATTTCGCCTCGGCCTTGATTTTCCGGTCCAGCTTGTGGCGCGCATCGTCTTCTTCGGCCCAGACGGTTTCGCGCCATTCCTCGAAGCCCTCAAACCCCGATTCGCGCCGCCGCACTTGGCCACGGTCTACCCACAGGGTAGCTTTTGACAGGGCGCGCAAAAAGGCGCGGTCGTGGCTGATCAGCACGAATCCGGTGCGGGTGTTGGTTAACTCGGCCTCCAGCCATTCGATGGCGTGGATGTCGAGATGGTTGGTCGGCTCGTCCAGCAGCATCAATTCGGGCGCTTCGGCCAGCAGTTTGGCCAATGCGGCACGGCGACGCTCGCCGCCCGACGCGGTGGCAACCGGGGTTTCGGGGTTGAATTTCAGCCCTTCGGCCACCATCGGCACTTTGTATTCTTCGCCATCGGGCAGGTTTGACGCCGCATAATCGCCCAGCGTTTCGAACCCCGACAGATCGGGGTCTTGCTCCATATAGCCCACGGTGATGCCCGGCGGGATCACGCGGATGCCGCGGTCGGCCTCGGACAACCCCGCCATCACCTTCATCAAGGTTGATTTGCCAGACCCGTTGCGCCCGACAAGCGCCACCCGGTCGGCAGGTTGCACCACCAGATCAAGATCATCGAAAATCGGATTGCCGCCAAAGGTAAGCGAGATGCCGGACAGTTGCAAAAGGGGGATACGTGCCATGCGCGGTGATTTAGGGGCAGCCGCCGCCAAGGTCAACGCTGTGCGGCGGGGTTTGCGCGAAAATCGTGGCCTTGGGGGGCGATGGCGCGCAAGGCTGCGGCGCGGGCGGCGGGGATATGGGCGATTTCCACCGCAGTAAACACGTGCAAGGTGTTCAGATCAGGGTCAATAACCGCATGGTCGCTGACCCAGCCGCCCATCGCAAGATAGGTGCGCAACAAGGGCGGCATTGCCCGCAGGGCGGCGCGTGTATCAACCGGGGTGTCGGCCAGTACGCGGGCAAAATCGTAGATATGCGGCGCGATGCGCTGCGGCCGCCAGCGGTCTGGGGCCAGATGATGCGCGCGCAACTGCGCCCAAGCCGCATCATGCACAGCTCCTTGCGTGCCGTCAAAAGACGAGCAGCCAAACAACATGGTAACGCCCGTCTGGTCCACCAGCCGCGCCAGCGCGGCCCAGGCCAGCCGCAAGATATCCCCGTCGCCACAGCCCGGTTTCACGCAAAATCGCCCCAGTTCCAACAGCGGGCCGCCAAAGCCTGCCAGCCGCGACAGATCGTAAAACTGGGCGGCATAGCTGGCCCCCAGATCGCCTGCACCCGCAAGCTGCATCACCCGGTAGCTGCACACCAGATCGCCACTGACGGCATCATGGATCACCATATGCGCACAGGCCGCGTCATAGGCATCCCCGTCGGACGCCCCGTTTTGGCCGGGGCGAAACACCTGCGCCCGCAGCGCCATTGCTTGTGCCAGATCATTGGGATCATCCGCCAGCCGCGCCGTATATCTGCCAACACTCAGCGCGCGCACTTTGGTCCCTATCTTGCAGACGTGATCCACCCGGCGCTTGGAAACCTCTGCCGCGCCGCCTATATCTGGCCCCAAGCGCGTCTGCGCGCAAGTCAGCCTGAAAGAGGGACCGATGGATAAAGTGACCAAATCAGACGCAGCCTGGGCCGCGCAACTGTCGGATCTGGCCTATAAGGTGACCCGCCAGCATGGCACCGAACGGGCGTTTTCCAACGATGCTTTTCCCAAAGACCCCGGCACCTATCGCTGTGTCTGTTGCGATGCGCCGCTGTTTGATCAGGCAACCAAGTTTGACAGCGGCACCGGCTGGCCGTCTTTCTGGGCACCGCTGGACGGCGAGATGGTGGGCGAATCCGTGGACAAGGGCTGGTTCATGACCCGCACCGAAGTGCATTGCAACACTTGCGATGCGCATCTGGGCCATGTGTTCCCGGATGGGCCAAAGCCTACCGGCCTGCGCTATTGCATCAATGGCGTGGCGTTGCAGTTTGACGCCGCGGACTGACATCCGCGGGTTGCTGCGCGGCTGCAACGCGGATCAGTTGATAATCTGATCCGCGCGCAGCTGGCCGATATTGCCCAGCAATTGCGACAAAAAGCTTAGGCCCTTGATGTTGGATTCGGTGACCCTGCGCGACAGCGCCACCACCCTGCCCTTTTCCAAACCAAAGCGTTCGATATTTTCGACCACGCCGTCTTCGGAAAAGGTGATCGCCACCACCTGCCGGTTTTCTTCCTTGGGCGAAAACGCACCGGAATGTTTCCAACGGCTTTGCACGTAATACCAGCCGACATCGTTCAACAGCCCGGCGGCCGAAGGGCGGCCGATTTCAACCGCAACCGTGTCGCGGGTGTCGATGCCAACCTCGATGCGGGCAAGATCATCGTCGGACGGCACATAGCCATGATTGCGGTAGGTGGGCGCGCAAGCGGCGGTCACCATTGCCAAACCAACCACCGCCACAACCACGCGCCAAAATGCCAAAGCTCCACCAAAGCTGTTCGTCAAATGCGTCATCCCTGCCCATGGCCTCTGGCCTGTCCGTCGATTATAGCCATGATTGGCCCCTCTTGCGCCAGTCTTTCGTGATCAGTATCCATGGATTTCGCACAAAGCGGCCCATGGATGTTACGCTAGGGCTTACGCTGGCGCGCGCCCCTGTTCAAGAATGGAACGCAGGGCGGCTGATCACAATGGCCTCAACCGGGGGCGAAACGGCGGTGACTTTGCCGCGCGATGGGGCAGAACATGACGGATACCGCGCCAAAGACCTTCGATCTGCCCAGCCTGCCCTACCGCAGCAGCGCTGTTTCGGGGCGCAAGATCATCCGGTTTACCTTTGCCCCCGATGCTGCCGCGCGCGCGGCGGTGGCGCAGGCGCTGGGCTTGCTGGACTTGCCCGAATTTGTGCTGAAAGGCGAATTGCAGCCGATGGGGCGCATTGATGTGGCCTTGCGCGCCGATCTGGCGGCGCTGGTGGTGCAGCCTTGTTCGATATCGCTGGCCCCGGTCACATCGCGGTTGAAAGACCGCATCGAGCGCAACTACCGCCACGATTACGCCGACCCCACCGGCGACGAAGTGGAAATGCTGGGCGATGACGCCGAATCCCTGCCCGAAGTGATCGACGTGGCCAGCGTGGCCATCGAAGCGCTGGCGCTGGTGCTGCCGTTGTATCCGCGCGCCAAAGGTGTGGATCTGACAGCCGCCATCGCCACCCCGCCCGGCGCGCAGCCGATGACCGAAGAAACCCTCAAACCCTTTGCCGGGCTGGCGGGATTGGCTGCGTTGATGAAAAATGCGGGGCCTGCGTCTGAATGATTGCGGCCCTGCGCGACAGCAATCCGGCCCCCCTGCGGGCCGTGCGACAAAGGGGCTTGCGCCGCGCTTAAATCCGGCTATGTTCCGCGCCTTGTTCAGGGCTTTGCAGCGATCCCGATGGATTGTGTCAGGTGTCTGAAATCAAAGTAAAATCTGGGGCATGTCCCCCACTATCAAAGGGTGCGACATGGCAGTCCCACAGAACCGAGTCACCTCTTCCAAGCGCAACATGCGTCGTGCGCATGACGCTTTGGTGGCAGGAAACCCACAAGATTGTTCCAACTGCGGCGAGTTGAAGCGTCCGCATCACGTATGCCCGTCTTGCGGCCATTACGATGCCCGCGAAGTGGTTGCGACCGCAAAGGTTGATCTGGACGAGGACGCGGCGTAAGCCGCGCCCTGATCCGCTTGCCCGATGGCGACTGAATCTGAAATTCCGTCTTCCACTGGTGCAGACCGCATCGTTATTTCTGTTGATGCCATGGGTGGCGATCGAGGGCCTGCTACGGTTGTGGCAGGTCTTGTTCTGTCCGCCGCCGCTTTGCCCGACGCGCATTTCATCTTGCACGGCGATCAGGCGCAACTGACCCCGCTGATGGCGCGCCACCCCGATCTTGTGGCGCGGGTCACCTTGCGTCACGCGCCCCGCGTGGTCACGATGAGCGACAAGCCCAGTCAGGTGATGCGTCATGGCGATGGCACGTCGATGTGGTCCACCATCGAATCGTTGAAACTGCGCGAGGCGGCGGTGGCGGTGTCTTGTGGCAATACCGGCGCGTTGATGGCGGTGTCGATGATCCGCCTGCGCAAATTGCCCGGCGTCAACCGCCCCGCCATTGCGTGTCTGTGGCCATCGCGCAATCCCGGCGGCTTCAATCTGATGCTGGATGTCGGCGCGGATATAAAGGCCGAGGCCGATGATTTGCTGCAATACGCAGCCATGGGCGCATCTTATGCCCGCAACGGGCTGAACCTGCCCCGGCCCCGCGTCGGGCTGTTGAATGTCGGCACAGAAGAACACAAGGGCCGCGCCGAATTGAAAGAGGCGCATGACCGCATGGCCGCCGCCGCCTTTGTCGGTGGCTATGAATTTGTGGGCTTTGTCGAAGGTGGCGATATTCCGTCTGACCGCGTCGATGTGATCGTGACCGACGGCTTTACCGGCAATATCGCGCTGAAAACCGGCGAAGGCACCGCCAAACTGATCGCGGATTTTCTGCGTGAAGCGTTTGGCGCGGGGCTGATGTCAAAATTTGCGGCTTTGCTTGCGATGAATTCACTGAAACGGTTGCAACGCCGGATTGATCCGCGCCGGGTGAACGGCGGGGTTTTTCTGGGGCTGAACGGCACGGTGGTGAAATCGCACGGATCGGCCGATGAAACCGGGGTCGCCGCCGCCATCGGGCTGGCGTATCAACTGTCGGGTCAGGGCTTTTTGGAACGCATGGCGGCGCGGGTTGCATCAACGGCGCGCGCGGGGCAGGATGCCGACATGACCCCGCCCGAGCCAAAGGCCACGACATGACACGCCGCGCCGTGGTAAAAGGCGTCGGGCATTATTTGCCAGACCGCATCGTGCCCAATGCCGAATTGACAGCCTTGGTTGAAACCAGCGATGAATGGATCAAGTCGCGCTCGGGGATAGAGCGGCGGCATTTCGCAGCCGACGGTCAGATGACCTCTGATCTGGGCACCCGCGCCGCATTGGCCGCCTTGGCCGATGCCGGTCTTGCCGCCAATGATATTGACGCGATTATCGTCGCCACCTCGACCGCCGATCTGACCTTTCCCTCTGCTGCCACGATGATTCAGGGTGCTTTGGGCATGACCGGCGGCTTTGCCTTTGATGTGCAGGCGGTTTGTGCGGGGTTTGTCTATGCGCTGACCACCGCCAATGCGCTGATCATTGCAGGCACGGCCAACCGTGTTCTGGTGATCGGGGCCGAGACGTTTTCGCGGCTGATGGATTGGAATGACCGCGCCACTTGCGTGCTGTTTGGCGATGGCGCGGGGGCGTTGGTGCTGGAGGCCGCTGACGGCGATGGCAGCACAGCGGATCGTGGTATCCTTGCGACCGATCTGCACAGCGACGGGCGGCTGAAAAACCTGTTGTATGTCGATGGCGGCGTGTCCACCGGTGCCACCGGCCATCTGCGTATGGAGGGCCGCGAAGTGTTCCGCCATGCCGTTGAAAAACTTGCACAAACCGCGCATGCGGCTTTGGACAAGGTGGGTCTTACCGCCGATGATGTCGATTGGATCGTGCCGCATCAGGCCAATATCCGCATTATCGAAGGCACCGCCAAACGCATGGGCGTGGCGATGGACCGCGTTGTGGTGACGGTGCAAGACCATGGCAACACATCGGCCGCGTCGATTCCGCTGGCGCTGTCGGTGGGCCGCGCACGCGGACAGATCAAGCAAGGTGATCTGATCGTGACCGAGGCCATCGGCGGCGGTCTGGCCTGGGGGTCGGTGGTTTTGCGCTGGTAGGCGTTGCGCCCAACGGCGGCGGACAAGCTGATATCTGACAAGAACAACGCCCCGCAAGTCCCTGTTATTGACTCGCAATTTTATCTGGCCCATCTTGATGAAAATCTTGGGGGGATAAGATGAGTGAAAAGACTCTGACGCGCATGGACCTAAGCGAAGCGGTGTTCCGCGAAGTGGGGCTAAGCCGCAACGAATCGGCCTCGTTGGTTGAGGCTGTTTTGCAGCATATGTCGGACGAGCTGGCCTCGGGTGAGACGGTCAAAATCTCATCCTTTGGCACGTTTTCGGTGCGCAGCAAAACCGCACGGGTCGGCCGCAATCCAAAGACCGGCGACGAGGTTCCGATCAGCCCGCGCCGCGTGTTGACCTTCCGGCCTTCGCATCTGATGAAAGACCGCGTTGCCGCCGGGAAAAAGCGCTAACAGGCGGTGCAGTCGATGGATAAGGCACCCGATGCCTTCCGCACGATCAGCGAAGTGGCCGATCATCTGGAAACCCCGGCGCATGTGCTGCGGTTCTGGGAAAGCCGCTTTCCGCAAATCCGCCCGGTAAAACGGGCGGGCGGTCGGCGCTATTACCGGCCCGCCGATGTGGCGCTGCTGACCGGGATCAAACGGCTGCTGCACGACGAAGGGTTGACCATTCGCGGCGTGCAAAAGATTTTACGCGAACAAGGTGTGCGCCATGTGGCGGGGCTGTCGGGCGACGCGGTGGCCGATGAAATGGACCAAACCGCCGAAGCCGCATTGGAAGCCGCGATGGCGGCCAATTTCGGCACCATCGACCAAGACCCGATAGAGCCGGAACGTGCCAAATCTGCCACCATCGTGGCGTTGGAAACTGCGCTGCGGACGTCAGACCCCGATCTTGGACCAGAGCCAGACGCCGACCCGGATCTGCGCCGCAGCGGCGCGGTTGACGCCGACCCATGGAAAGCTGCGCAATCCGATCTGTTTGCCGCCGCCGACACCGCCCCGCCCGCAGCCCCCGCCCCGCCCCCGGTTTCCGTTGTGCGTGACCACCCATGGATCGCCAAGTCCGATCTGGCCGCCGCGTTGCGCGCCCTGCCCGCCCACGCGTTTGCGGGCCAGATGGGGCCTGCCCGCGTCCTGCAAATGCGGCTGCAAGCGCTGCATGACCTCCTGTCCGCCCCGCCCCGCTTTGCCGATCTTTAGCCCAAGTCCGCTTTGTGCTTTGTGGCTTGCCCCGGCACAAAATATCAGTATGAAAGCGCATGTGTCGGGCCGTGGCGCAGCCTGGTTAGCGCGTCCGTCTGGGGGGCGGAAGGTCGAGAGTTCGAATCTCTCCGGCCCGACCATTACAGATACCGCCCGCGTGCCATATGGCACAGCGGGCGGTTTCGTTTATGGGGCTAAGATTGGGGGGGCATGATGATGAATTCCGGCGTATTGCCAGCCCAAGCCCTGCGCCAGTTGATTGCCAACGGCGCGATCACCGCCACGCCGGCGGTTGACGACGCGCAAATTCAACCCGCCAGCCTTGATTTGCGACTGGGCACCATTGCCTACCGGGTGCGCGCGTCATTCCTGATCGGCAAAGACCGCAAAGTCATTGACCGCATTGCCGAATTCGAAATGCACCGGATGGATTTGACCGCAGGGGCCGTGCTGGAAAAAGGCTGCGTTTATCTGATACCCCTGATGGAACAACTGGCGCTGCCCGCCGGGATCACCGCCGTGGCCAATGCCAAAAGTTCCACCGGCCGCCTTGATTTGCTGACCCGCACCATTGTCGATGGCGGCACTGAATTTGACCGCATTCCCGAAGGATATACCGGGCCGCTTTATGCCGAAGTGTGTCCGAAAAGTTTCTCGGTGCTGGTGCGCGCGGGCCAAAGGCTGAACCAGATCCGCTTTCGCAGCGGGCAATCGGTGTTGACCGATGCCGATCTGCTGGCGCTGCACGCGGCTGATCCGTTGGTGTCGGGCGGTGCGGTGATTTCCGAAGGGCTTGGCTTTTCCGTCGATCTGCAACCCGCAGGGGGCGATCTGGTGGGATACCGCGCCAAGCCGCACACCGGGGTGATTGATCTGGACCGTCTGGCGCATTACCCGGCGGCCGAGTTCTGGGAAGAGATTCGCACCCGCAATGGCCGCATCATTCTTGATCCCGGCGCGTTCTATATCCTTGTCAGCCGCGAGGCGGTGACGATTCCGCCCGATTATGCCGCCGAGATGGCTCCCTTTCTGGCGATGGTGGGGGAATTCAGGGTGCATTACGCCGGATTTTTCGACCCGGGCTTTGGGCATCGGGCGGCGGGGGGCGCGGGCAGTCGCGGCGTTTTGGAAGTGCGCTGCCATGAGGCACCGTTCGTTCTGGAACACGCCCAGATCGTCGGGCGCCTTGTGTATGAGCGCATGGCAGAGCGACCCGAAACGCTGTATGGTGCGGGCATCGCGTCAAACTATCAAGGTCAGGGGTTGAAATTGGCCAAGCAGTTCAGAACCGATTAGCCATGCAACGCTTGGGGGGTGCGCTTGCCATTGCCCTAAGCCTTCCCGCCCCGATGCAGGCCGCATCGCTGATCATCAATCTGTGGCCAAGCACCGATCCTGATACGGCGATTTATTGTGCCCTGACCCTGACCGGCCGCACCATGGTGGCGGTGCAAGTCAAGGGCAACGGGCTGCACGATGTGCAAACCTATCGCTGGTTCGCCACTGATTTTGAACGCAACGCCTATCTGCATGCCTTGCAGGCGCTGTTCAACGGCACCTTGCCATCGGACAATCCGCTGGTGGCGCCCCTGCCGTTGCCCCCCTATATCACGGTGACATGGGTGGCCCATCTGAATGGCACCCTGACCTCCGGGCGTTATGTTGACACAAAGGCGCGCATTCCGGCGGAACTGGCTGATATGCTGGCGGTCTTGACCCCCGGCAGCTATTGCAGCCCCACCGCCAGCCCCGATGATACCCCCATGGATACTCCCGCCCCCGCCGCAGATTGACGGTCAGGTGCCGCAATCGGGCGTGGTGGGTGCAGCACTTCGTCCTATTATAATCAAACGGGTATTCCGTCATCGCAGCGCTTGGGTCTTTTCATTTTGCACCCGAACAGGCATGGCAAAGACCAAGACCACGACCAAGACCAAGACCAGGACAGGCGATGAGGACGACATGACCGACGACGCATTGGTGATCTTTACCCCCTCGGGCAAGCGGGGCCGCTTTGCCCATGGCACCCCGGTGCTGACAGCGGCGCGGCAGTTGGGGGTGGATCTGGACAGCGTCTGCGGCGGACGCGGTATTTGTTCCAAATGCCAGATCACGCCGGGCTACGGCGAATTTTCCAAACACGGCGTCACCGTGGCCGCCGATGCGCTGACCGACTGGAATGCGGTTGAGGCGCGCTATAAATCCATCCGGGGGTTGACCGAGGGGCGGCGTCTGGGCTGTCAGGCCTGCGTGATGGGCGATGTGGTAATCGACGTGCCACCCGAATCCCAAGTGCATAAGCAAGTGATCCGCAAATCGGCGGCACAGCGCGACATCGTCATGGATCCCGCCACTCGCGCCTTGTATGTCGAAGTGGCAGAACCCGACATGCACGAACCCACGGGCGATTTTGAACGGCTGGCCCGCGCGCTGCGCGATCAGTGGCAAGTGGAAAATGTGCAGGCCGATCTGGGCCTTATGCGGCGGCTGCAACCCGTGTTGCGCAAAGGGGCGTGGCAAGTCACGGTGGTTCTTAATCGCGGCAACCATGATCTGGCGCACCGCATCGTGGATATTTTTCCCGGTTTTCACGACGGCGCGCTGCATGGTCTGGCGATTGATCTGGGGTCCACCACCATTGCCGCCCATCTGTGCGATCTGCGTGACGGCGCGGTTCTGGCCTCGGCGGGGGTGATGAACCCGCAAATCCGCTTTGGTGAAGATCTGATGAGCCGGGTGTCTTACGCGATGATGAACCCCGGCGGCGATGTCGAGATGACCCGCGCCGTGCGTGAGGCGATCAACGCGCTTGCCGCCACCATCGCGGCAGAGGCCAAAGTTGATCCGGGCTCGATCTACGAGGTGGTGTTTGTGTGCAACCCGGTGATGCACCATCTGCTGCTGGGCATTGATCCGGTCGAATTGGGTCAGGCCCCGTTTGCGCTGGCCACATCGGACAGCCTGTCGCTGGATGCGCGCGATCTGGATTTGACCGCACTGAACCACGCCGCGCGTGTCTATATTCTGCCTTGCATCGCAGGCCATGTCGGCGCGGATTGCGCTGCGGTGGCGCTGTCAGAAGAACCCAACAAATCCAAGGATATGGTGCTGATCGTCGATGTCGGCACCAATGCCGAGATCTTGTTGGGCAACGAATCCCGCGTGCTGGCCTGTTCGTCGCCCACCGGGCCCGCGTTTGAAGGCGCGCAGATATCGTCAGGCCAACGCGCCGCCCCCGGGGCGATTGAACGGGTGGAAATTGATCCCATCAGCAAAGAGCCGCGGTTCAAGGTGATCGGAAGCGATTTGTGGTCCACCGAACCCGGCTTCGGGGCGGCCACCGCCGTATCGGGCATCACCGGCATTTGTGGCTCTGGGATCATCGAGGCAGTGGCCGAAATGCGCATGGCGGGTTTGGTCGATCCTGGCGGGTTGATCGGCAGCCCCGATCAGACGGGGACGCCGCGCTGCGTGCCCGAAGGGCGCACCCATTCCTATGTGCTGCATGACGGCACGGCGGATGGTGGTCCGCGCCTCATGGTGACCCAAGGTGATATCCGCGCGATCCAACTGGCCAAAGCCGCGCTTTATGCCGGGGCCAAGTTGTTGATGGACGAGATGGGCGTGCAAACCGTTGACCGCGTCACGCTGGCAGGTGCGTTTGGTGCCCATATCAGCCCCAAACACGCAATGGTTTTGGGCATGATCCCGGATGTGGCGCTGGACAAGGTGGTGTCAGCAGGCAATGCGGCGGGCACCGGCGCGCGCATCGCTTTGTGCAATGTGGCATCGCGCGACACCATTGAGGCGATGGTGCATGTGATCCACAAGGTCGAGACCGCCATCGAGCCGCGGTTTCAGGAACATTTCGTCGCGGCTTCCGCCATTCCCAACGCGGTTGATACGTTTCCCGAACTGTCGAAGATCGTCACCCTGCCCGATGTCAGTTTTAATATGGCGCGCGCAGGCGGCGATGGCGGGCGGGGGCGGCGGCGGGCGGGGTCGGAGGCGGGGTTGACCCCGGCCGCTGCACCGGATTAGCTGTGTGGTAATGGAACAAGATCCGATCGCCCCTTTGCTGCTTCAGATCGCCTCACAGGATCGTGTGGCGTTCAGGTCGCTCTATTCGGGGGCCTCTGCGAAACTTATGGGCGTGCTGCTGCGTATCCTTGGTAACAGAGCCGAGGCGGAGGATGCGTTGCAAGAAGTTTTCACCAGAGTATGGCTGCGCGCCAACCGTTTTGACGCGGAAAAAGGCCGTGGCATGACATGGCTGATCGCCATTGCGCGCAATCTGGCGATTGACCGGCTGCGCGCCCGCCATGACACCGTCGACGACGAAGATGCGATGGCGGCGGTAGCCGATACCACACCGCGTGCCGAAACCCGGCTGATCGCGCAGGGCGAGGCGCGACGCATCAATGATTGTTTCTCCACCTTGGAACCCGACCGCGCCGACGCGCTGCGCGGGGCTTATCTGACCGGGCTTTCCTATATTGATCTGGCCGCGCGCCACGGTGTGCCGTTGAACACCATGCGCACCTGGCTGCGCCGAAGTCTGGCCCGGCTAAAGGAGTGTATGGAGACATGACCGACACTTCTGATCCCGATTTCATCCTGCCCGACGACGACGCTTTGGCCGCTGAATATGTGCTGGGCGCGCTTGATCTGGCCGAACGCGCAAGCGTTGAGGCGCGTCTGAAAACCGATGCGGGCTTGGCAGCCCTTGTTGTGGCGTGGCAAAATATCATGTCCGGCCTGAATGACGATTACGCCGAAGCCCCTGCGCCCAACCTGATGCCGCAGATCGAGGCGCGGTTGTTCCCGGTGGCCACCAAACCGGCGCGCAACTGGCTTGGCTGGCTTGCGGGCGCTGCGGTGGCCGCCGCGGTGGCGCTGGTGTTTGTTTTGCCGCAAACCGGGCCACCGGCGCAACTGGTCGCCACTTTGGCCGCCGATCCCGCCAGCGATATCGCCGATCTGATCTATGAGGCGCGCTATGGCGAGGGCGAGTTAACCATCACCCGGCTTGCGGGGGCCGCGGCACCTGCAGGCCAAGTGCACCAGTTGTGGATCATTGCCCCCGATGCGGCCCCGGTATCACTGGGCCTGCTGGATGGCACGGCGCTGACCCTGACCTACCCTGCCCCCACCCCCGGCTGGACGCTGGCGGTTTCGGTGGAACCTGCGGGCGGCTCGACCACCGGCGCGCCAACCGGCCCGGTGATTCTGGCAGCCCAGATCGCGATCTGAGACATCTGCATCGCCTGCCCGAAATTCATCTGAATTTACGTCTCATTTGGTCCTGAATATCCCACGGCGCAGGCTTGATTGCCGCGGCACCCAAGACGTGCGGGCTGAAATCCCCCGCGTAATTGGTCAAATGCGAAGCCTGCGAAAATAAATTGCGATCTTCAAACTTTTTTCATCCCGATCTGAAACTTATCGCCCGTGGACCCCGTTAGTCCATATGAAGGCGGGAACGGCTCGCCTCATCAACATGGAGCTGCATTATGAAAACTCTTCGTTTGGCAACCGCGATCCTTGCCCTGTCCACTGGTTTTGCACTGGCACAAGACAACCCAATGGTGGGCGGCGCTGCAATGTTTGCAGACAAGAACATCGTCGAAAACGCGGTAAATTCCGCCGATCACACCACGCTGGTGGCTGCCGTTACCGCCGCCGGTCTGGTCGAAACCCTGCAGTCGGCTGGCCCGTTCACCGTGTTGGCCCCAACCAATGACGCCTTTGCAAAGCTGCCCGCAGGCACCGTTGAAACCCTGCTGAAGCCAGAAAACAAAGATCAGCTGGTCAAGATCCTGACCTGCCACGTCATCGCGGCCAACGCGATGTCCAGCGATATCATGGGCATGATCGACGCAGATGGCGGCAAGCATGTGGTCAAGACCGTTGGCGGTTGTGAATTCACCCTGTCGTCCAAAGACGGCAAAGTGATGATCGAAGACGGCATGGGCAATATGGGCACCGTGACCATCGCCGACGTCAAGCAGTCGAATGGCGTGATCCACGTCATCGACACCGTGCTTTTGCCAGCGATGTAATACCAGCGATTCGGATTGACGAGTAAGTTGCGTCACCAGTGCGTTCAGGGCGGGAAGGTCACACCCGCCCTGACACCTCGGGCCGATCTGCAAATTGTCCCCACTAAGATCAGCGCTGCCCGGGAAAGGGCCTTTGGGGTAACCCCCGAAGGCCCTTTGCTTTTGGGCTGCGTTGGCGCTACGATTTTCCGATAGATCGGTCGATTTGAAAGGAAAATTACCATGCCGCATGTCAGTATTTTGCGCCGTCTCGCGTTGGTGTCTGTGATAGCGCTTTCTGCGGTGGCATTTGCGCAAACTGCCTTGTCCGAAGGCCGCTCGATTATCGTGCTGGATGCGTCGGGGTCGATGTGGGGTGACATTGGCGGACAAACCAAATTGGCCATCGCCCGCGCGTCCTTGACCGAAGTATTGAAGTCCATCCCGCCTGAAACCGAACTGGGGCTAATCGCCTATGGTCACCGCGAAAAAGGGTCTTGCGCCGATATCGAACTGATCGTGCCACCCGCGCCCGGCACGGCGGCGGCGATTGCCGAGGCGGCGGCGCGGTTGCAATTCTTGGGCAAAACCCCGTTGACCGACGCTGTGCGCATGGCGGCCGTTGAACTGCGATCGACCGAAGAAAAGGCCACCGTCATTCTGATCACCGACGGCATTGAAACCTGTGCCGCTGATCCTTGTGCTTTGGGGTTGGAGTTGGAAGCCTCGGGTGTTGATTTCACCGCCCATGTGGTGGGTTTTGGGCTGACGAAGGAAGAAGGCCAGCAAGTGTCTTGCCTTGCCACCAATACCGGGGGCCTTTACATAACCGCCGCCGATATGGCCGGGCTGACCGATGCGTTGCAAACCACCGTGCTGACGGCGGTGCCATTGGAAGACCCCGAACCCGCGCCCGCCCCCACCCCCGAACCTGAACCTGAACCCGAACCAGGTGCGGCCGCTTTGGAGTTCAACTTTGCCCCAACGGCGTTGCTGGCCCCCGGCGTGGCCATTCCCGATGATCCGTCCGATCTGGTCTGGCGGGTGTATCAGGTTGCCCCTGATGGTGCCGTGGGCGATCTTTTGATGACCGATTACAATGATTTCAAATCCCTGCTGCCCCCCGGCACCTACCGAGTCACCGTCGGTCTGGACAGTGCCTTGGCCCAGCAAGACGTCACAATCACCGCCGACACGCTGGCTGCGCCCGAAATTGTCTTGAACGCCGCCCGGCTGCTGTTGCATCCCAAAGGCTCGGTGGATGGCCCGATCAGCGAAGAGGCCCGGCTGCAGTTCACCAATGCCACTGGGTTGGACACCTCGGAATATGGCGACACAAGGATTTATCTGAATGCGGGCGACACCCAGCTTGACGCCTATCTGGGCAGCGCGAAAACCAGTGAAACCTTAACGCTGACCGCGGGACAAACCTTTGACCGCGATGTGATAATTGCCACCGGGGTTGCGGTGGTCAACGGCTATTACGTTGAAGGCGTGATCATCGACAGCGGCAATTTGCGCGTTGATCTTTTTGAGGCGAAGGTCGCGCTTGATGGCAGCCGCAAATCCATCACCACCGATTATGGGCCGGGCAAAGCCTTTACCCTGCCGCCCGGCGACTATGTGGCGACGGTGTCGCTGGATATCGCCCAGGTTGAGGTGCCTTTTACCGCCAAACAGGGCGAACGCGTTGAAATCAAGGCGATTTTGCAAGCCGGGGTGCTGTTTGCCACCGCCCCGGGGGCGCATTCGATCGAGGTTTTTGCCGCCAAACCGGCGCTGGATGGCAGCCGCAAATCGCTGCATTTTGACTATATGCAAGAAAAAACCCTGACTGTGCCGGGCGGCGATTATCTGGTGGTGGCCAGCGACAAGGCGGGTGCCACGGTTCAGGCCACCGTTACCGTAAGCCCCGGAGAGCGCGGCGAAGTTGCCCTGATATTGCCCTAAGCGGCGGCTTGTCTGGCGGTCTGTCTGGCGGTCTGTCCGGCGGACCCCGCGATCCGGCCCGACCGCCAGACCCGCTTGACGGCACCGCTGGCTTGGCCTAATCCACATCTGATGCGGGTGTAGCTCAATGGCAGAGCAGCAGCTTCCCAAGCTGAATACGAGGGTTCGATTCCCTTCACCCGCTCCACTTTCATGCTATATCCAAGGTATGCGCGATGTTGCGCTGTCTTAAGCCTGAAAGGCGTTCAAAATGACCAAAACCGCCCTTGCCCTGATCTTGACTTTGGGCTTTGCCGCACCGGCATTTGCCGGCGATTGCCCCAATCTGATGGGGGCTGTTGACGAGGCCATGAAAACCACCACCGTTGATGACGCGACCAAAACCGAGATTCTGGCGCTGTATGAAACCGGCAAAGCCGCCCATGACGCGGGCGATCATGCCGCCTCGGAAACCGCGCTGAATGCAGCGTTGGCATTGCTGAAGGTTTGATCGGCTAACGATCTTTCCCTTTCGCGGGGTCTTTCGTTTTGCTTGGCTTCGGGTTACCCCGGGGTCAAGCAAACCGGAGGATTTCATGAACAACGACATCACACGCATCGGCACCGGCCCTCGGATGAGCGAGGCCGCCTGCTATAACGGCATCGTCTGGGTGGCGGGCCAGGTTGGTCGCCCCGGCGATACCGTGGCCGAGCAGACCCGCACCTGTCTGTCGGAAGTGGACCGCATTCTTGCCGCCGCCGGAACCGACAAAACCCGCATTCTGTCGGCGCAGATCTGGCTGGCCGATATGGTTAGTTTTCCCGAGATGAACGCGGTTTGGGATGGCTGGGTGCCACAAGGCCACACCCCCGCGCGCGCCACCGGCGAGGCCAAACTGGCCACGCCCGCCTATCTGGTGGAAGTGATCGTTGTTGCCGCCTTGCGGTGACGGCTGAAAAAAGGGGGGCTTCTGCCCCCCAAACCGCAATTGCCACGGCAATTGCGCCCCCCCCCGAGAGTATTTTTACCAAAATGAAAGGACGTCAGACCAGTGACGTCGGACCAGTGACGTCGGGCCAGTGACGTCGGACTTGGGACGTCAGAGCGTTGTCGTCAGGCGGACATAAAATCCACCAGCGCGCGGGTAGATCCGTCTTTGCCATCGGCAGATTGGCGACCCTCCAGAATGGGTTGCAGCGCGAGTGCCAGTTCCTTGCCCAACTCCACCCCCCATTGATCATAAGAATTGATCCCCAAGATCACCCCTTCGACAAAGACGCGGTGTTCATAAAGCGCGATGATCTGGCCTAGGACAAACGGGGTCAACCGATCATAGGCCAGCGTGGTGCTGGGCCGGTTGCCGGGGAACACCCGGTGGCGGGCCTGGGTTTCAAGTGCCGCGCCGGTCAGGCCGCGTTTGGCCATGATCGCGGTGGCCTCGGCCAAGGACCGCCCGCGCATCAGCGCCTCGGACTGCGCCAGACAATTTGACACCAGCAACACATGCTGATGCGCGAGGTCCGGTTCATGCCCACGCCGCGCCACCAGAAATTCGCAGGGCACCACGCGGGTGCCTTGGTGGATCAGCTGGTAAAACGCATGCTGGCCATTGGTGCCCGGTTCTCCCCAGACCACTGGGCCGGAATGGCGGTCCAGATCGCTGCCATCCATTGCCACGCGCTTGCCGTTGGATTCCATTTCCAACTGCTGCAAATAGGCAGGCAGGCGGCTAAGGCGTTGATCATAGGGCAAAACCGCGCGCGTGGCATAGCCGCAGATCTGGTTGTGCCACAGCCCCACCAGCGCCAGCATGACGGGCAGGTTCTGGTCCAGTGGTGCTGTCAGAAAATGGCGGTCCAGTGCATAGCCGCCGGCCAGAAAGCCATCGAATCCGTCCGGCCCGACCGCCAGCATGATGCCCAGACCAATCGGCCCCCACATCGAATAGCGCCCGCCAACCCAGTCTTCAAAGCCAAACACCAGCGCAGGATCAATGCCAAAAGCTGCGGTTTTATCGGCGGCCGTTGACAGCGCGGCAAATTGCGCGCCCGGATTGGCCACCGATTTCGCCATCCAGTCGCGGGCGGTTTGCGCGTTGGTCATGGTTTCGATGGTGGTAAATGTCTTGGAGGCCACGATCACCAACGTCGTCGCCGGATCAAGGCCGCGCAGCGTGTCATGGATATGCGCGCCGTCAACATTGCTGACATAATGCAGCCGCGGCCCGTCATGGAACGGCGCCAGCGCCAACGTCGCCATCGCAGGCCCCAGATCAGAGCCGCCGATGCCGATATTGATCACATCGGTGATCGCACCACCTTGACCGGTAAAGCGGCCCTGCCGCACATCGCGGGCAAAGGCCGCCATCCGGGCCTTGGTGGCGTGAATGTCGGGCATCACATCGACGCCGTCAAACAGCACCTGCACCCCGGCAGGCGCGCGCAAGGCGGTGTGCAAAACCGCGCGGCCTTCGGTGATGTTGATCGGCTCGCCGCCAAACATCGCGGCGCGCTTTTGCGCCAGACCACTGGCCTCGGCCAGATCAATCAGCAGCGCTTTGGCCGTCGCATCAAGGTTGGTTTTGGAATAATCAAACAGCATATCCCCCCAACGCACCGAAAATTCCGCCGCGCGACCGGGCTGATCAAACAACGATATGACTGAGCGATCACAGATGCTTGCCTGATGATCTTGCAAGGTTTTCCACATCGTTTTCATAAACCTACTCCGCCCAATGAACGGTTGCGTTAGACAAGACCACCCGGACGGGCGCTTGCAGCGGGGACAGATCGGCGGCGGCCATCAGCGCTGTGCGCTTTTCCGCCCCGGTGATCAGGATATGGATGTGCAGCGCCGCCGCCAGAACCGGGGCGGTCAGGGTGATGCGCGGCTCTCCGGCGGCATCGGCACGCAGCGCCATCAGGATAGGGGCCTGCGGTGACAGCGCGTCGGCCAGCCGGTCAGCGCCGGGAAACAGGCTGGCGGTATGCATATCCGCCCCCATGCCCAGCAGCAAAACCGTGATCGGCAAATGCGCAGCGATGCCGGCTGACAGCGCGTCCAAGGCCAGTTCCGGCGTTTCCGCCTTGGCATAAAGCGGGATCAGCTGCGCCGCAGCCGCGGCACCCTGCAACAGCCGCTCGCGCAACAGCCGGGTGTTTGAGCGCGGGTTGCTTTCATCCACCCAGCGTTCGTCGTTCAAAAACACCGCCACTTGCGCCCAATCCAGCGCCACGCCCGACAAAAGATCAAACACTGGCCCCGGCGAAGTGCCACCCGGCACACATAAAGACGCGCGCCCTTCGTGGTGCAAGGCTTCGGACAACGCCGCCGCAACCGCATCGGCCACACCGATCGCCAAAGCCTCACGGTCGGGGTAGGTGAGGAAATTCATTCCTTGATCTCGCGCCAGCGCCGGCCATCGCGGTGCATCAGCATCAACGCGTCTTCCGGCCCTGACGATCCCGGATCATAGCCTTGCGGGCGATCACCGCGCGCCGTGGCCCCCGCCAGAATCGGATCGGTCCAGGCCCAGGCGGCCTCTACCTCGTCGCCGCGCATGAACAGGGTCTGGTTGCCCCGGATCACATCCATGAT
>JANPLZ010000112.1:0-6552 GCA_031422555.1 Cypionkella sp. | reverse complement strand
GACACGACGCTGCCGCCTGACCTGATTGCACAATAACAACCGCAGTCAGCCGCCGACTTTGATTGGCACCAATGGGGAACCAGATATGCTGAAATTTGTAGTAAGGCGCCTTGGCGTCATGCTTTTGACCGCGCTTGCGCTAACGTTCATTGTGTTTTTCCTGACAAATTTGTCGCCAAATCTTGAAAAACTGGCCCGGTCCGAAGGGTCGGTGCGGATGACCGATGCCGCCGTGCAATCGTGGATCGAAGAGAACGGTCACGGCGGATCGGTGATTGGGCGCTATGCGCAATGGCTGGGGGTAGCGCCCGGCTGGGTGCGCACCGACGAAAAGGGTGTGACGCGCGGGTTGTGCTATGACGCCGGCGCGACGGTGGAAACCGCTGCCACCTATTGTGGCATATTGCAAGGCGACTGGGGTTTTTCCACCTTCTTCAAGAAACCGGTCTGGGAATCGCTGGCCGTCAAACTTGGGTCAACCGGATGGCTGATGCTGGCGGTAATGCTGGTCACGGTGCCTGTCGCCTTGGTGATGGGGGTGATGTCGGGCATGCGCGAAGGATCGCGCACCGACCGGGGCCTGTCGATCATCGCCATCGCCTCATCCGCCACGCCCGAATACGTCTCGGGGGTGATCTTGGTGGCGCTGTTCGCCTCGGCCACCGCAGGCCTTTCGCCTTTGCTGTATGAATGGGGCTGGATTGAAACCAAAACCCTGTTCCTTGGCACCTCGACCTCGGCGATTGACGACATTACCTTTTGGAATTTCACCCTGCCGGTGCTGACCATCGCGCTTTACAGCATTGGCTATATCGCCCGGATGACCCGCGCGTCGATGACCGAGGTGATGACGCAGCAATACATCCGCACCGCCCGCCTGAAGGGGGTGAAATTCGGTGATGTCGTGATGAAACATGCGCTGCGCAACTCGCTGATCGCCCCGTTTACCGTCATCATGTTGCAGTTTCCCTATTTGTTGAACGGTGTGGTCATTGTCGAAACCTTGTTCAATTACAAAGGCTTCGGTTGGACCTTGGTGCAAGCCGCCGGCAATAACGACATCGAGCTGTTGCTGGGATGTTCGGTGATTGCCGTGATCTTTGTTCTGATCACCCAGCTGATTTCCGACATCGGCTATGTGTATCTGAACCCCCGTATCCGGCTGGCATGAGGTAGCATGATGGATGACGCACTTTCCTGGGGCAGCATCATTGCCCGTATTTTGCAGCAGTTCTTGCCGGTCTGGATTGCCCTGATCGTGACTTTCGCGCTGTCGATCAAGTTCAAACGCAACTTGGGCCTTTACGGCAAATTGTTTGACAGCCCGGTCGGCATGGTTGGCTTTTTGCTGGTGATGTTTTGGGTGTTCACGGCCATTTTTGCCGATCTGATCATCACCATGGACCCGATCGCCCAATTTGGCCGCATCAAGAACCCGCTGCCCGGCACCGCGCTGATTGATGTCAAAGACGGCCAATACGGCTATTTCCTGCTGGGCGGCGATCATCTGGCACGCGATGTGTTTTCGCGGGTGGTGATGGGGGCGCGCCGGGTGCTGACGATTGCGCCTGCCGCCACCACCTTTGCCTTTATGGTCGGCGTCACCCTTGGATTGCCTGCGGGCTATTTCGGCGGCAAGCTGGACACCATCTTGTCATTCTTTGCCAATCTGGTTTTGGCCTTTCCGGTGATCTTGCTGTTCTATCTGCTGGTCACGCCCGAAATTCGCGTCACCGGCATTCCGATCTATCTGGCGGCGGTGCTGTTCATCTTTCCGATCATCTTCTTTGCAACGTTGTTCAATTCGCGCTTTTTCACCAACCCGCCGCGCCGCAACCTGTATGTCGGGGTCACCATCGTGATCGGGCTGTGGGCCTATTCGGGCCTTGCGTTCAACGCCGATCCTTTGGGCGTCTGGTCGATGGACCCGAACCTGCTGAACGTGTTTGTGTCGGTGGTGTTCGTCAATTCCCCCACCGTATTCCGCATCGTCCGCGGCATCGTGATGGATCTGAAAGCGCGCGATTATGTGGCGGCGGGGCAAACGCGTGGCGAAGGCGCGTGGTATATCATGCTGTGGGAAATCCTTCCCAACGCGCGCGGGCCGCTGATCGTCGATTTCTGCCTGCGCATCGGCTATACCACCATCCTGCTGGGCACGCTTGGGTTCTTTGGCTTGGGCGTTTCCCCCGAAAGCCCGGATTGGGGATCGACGATTGATGATGGCCGCAAGCTGCTGTCGATCTATCTGCACCCCGCCATCACCCCTGCCCTTGCCCTGATGAGCCTTGTTTTGGGCCTGAACCTGTTGGCCGACGGCTTGCGCGAAGAAAGCATGAAAGACTGATGATGCCACCCCGCGTCGGTTTCATCTGTTCATAAATATCCCACGGGGGTCCGGGGGCGTGAAGCCCCCGAACTGCCCTAATCGTCAAAGCGAGGCTGCCATGACCGATACCACCTGGGACCCATCTCAACCGATCCTTGAGATTACCAACCTGTCGATCAGCTTTTTCACCCGCATGCGTGAAATTCCGGCGGTGATGGATTTTTCCTGCGCGGTGATGCAGGGCGAATCGATGGGGTTGGTGGGCGAGTCTGGCTGCGGCAAATCCACCGTAGCGCTGGCGGTGATGCGCGATCTGGGCAAGAACGGCAAGATCGTCGGCGGCACCATCAAATTCAAAGGCCGCGATCTGACCAATATGGGCGAGGAAGAGCTGCGCCATATCCGCGGGTCAGAAATCGCGATGATCTACCAGGAACCGATGGCATCGCTAAACCCGGCGATGAAAATCGGCGCGCAACTGGCCGAAGTGCCGATGATCCACCAAGGCATGTCGAAAACCGAAGCCTGGGCGCTGGCGCGGCAAATCGTGGCCGATGTGCGCCTGCCCGACCCTGACCGCATCATCAACGCCTTTCCGCATCAACTGTCGGGCGGCCAGCAACAGCGCATCGTCATCGCGATGGCGCTGATGTCAAAACCGGCGCTGTTGATATTGGACGAACCCACCACCGCCCTTGATGTGACCGTTGAGGCCGGCATCGTCGATCTGGTCAAGGAACTGGGCCGCAAATACGGCACGTCGATGCTGTTCATCAGCCACAACCTTGGCCTGATCCTTGATACCTGCGACCGGCTGTGCGTGATGTATTCCGGCGAGGCCGTGGAAACCGGCAATGTGGTGCAAGTGTTTGATAAAATGCGCCATCCCTACACGCAAGCGCTGTTCCGCTCGATCCCGCTGCCGGGGGCGGACAAGAACTCGCATCCTTTGGTGGCCATTCCGGGCAATTTTCCGTTGCCGCATGAACGCCCCGATGGCTGTAACTTCGGCCCGCGCTGCGATTATTTTCAGGACGGTCTGTGCAACAACACCGCGGGGATCGCGATGTCGCCTGTCCCCGGCGATGACCGCCACGCCAGCCGTTGTGCCAAATGGGAATCGGTCGATTGGGACGCGCCGATCAAGATCAGGGCCGCCAAGCCAAAGACGCCGATCGGCAAAGTCGTGCTGAAGATGGAGGATTTGAAGAAATACTATTCGGTATCGGGCGGGTCCTTCGGGGGCGGCACCAAAAAAGTGGTCAAGGCCAATGAAACCCTGTCGTTCGAGGCCCGCGAAGGCGAGACACTGGCGATTGTCGGCGAATCCGGCTGTGGCAAATCCACCTTCGCCAAAGTGTTGATGGGGTTGGAGACCGCAACGTCGGGCACCATCATGCTGTTTGACGAAAACGTGCAATCGACGCCCATCCAACAGCGCAACACCGATATGGTCAGTTCGGTGCAAATGGTGTTCCAGAACCCGTTTGACACGCTGAACCCGTCAATGAATGTGGGCCGCCAGATCATCCGCGCGCTGGAGATTTTCAAGTTTGGCAAGTCGGATCAGGACCGCACCGACCGCATGCTGGAACTGCTTGATCTGGTGAAACTGCCGCGCGCCTTTGCCGACCGCATGCCGCGCCAGTTGTCGGGTGGGCAGAAACAACGCGTCGGCATCGCCCGCGCTTTTGCCGGGGGCGCCAAGGTTGTGGTGGCGGACGAGCCGGTCAGCGCGCTGGATGTGTCGGTGCAGGCCGCGGTAACCGATCTGTTGATGGACATTCAGCGCGAGAATAAAACCACGCTGCTGTTCATCAGCCATGATCTGTCGATCGTGCGCTATTTGTCAGACCGCGTCATGGTGATGTATCTGGGGCATGTGGTGGAAATGGGCACCACCGATCAGGTGTTCCAACCACCCTATCACCCCTATACCGAGGCGCTTTTGTCGGCCGTGCCGATTGCCGACACACGGGTGATCCGCAAACGCATTGTGCTGGAAGGCGATATCCCCTCGGCGATGAACCCGCCGCCCGGTTGCCCGTTCCAGACCCGGTGCCGGTGGAAATCCCAAGTGCCAAACGGTCTGTGCGATATCGAAATGCCCCCCATGCGCACGCTGGCGGGCGGGCATCAGGTAAAATGCCATCTGTCTGATGAAATTCTGGCCTCGATGGAGCCGGTGATCAAGATGGCGGCGGAATGACGGTGCGGTAGCAACTTTTGATGCCTCTGGCGGGGGTATTTTTGAACAGAAATAGCGCGTGACTTCCTCTGTTCAAAAATATCCCCGCCGGAGGCATTTCTTGTTTCAAAACAGATGATTGCAAGGCTTAGCTAAGGTTGATTGCTACCGCGTACCCCCCCAAGCCGCCCTTAGCCCAGAATGGCCACGACATAGTTCTTGGTCTCGGTGTAGGGCGGGATGCCGTCGTATTTTTCAACCGCCCCCGGCCCTGCGTTATAGGCCGCCAAGGCCAGCCGCCACGAGCCGAATTTATCATACATCATCCGCAGATACCGCGCGCCGCCTTCAAGGTTTTGTTCAGGAACGGTGGGGTCAACCCCCAGCCTGGCGGCGGTGCCGGGCATCAGTTGCGCCAGCCCGGTTGCGCCCTTGTTCGACACCGCCCCGGGATTCCACCCCGATTCCTGCTGCACCAGTCGCAAGAACAACTCTTCGGGCACGCCATGTTTGCGCGCCGCTGCCCGCGCCAATTCAAGGTAGGCGCCCTTGTATTTGCCGCTATAGCTGCGCGAGGTCGACTCGGCCGATGACGCATCGTCTTTCTTGAAATCAGGCCGCAGGCGTTTTGAGCCGTCATATTGCTTGGCCAACCGCCCATCCAGCAAGGATGTTTGCGATTTGAACAGCGATGCGCGGTTCTTTTTAGACCCTGATAGCCGTAGCCCTTCGGCACCTGCAAAATCGACACTGCCCAGCATCAGGCCAAACGCGGCGGCACAAAGCAAAATTGAGGACACTGGGCGCATGAACGATTCCGCTGCAATTCGACCCCGACTATAGCGGGTTTCTTCATCTTCGCCAGTGCTGCCCCCGCATCGGCAAGGCTTTGCCACCTTACGGGGGCGATCCCCGCGCCAATACAGGCCCGTTGCGGCCACAAAGCCACGCGTCTATAGCTTTTGTTACCCAATCCCGACGAGGCTGTCGGGACCAAGCGGAATCAGGGAGAGTGTGATGGCTGGATCGGTCAACAAGGTTATTATCGTCGGAAATCTGGGCCGTGATCCCGAAGTGCGCAGCTTTCCCAATGGCGGCAAAGTGGTGTCGCTGAACATCGCCACATCCGAGACCTGGCGCGACAAAGCCAGCGGAGAGCGTAAAGAGCGCACCGAATGGCACCGGGTGGCGATTTTCAACGAAGCCTTGGGCAAAATCGCCGAGCAATATCTGAAAAAAGGCTCGACCGTGTATATCGAAGGTCAGTTGGAAACCCGCAAATGGCAAGATCAGTCGGGGGCCGACCGCTTTACCACCGAAGTTGTGCTGCGCCAGTTCCGCGGTGAATTGACCTTGCTGGGCGGGCGTGATGGCGGCGGATCAGGTGGCGCATCGGGCGGCAGCGGCGGCGGATATGACGACCGCGGTGGCTATGAAGATCAGGGCGGCGGATCGGGCGGCGGCGGTTATCGCGGCGGCGCGTCAGGCGGCGGCGGCACCTCGGGTGGTGGCGCTGCGGGCGGCGGCGGGCGATCGGATATGGACGACGAAATTCCGTTCTGATCCCGGCCTTTGGCGCAAGGGGCACCCGCGTTTGCCCGCACCCCTTGCAGCGCCACTGGACCTTTGCGCGCAATTCCCTATATAATCGCTCAACAACCAGATGAGAGCGCCATGAACCAGCCGCAGGACAAGATTGAGGGCACGCCCCTGATCCGCCCCTCCACCACCGATCATCCCTTGTATGATCAGGTCGTCGAGGCGTGCCGCACGGTGTTTGACCCGGAAATCCCGGTCAATGTCTATGATCTGGGACTGGTCTATACCGTTGAAATCAGTGCCGAAAACGAAGTCGAGATTGTGATGACCCTGACCGCCCCCGGCTGCCCGGTGGCCGGTGAGATGCCGGGCTGGGTGGCGGATGCGATAGAACCTTTGGCGGGCGTCAAACACGTCAACGTCGCGATGACGTTCGAGCCGCCCTGGGGCATGGATATGATGTCCGACGAGGCGCGGCTGGAACTGGGGTTTATGT
>JANPLZ010000111.1:0-22542 GCA_031422555.1 Cypionkella sp. | reverse complement strand
GACACTTCGATGGCCACGGCAGGTTCGCCGTTCAGCCGGGTGATGGTTTGCGCGTCTTTGTAGGTTGGGCGTATTTCGGCCAGATCACGCGCGCGCACGACGGCCGTGCCGTTGGAAATGATCGGCAAATTCGCCACGTCTTCGGCCGTTTCAATCAGGGACGGCACTTTGATGGCATAACGACCCTCGGCACCTTCCAGTGACCCTGCAGCAACCAGTTGATTGTTGGCGGCAAACCCGCCGATCAAAACATCCGGTTGCAGCCCGTAAGACGCCAGTTTTGACGGATCAATGATCACTTCGACCAGATCATCGCGCACCCCTTGCAAGGATGCATCCAGCACGCCCGGCAATTCCTCGATCCGGTCACGCAAGGCCCGGCCAGCCGCCGCCAGCACCCGTTCCGGCACATCGCCCGACAGCGTCACCACCAGCACCGGGAATTCGGAAATATTGACCTCGTTCACCGAAGGCTCGTCCGAACCTTGCGGCAATTCGCGCCGGGCTTGGCTTACCTTAGTGCGCACCTCGTCCAGCGCTTTTTCCAGATCAGCACCGGCCTGAAACTCCATCAAGACGCTGCCACCGCCCTGAAACGCGGTCGAGCTAAGTTTCTTGATTCCGGTGATGGATTTCAACGCTGTTTCCATCGGACGCAGCAAAAGGCGTTCGCTGTCTTCGGGCGAAATGCCGTCATAGCCCATGCTGACATAGATGATCGGAATCTGAATGTCCGGCTCGGCCTCTTTGGGGATGTTCAGATACGACATGGTGCCGGCCAACATCAGGAATATCAGAACCGAGATGGTCAGCCGGGCGTTTTCAATCGCCATTTCAACGATTTTCATGGCGCAACCACGGTTGCGGCCACTTCGGTGACATCCACCAGATCGCCGTCACGCACCAGATCCTGCCCCGCCACGATAATGCGCACATCGGCAGGCACCCCCGCCACGATCATGCCCGCTTCGGTATCATCAATGATCTGCACCGTAACGAACCGCGCCAGATTATCGGCTCCGACCACCCGCAGCCCAACCTCGCCTTTTTCCGACAGGGTGATCACCGAACGCGGCACGGTGACGGTGGATACCGCCGGGGCCAGCAATTCAACTTGGGTGGTCATGCCTGCAGGGATCAGCGCACCGGGATTGGGCAGCGCAATTTCCACCGGAAAGGTGCGGGTGGCAGCAGAGGCTTCGCGCGCCACAAAGCGCACGGTGCCCTCCATTTTGGTGCCATCGACCAACGTTAAAAACGCCACCGACCCCGCCGAGACATTGGCGATGTCCAATTCACTAACCTCGGCGCGCACGATGATCGGGTCAAGTGACAAGATGGTGGCCACCGGCGTGCCGGATTGCACCCACTCACCCAGTTCAACATCAACCGTATCCACCAGCCCGGCAAACGGGGCTTTCAGCTGCAGACGGTCAAGGGCGGCGCGGGCCAACGTCAGCTCTGCTTCGGCGGCATCGCGATCTGACCGGGCCGACACCACCTGAATTTCGGGCTTGTTGCCCCGGCTGAACAAATCTTCGGCCACCTTCAATTCGCGCATCCGCTGATCCAGCGCAATCTGCGCAATCTTGGCACGGGCCACGGTTTCGGGGCCTTCCAACATCATCACCACCTGATCGGCGGCAATCGCGGCCCCCTTGGTCAGCGACAGCGCGTTCACCACACCTTCCGACCGCGCCGCCAGAACCGCACGTTTGTCCGGCTGCGTGGCCCCCGACAGTTTGATCTTGCGCGAATGATCGGTGAAAACGGGCACAAGTCCCGACACGGCGCGGTTTTTTCTGGCCTGATCCGGTGGCACAGCCACGGCTTCTGCGGCCGGTGCCGCTTCGGCAGTTGCACCTTCTGCTTGGGCCGAATGGCTGCCTACCGACGCAAATTCGCCGGTGCCAATCCAAATGGCCGCCGCGATCAGCACGATCAAAGCAACGATGCGATGAAATCTAAAGAAGGATGACACAAACATGTTCCCCACAAAGAATGGTATATAAGGCTGTAACACTGAAATTTAAGGGGCAAAGCAGGCGGTTACAGCGGCCAATTCGACTTTGGGTCATAGTCTGTTGCCGCGCAATCGTCCAGCGCCAGTCGCAAGGTTGGCGCGCACAGGAATCTTCGGCCTTCCCCGGCGCGGCGCAACACCTGCGCCGGATAATGGCCTTGGAACCATAGTAAACCGTTGCCCGGCAAATCAGGCCAGATTGGCCCGCCGCTGCATCCAACCAGCAAAATCAGTCACGAAGTTTTCCAGCAAACCGTCGGTCACGTTCGGCATCACAATCGCATGCGCAAGGCCTTTAGCGCTGGCAAGTTGATAGCGCATGACAATTTCGGCGTCAGGTTCTGGGAACACCACGGTCAGGGAATGCGGGTTGCACAAAACCCGCGCGCCCAGATTGGCCAGTGTCGCCGCCAAACCTTGGGACCGCATTGCACAGTTTTGCGCGTCGCGGGCATAGCCATCATAGGCGTGGCCAAACAACCGCGTCCAAATCGCCAGCACCGCATGGCCGTTGCGCGACCCCATCAGCGTGGTGTCGTTGGATTTCAGATAGGCGATGTTCCGCGCGATCCGGTCGATATGCAGTTTGCGGCAGACCAGGGCCCCGCACGGCATCGGCGTGCCGATCATCTTGTGGCCCGAAGTTGAAATGCTGTCGATGCCCAGCCCAAAGTTCGGCAAAATGCAAAGTGGTGCTGCTTGCAAAAACGGCACCACCATCGCGTTCAACGCGCCATCCAGATGAACATAGCGGCGATCCGGCCCAACGCCCGCCGCCTGCAACGCAGCAATTGCCCCGGCAATATCGTCATGCGCGCCTTTCATGGTGGTGCCACAGGTCAGCACCAGAATAACCGGCTTGCCGGGTCGGGCCGCGATGGTTTGCGCAAGCGCCGCCAAATCCATTTCGCCATTTGGTGTGGAGGCCACTTCGATTGCCTCTATCCGCTGCAGCCGGGCGGCTTTGGGAATCGAATAATGCGCGTCAGCACTGTGCAGCAACACCGCATCGGGCAACGCCTCGCGGCCCAGATAAATGCCCCAGATATTGCCTTCGGTGCCGCTTGCCCCGATAGACCCCCAGTATTCGGACGGATCATCGCAGCCCCACAGATGCATCAGCCAGCCAATGGCCTCCCGTTCCAACTGGCACACTTCAGAGGCATAATGCGACCCGACATAAGGATCGCCCAGATTGTTGATCAAGAACTGATGCAGCCCTGCCGGAACCGTCGGCTGAAACGACAGATTATACGGATAACCCAGATGCGACTGATGGGCAGCCCGCATTTTCAATTCGGTTTCAAACAGGGTTTTCAGCATCTTATCAGCCAGGTGCTGATGGCGGTCAAAATCTTGAATGGAAATATGTGTCATTGAAATGCCCTTTCTGAAACGGCGGCAAAAGGAAAAAAGCTGTGGATCAAAGGGCGCGGCACAGTCGCACATCGCCCTTTGACGTGATGCCAGCGGCCAATCGAAACCGCTTTAATGGCCAACAGTGCCAAACTGCTGCCGCGCGGATGCCTGGCAGATCAGATACCGTGCCTTGTAACCATGCGCACTTTTGGCCCCGACAGATTTGGATTCGGGCGACGCCATGCAATCTTGAACCGCTGCGGTGATGTTTTCTTGCAGCAAAACGCATTCGGGCAATGCGGCTTCTGCCGCGCCGTCGGCGTGACAGGAATTGTAAAGGTCAACAACATTTGCAGGGGTCGCCAACGCGGGCGATCCAAAGGCAAGCAATGCGCCCACGACCATGCCAAAAACAGACTTTTTCATTTTATTCTCCATTAAATTTACAATCGGTGCCAATCCGGCCCGGAGGTCCACAGCAACGAGGCAGCGGCCGCAATGACCGGATCAGTAAGATCCATCAGCACCCGCTGGCGTTATTCCACCGTGATTGCTCCGGGATTTTCTGCCACCCGCGCATCAGAAAATCAAAGCCGCCCGGCCGTCCGCATTTTGCCGGCATGGCACATCACGCCCGCCTCACGCTGCATTCACGCCACCCGCCGCCAGATCAGCATCATCAGATTTGATCTTTGATTTCAGGCGAGGCATTGCAATGACCAACCATACGCCCCCCAAACCCGGCACCTTGAAGGCGACCTATATAAAGGTGGCGCCCGCCTATTTTGAACGACGCGGATTGCGGCGCTATGCCGGGATATGGTCGCTGTGGGCGCTGGGCGTCGGGGCGGTGATTTCCGGGCATTTTTCCGGTTGGAACCTTGGCCTTGCGGCGGGCGGCTGGGGCGGCATGCTGATCGCTGGCGGTATCATGGCGGTGATGTTTCTGGCGCTTTCGTTCTGCATCGCCGAGATGAGCGCAGCCCTGCCGTTCAATGGCGGCTCTTACCCGTTTGCGCGGTTCGCGCTGGGGCCGTTCTGGGGGTTTGCGTCGGGCCTGTGTGAACATATCGAATATGTTCTGACGCCCGCGGTGATCTGCTATTTCATCGGCGCCTATCTGGGGGCGATTTTTGGACCCGCAGTGCCCGAGCCGGTGTGGTGGGTCGGCACCTATGCGGTGTTTCTGGCGCTGAACATGCTGGGCGTCGCGTTGACCTTTCGCATCACGCTGATCGTGACGTTGATGTCGCTGATTGTGCTGTTGTTCTTTTGTGCGGCGGCGCTGCCATATGTCGATTTCGCACGCTGGGCGATGAACATCGCGGCTGACGGATCAGAATTGCCCGATGGCAACGGCGCGTTTTTGCCGATGGGTTGGGCGGGCGTGTTCGCCGCGCTGCCGTTCGCGGTCTGGCTTTATCTGGCCATCGAAGAACTGCCGATGGCCGCCGAGGAATCCATCGACCCGGTGCGCGACATGCCGCGCGGTATCTTGCTGGCGATGGCGACGCTGATTTTGACCGCCTTGTTCATCGTGCTGATCAACCCGGCGGTTGAAGGTGTGGGATCGCACGCGCTGGCGCGGTCAGGAGAGCCGGTTCTGGACGGCTTTCGCGCCATCTTTGGCGGTCTCAGCGCGGATATTCTGGGCGTCATCGCCTTGTCGGGGCTGGTTGCCAGTTTCCACGCCATCTTGTTTGCGCAAGGCCGCCAGATTTTTGCCCTGTCCCGGTCGGGCTATTTGCCCGGCATCCTGTCTTTGACCAATGGCCGCAACAAAACCCCGGTTTTGGCGATGCTGACCGGATCGGCGATGGGGCTTGCGATCATGCTGGGCCTGTCTGCCACTTTGGGCCAACGGGACGCAGGGGCGCTGATCGGCAGCGTTCTGCTGAACATGGCGGTGTTCGGCGCGATGCTGTCATATCTGTCGCGGGCGGCTGCCTTTCTGGCCTTGCGCCGAAACCACCCCGATATCCCCCGCCCGTATCGCAGCCCGCTGGGGCGTTTTGGGGCATGGCTGACGATTGCAATCTGCACGATCACTTTGGTGTGCCAAATTCAGGACAGCCTGTTTCTGCAAGGATCGTTCTGGGTGATGGTCTGGCTGGCCGTCGGCGGGATTTACTATGCCACGATTGCGCGGCATCGGTTGATCCTGTCGCCCGATGACGAAGCCGCAACTGCCGTGGCCACCCCATGACGCCGGCGCGCGCCAATGCGGTGGCTTTGTTGGCAGCCCTCGCCTGGGGCTTGGGCAATGTGTCGCAAAAAACCATTCTGGATCATCTGGACGGCTTTTCGGCGGCGGGCCTGACGTCATTTGTCGGCGCGGTGGTGTTGTGGCCGGTTTTGCAGCGCGAACAGCGCAAGGACCGGCCCGCGACCGCGGGGTCGCTGCCACTGGTGATCATCGTCGCGGGGTTGTTCACCTTGGCGTCGGTTGTCATGCAGTTTGGCTATGGCCATACCTCGGTCACCAATGCCGGATTTTTGGCCAACACCGCCGCTGCGATGACACCCATTATCGGCTGGGTCTGCTTTGCCCAGCGCCCACCGCCAATGATATGGCTGGCTTGTATATGCACCCTGCTGGGGGTCTTTTTGATGGCGGGCGGCAACTGGGCCGGACTGTCTTTTGGTGACGGCCTCGCACTGATTGCGGCGTTGGCTTTTGCATTCTGGACGCTGTTCTTGGGGAAATACGTCATGCAGTATCGCCGTCCGATCTTTATCACGATCACGCAACTGGTGGTCTGCGGGGCAATCTGCCTGTGCTTGTCCGCCCTGACCTATGGGCTGCCAGCGCCCGCAGCGGTGTTGGCAGCGTGGCCAGAGATCATCCTTCTGGGGGCAATGTCCAAGGGGTTCGCTGATATGCTGAACGCCACCGCCCAGCAACATATCCCCCCCGCCTGCGCCGCGGTGATCATAAGCGCAGAAGCCGTCTTCGGCAGCCTGACCGCGATGGTTTTTTTGGGCGAAAGCCTGAGTTTTGCGCGTGGCGTGGGGGCGGCGTGCATTTTGGTTGGCGTGATCATTGCCGCAACCCTGCCTGCAGCGGCAGCGCCTGCGCGCACGGCATAAATTTGTGTTGAAAGCCCACGATCCCACGCGCATCCTGTCTGCATTACAGAGTGCAAAGGCATCATATGACGCCGTTTTACCGAATAGAGCTTTTGGGGGGGTGCCGCGTTGTTGATCTGACAACCGGCCGGGACATTGAATTCCGCACCCGCAAAGCCAAATGCCTGCTGGGATTGCTGGCCCTTAGCCCGACTTTGGAGGTGAACCGCGAACAGTTGGCGTCGCTGTTGTGGGATCCGGCCCCGGAAGAGCTGGCGCGCGGCAGTTTGCGCCAATCGCTGAAAGAACTGCGCGAGGTGTTGGGTCCCGGGGCCGATCAGGCGGTGATTGCCAACCGGTTTGTCGTGGCCTTGCAGCCCGATGCTTTTGACGTCGATGCCAGAATCTTGCGCGACCTGATCAATACCAGCACCACAATGCCCGAGGCCAAGCTGCAAGCCGCCGCCTTGTGGAAAGGGGAACTTTTCGGATCGCATTTGCCCAACGCCCCGGTGTTTGAGGCTTGGGTGCAGGTTGAGAGGTCGCATTTACGATCAAAGTTGACCAAGATGTTGACGGATCAGTTAGAAGCCCTGATGCGGGGCAATGATTTTGTTGATGCGCGCGTGGCCGAAGAATTGGTGCGAATTGAACCCAGCCACGAATTGGCCCATCAGTTTTTGATGCGTTTTCACGCCGCGCGCGGGGATCAGGCGGCAGCACTGCGCCAATACGCCCAGCTTGACCGAGCGCTGGCCGAAGAGTTGGACAGCGAACCAAGCGAGGAGTCCAACAATCTGCTGGTGGCGGTAAAACGCGGCGATATTCGCATTCACCGTCCCGAACCTGCCGCAATCACCGCCTTTTACGCTCCGGGCGCTTTGCGTCGCGGACCGCCCAAAATTACCATTCGCCCGCCGCTGACCCGCTACGGTGATACCAGCAAAGACTATCTGGGCGAAGGCTTTGCCTATCTCGCCAAAGCCTGTCTGTCGCGGTTTCGCTGTTGGATTGTTATCCCGTGGCCCAGCAAAGGGTATACATCCGACACAGCCATGGATTACACAGCCCTTGGCCGCGACATCGGCGCAGATTTCGCGGTGGATTGTGTGCTGGATTGGCGCGCGCCTGTCAGCAAATTGTTTGTCACAATGATCGACTGCCACGATGGCATCGAAGTTTGGTCAAACGTCTATCCTATTGCGGAAAATGACCTGCAGGAACTTAGCTCCAGCATAGCGGGCGCCTTGGCGGCGCATTTGGCATCGCAGGTAAATTACATCTCGCTGCTGCGCTATGCCCGCGCGATACCGGGCAGCCCGCCGGCCTATGATCTTTGGTTGAAAGGGCACCAGTTGTCGCGGCTTTGGAACGCCGAGGCCGACGATGCCGCAGCCGCACTTTTCACCCAAGCGATAGAACTGGACCCAGGGCTGGCATGCGGTCACGCCAGTCTGGCGGCGATTCTGAACACCCGGTCCATGGTGCGCCCGGGCTATCTGGCGCGCAAAGACGATTGCAAAGCGGCCTTCAAACACGCGCAAACCGCCATCGCCCTTGATCCGTTCGACTCGCGCTGCCACATCAGCATGGCGTGGAGTTGGCTGATTGCCGGGTCCATTGAGCGCGCGAATTCACACTTTCGCCTTGCGGTCGATCTGAACCCATATGACACCGAAACCCTGATCGCGGCGGCGATGGGGATGGCGTTTATGGGCCATCTGCCCGATGCGCGGCGCTGGTCGGCGTTGGCGCTGACCCTTAACCCGATCTACCCCGAATATTTCACCGGCTATCTGGCGGCGATCCACTATCTGGACGGCGATTTCCAAGCCACTGTTGCGACGGTGCAAAAATGCCCGGATGTGTTCCCCGATTTGATGGTCTGGGCCGCCGCCGCCTATGCACAACTGGGACAGGCGGATCAGGCCATTGCAGCTTACCGATCCTTTTGCACCCTGACCGCACCACAATGGGAGGGCGGCAGCCCGGCCACGCTTAGGGATCTTGATCTGTGGTTGCGCGACACCATGCCGATTGTGTGGAACGACGGCCGCCGCAGTTTTGAACAGGGCATCACCCTTGCCCGCCAACTGGCAACCAAGGATGATTCACTGACCCTTATCGGCAACGACGAATGAAATACCGGGCAAGAAAGGCCGGAAAGCTGTTGCCATAGCTGGGTTCGTCTTGCTGCACCGGGGTATTTTCCAGATCGCCAATATACGGCACGCGCACATGAATTTTCGTGGCAGTGTCGCAAACCACCACAAGTTCGATATCCGGCGGTGCCATGCCATCTGCGGTGCCAGGATAAACATAGCCGTTATCTTTCAGCCATTTGCGGGTATTCTGGCTGAACTTGTCCCATTCCGATCCCGGCGTGTTCTGGTTGACGCTTTTGCTGACCTTAATGATGGCCTTGCCGGTCAGGGCGTTATCGACAATGGCGTTTGATTTAAGTTTGTAAAATTCCATTTTCGCTCCTGTAATTGCGCGGCCGACAATCTGTGCCCCGCCAGTGTTGCCACTTTGAACGCCCCGCGTGAAACGACCGTGAAATGCGCCCAAAGCCCGCAATTTCGGTCTTGATTGCAAGGGCGGACAGGGTCTTGATCATAGCGATGATGCAACCCTTGGCCGATACCCTTGCCAATTTGATCCAAAGCCTCGCGGATGATTTTCAGGTCATGCCGTTGCAAACACCCGATGCGCCGATTTTCATGGCCGTGGCGGTGCCAAAATGGGACGGGGCCACCGGGTTGCACCCCCGGCTGCCCGCCGGCCGGGGCACCAGTTTGCACCACACACTGCTGACCGCCGCCGCCGAGGCGTTGGAATTGCGGGCCAGTCTGGCGCAAAATCATCCTGACGCCGCAGCGGCGGCAGGCCAGGGCGGCAGCCCCGCGATGGTGATCGCCCAAGACTTGCTGGACGGCCACGCGGTGCCGGTGCTGGCGCAATCGGTCTATCTTGATTTTGCTGCCCATCATGGCGAGGCGCTGCTGACGGACGCAAATTCGACCGGATGTGCAACAGGGGCCGACCGGGAAGATGCCATTTTCCGCGCCTTGCTGGAATGTATCGAACGCGACGCGGTGGCACTTTGGTGGTATGGCGGACAGGCACACCCCGCCATCGCCATTGATGTGATGGATCAATTACAGCCCCGGTTGTGTTGGTGGCTGTTGGGGCGGCAGCGGCAAACGCGGTTGTTGGATGTAACCACGGATATTGGCGTGCCGGTGGTTGTTGCCTTTTCATTCTTTCAAAATGGCAGTGCGATTGCCATCGGCTCGGCAGCGCGGCTGACCCGGGCCGAGGCGGCTTTGGCGGCTTTGACCGAAATGATCCAAACCGAAACCGCGATGACCCAAGCGATGGGGGCCGCCGATTCCGGGGTTGTCGACTGGATCTCTCGGGCCTCTATTCAAACCATGCGGCAGTTTCAACCCGCGGCGCAGGTTGCCGCCGCCAGTGCGCCCGAAGTAACGCTGCCACTGATTTTGCAAACCCTGCACGCGATCGGCCACCGCGCAATGGTGATTGACCTGACCCTGACCTCCGATCCGCTGCCAACGGTTCGGGTGATGGTTCCGGGGTTATGTGCGATGGGTGGGCGCATTGCAGCCGCCCGATTTGAACGCCTGACGGGCAAATCTTTTGCCGGGTTACACCTTGGACCAGACGATATTTTTGAACCATTTTAACGGCCAGTCACCGAAAAAGGGAGAATTTGATGCCCATAATTGACAGCGACCACAGCCTTTCCGGCCAAAATGTCGGGACAGATGCCCCACCAGACGCAACCGGATACGGCCCCCGCAGATCGTCTTACGGCTATCTTTTCACGACCCTTGCCAATGATCCGAACGCCGGGCTGTTTCCAAACACATCGCCAGAAGACACGCTTGAGCGGCTGAAAGCGTTTGAGAAAGTTTACCGCGGTCTTACCCATCCCAAACCGCTAAAAATGGCCTTGGCCCCGGTCTACACCTATTTTGGCCAGTTCGTGAATCACGACATTTCTGCCCCCGTCGGCGGTTTGGCTGCCGAAGCGGCCGAAATCGCGCCCGTTGCAGTGATCACCGCCAACGCGGGCAATCCGCCGGGCTTGGGCAAACCGGGACGCGCGGAAAATGTCGGCAAGATACTGGACTGCATCCTGAACGAACATGGCGCGCCGCTGACGCTGGACAGCCTTTATGCCGATGGCCCGCAAAGTGACGATCTTGCCGTCAGGGCAATGTATCGCGCCGATGGCATGCGCTTTCGGCTGGAACGGGCGTTTCGGGTGGACGACGACGTCATCAAGGAACAGACGAAGTTTCTGGGGCGGGTTGATCACCCAATTGGGGGGGCATCGGACCTTTTGCGCAAGGAAGGGCAAGCCCTGATTGCGGACCGGCGCAATGATGAAAACCTGATCCTTAGTCAGCTGCACCTTGCCCTGATGCTGTTGCACAACAAAGCCGTCGATGTGCTGCACCGGGACAATCGCGATCCTGCCACCTGTTTCAAAGCTGCGCGCAAGTTGGTCACCCATCACTACCAATGGTGTGTGGTGTATGACTATCTGGCAAATCTGCTGGCCCCCGGCGTGCTGGCATCGGTGCTGGCCAAGCCGCCACGGCTTGATTTGCCAAACCGGGTGCCGATGGAGTTTACCACCGCTGCGTTCCGCTTTGGTCATTCGATGGTCAGCCCCACCTATGACTTCAATGCCAATTTTGGCATCGGCAGCGGGCTTCGCGATCATGCCAAACTGGCCGAGTTATTCGCCTTTACCTCAAAAGGGGGCATGGCGCCGTTTTCCGGCTTAACCCAGCTTCCCGATCATTGGATTGCGGATTGGAACCGGCTGACCCGCCCGCCAGCCGATGATCAATTGGGCGCGGATGCCATTGATATGACTTTCGCGCATGACATGCTGAACGTGATGGCAAATGGCGCTATGCTGGAACATGGTTCGATCTTTTTTCGCAATCTGATCCGGGGATTTCATCGTCGGTTGTCGTTTGGCCAGGATCTTGCGCGCGCCTATGGGCTGGAGCCGCTAAAGCCTTCGGCTATAACATCCGCCCTGCCCGCCGAATTGCGCACCGATCCCGCCGCGCGGGAGTTTGATACCCATACACCGGCCTGGCTGTATTGTTTGTGCGAAGCGCAGCAGCAACAACCGAATGGCCAGCGCCTTGGCCCTTTGGCCAGCCACATCATCGCAGATACCATAATCGGGCTGTTGAAACATAACGACGCGTCGGTGCTTTGCGTCGATAACGGGCGGTGGACCCCGGCCGTTAGTAAGTTGAAGCTGCATGGGCAAGACCTGACGTCGATTCGTGCTTTGCTGCTGTTTGCGCTGGCCTGATCAGCCCTTCAGTTCTGCAATTCATCAAGCAGAGCGATAGGGATACGCGGCGCGACGGCCGCCGCAATCCCACCGGACCAACCCGGCGGGCCGCTGAGATTTGCGATCTTGGCGCAGCGCCGCCGCCAACACATTTTGATCACCACAAGATCGTCACACGCCGGATATAGACTTGCAGCCATAATAAACTGCGTTACCTTATAAGTTGAGTAAGTGGTCAGGTGAGTGTCATTGCGATGAACAGCCCGTTTCGTCAGGATACCAGACGCGCACAGCTTAGCACGGCATTGGGCCCGGATGTGTTGGTCTTGCTGCGGTTTTCGGGCACGGACCGCCTGAATGATTTGTTCGAATACCATGTCGAAGCACTGTCAACCGATGGGTCGGTGGATTTCGACAAGCTGCTTGGCACGCATGCCACCTTTACAATCAAAACACCCCAAGGCGACCGGCACTATGACGGCATCATAGAGCAGGCCGAATGGGTGGGCGCATCCAAGGACGGTTATCACTATCTTTTCACCTTGCGCCCATGGTTCTGGCTTGCAGGCTTGCGCCGCAACCAACGAATCTTTCACAACAAATCTGTTGTCGAGATTTTGGCGCAGTTGTTGCAACCCTATGGTGGTCTGGGCCATCCGGCGGTGGAAAACCGACTGACCGGCAGTTACCCGGTGTTGGAATACACCGTGCAATATCGCGAATCCGATCTGGCCTTTGCCTGCCGCCTGATGGAGCGGTTTGGCATCAGCCATCATTTCGTCCATGCGGCGGGCAGCCATAGTCTGGTGTTGACGGACGCCCTTGAAAGCCACGGCCTTATCGGCGCGCGGGATTACAAGATTTATGAAGGCCATCACCCCAATGACTTCGAACATTTCTGGGATTGGCGGCAGCGGCGCGGCGTGACCACCGGGGCCGTGCGCCTGACCGACTGGAATTTCAAAACACCGCCTGCCGCGATGGCGGTGGACCAGATCGGAACAGCCAGCCACGCGCAAGGATTGATCGAAAGCTTTGACTACCCGGGTGACTATCTTGATCTTGATCGCGGCAAGGCTGTGGTGGGCCTGCGCACACGGCAAGAACGCGGCCAGGATGCCCGCATTCAGGCCGAAGGTGATATTGCCACGCTGTCGTCCGGTCTGCGGGTCACGCTGTCGGGCGATCCGGTTGCGGATGCGGCCGGGGCACAGTTTTTGTGCCTGTCAGCCACGCATACCTATCGCGGCGAAACCTTTCATTCCGGCACCCAAGATCAAAGCCCGGCCTACACCGCGCAATACGTGCTGATGCCTGCCACCCAACCCTTAGCACCCCGGCGCAAAACGCCGCTGCCCATCGTGCAAGGTCCGCAAACCGCTGTTGTTGTGGGCGAAGGCGAAATTGATTGCGACCAGTATGGCCGTATTCTGGTGCGGTTTCATTGGGATTTGGACAACGCCCATTCGATGCGGTGCCGGGTCAGCCAGAACTGGGCCGGAAAAGGCTGGGGCGGCATGGTGATCCCGCGGATCGGCATGGAGGTTGTGGTCGAATTTCTGGAAGGTGATCCCGACAAGCCGCTGGTGACGGGCTGTGTCTACAATGGGTCAAACCCGGTTCCCTACCCTTTGCCCAACCACAAAACCCGCAGCACCTTCAAATCGCAAACCCATCAAGGCACCGGCTTTAACGAGGTGCGCTTTGAAGACGCCAAGGACAACGAAGAGATATACATCCATGGCCAAAAAGACCGCAACACCAAGATCGAGCATAACCAGTCCGAACGGGTAAACGTCAACAAAGTCGAAAGCGTGGGCCACGACAAGGCCAGCGAGATTGAGAATAACTTTCTGCAGGTTGTTGACGGAAACATGGATTTGCGGGTCGGGCCGGGCAACAAGAATTCGATAACTCCGACGGGCGCAACTGATCGCCCCGAAGGTCTGCCGACCATTCCTGCGCGGTTTGGCGCCATCGGCTCCAGCCCCGGAGTTGGGGATCTGACCATCGCCGTAGAGCGTAACAAGACCCAGACAATCGGTGACAATCACGATGAAAATGTCACCGGCAACAAAACCACTGATGTCAAGAAAAGCTACCGCGTTGATGTAAAACAGGAAATTGAGATATCGGCCGGTGACCGCATTACCCTTAACTGTGGACAATCGCGCATCGTGATGGAATCGAACGGCACAATATCGGTGAACGGCAAGACCATCCAAGTAACAGCAGACAAGCTGATCACGTTGCTTGCAGATATCGTAAAGATCAACTGATGCCAGGCGGGCCGCGCGCAATAGTGTTTGGAATCAGCTTTTGCGCAGTGATTGGGCTGGGGCTTTTTATATTTGTTTCAAATCAATCCCCGCCCGCCGCGCCAGTTTTGCAGCCAGACATCACTGAATTGGCTGCAACAGAACAACAAAGGATTGCCCGGATGGAAAATGAATTGGCAACAGGGTTTCCAGATGCCCCGGCAGACGTCCTGAACATTGCGCGCCTGATTATCGAAGGACAAGTGCCGCCAACTTCGGATTTGGGCGCTTTGGGCCTTGATACGTTGAACCGCAGTTGGTCAAATCCTTTTGCCAAAGATTTTCCCGAAGCGGGCCACAGTTTATTGCGGCAAGCAGTTGTATCCAGAAATCTGGAAGCCGCAAAGACGCTTATTCTGGCAGGCGCTGATCCGAACTACAACGGCAACGAAATGCCCTTTGATGCGGTGCGCATGTCGGCGGACACACCGATGGTCTGGTTTCCTGATTATAAACTTGGCACTGAATTTCTGAAGCTGTGGCTGCAGTCTGGTGGCAAGGTTGATGCCACTTGTCCGTTATGGTCGGGCGGGCCAATTCTTTATTCAGTATCACCCGACAATCTGGAAGCCATGTTATTCCTGCTTAAATCCGGTGCAGATCCTTGGTTTAACCCAACACCACCGGATGATCCGACTTACTTCTATGATAATTTCTTTCAGATGCACGCAAATGCAACTTTGATTTCCAGTGAATTGGCGTTCAGATTGGCCAAAGAGGGCCATTACCGCAATGCCGACCCCGATAAAGCGGCGATTTTAATCGCCAATTACGAAGATTTGGCAGAACAATACAAAGACGCATCCGGCCCCGAAGACTTGCGCGCTGTCTGGGGCATGCAAATGGCCTTAGCCGAAATCCTGCCGCAGGTGAACGCCACGCCGTCTGGGGCAATTTCCGCGGTATTGGCGATAGATGTTCCAGATGATATCGGCGGATTTTTTCTGGCTGCCGGTGAAATACGCTCTCCGCAGGATGCGGATCAATTGGTGACGAATAGCAACCAATCGGGAAACGAGCGGTGGGGCAAATAGCGTGACCACCACGATAAAAGGCAACGCCATCTCTGAACTTTGTCTGCGCCACGCGGGCATGTTGAATTTTGATATCTACGATGCGTCGCGAAAATCGCTGCCCGCCGAATTGCAACCCTATTGGGACATAAACAAATCTGCGTGGAAAGAACTGTGGCGCGAAAGTGATCCTGACGGATATCGGTGCGCTTTATATGTGCCAAAAGCCAAGCCGGGGCAGGATGCAAATTCGCTTTGTCCGCCCGTTCTGGTGTTTCGGGGCAGTGATGTTGATGCAAGTGATTTTGCCGAAATGGCCATGTCTTTGCAGTTGTCCGGCAATGCTTTTGTTGACAAACCTTGGCCTGCGTCAAATCAGGATATTCCTTTTCCGCCAGTGAACACGTCATTTTCGTCTTCGCCAGCCCTTAACGGCAAAAAAATTCAAGACCTGCGCAAAAGTGGATTGCACGAAGAATCTTTGTTTGCCGGAATAAGTGGAACCGAACACATCAACGTCGCCGTTCAGTTTTGGGGTGATGCAGAAATTCAAATCAACTGGAATGTTACAGCGTCGCTTTTTTACGGAATGCGCGGCGATTGGGCGGTGAACTTTGCCCAAGGCTTGGGCCGCTTCCCCAAGCAATACGAAAAATCCATTCGCGATGGAAAACGCGCCGCTGCAGAGGCGGCCAAGAATTGGAACAAACGGTTGATCATTACGGGTCATTCGTTGGGTGGCGGGCTGGCATCCTCTGCGGCGATCGCGGCGCGGGTGGCCTATCCGGGACTTGTGATGAAAGGCGAGACGTTCAACGCTGCGGGATTGCATGCCAATACCGCCGTCAAAGCAAAGGGTAAGTTGTCAACGGCCGGAGCGGTGCCCATCCGGGCGCGGCATGTCAAAGACGAGATCCTGAACAGTATGCAGTCGAAATCGTTGCTGGTGCCATTTTTGGCCCATTTGCTGCGATGGGCAGAGAAATCCATGCCCAGCGCGGTGTCGTCACCCATTCCCGGCGCAGGCATTAGTCCGGGACCAATGGAGTTTGGGGGCCAATCGCTGACCTATGCAAAAAAGTTTGCGGCGTTGCCAGTGCTGTATACCATCAACCGACAGAAACTTGTCGCCAACCACACAATGACCGAGATGGCCCAAATAGTGGCGATTGCAGATTCTTCGCGAACCATAAATGCCTTTGTTGCAAGCCTTGTCCGGCATTTGGTGAACGAGATTTCTGGCGGCACCGGACTGACCAAATCACAAGCAGATGAATTGCAAGGCATGGGGCCCAATATGCCTTCGGGTGACAGACTTAAGGCCACAATGGCGGCAGCATTTCCGTTGGGCGCACCACTGCCGAAATTCAATCTGGGGACCACGCCCTATATGAACAATACTGTTGAGCCTTTTGTAAACCGACTGGTAGGGGATGCCATTGTTCTGGGTCGTATCCTGATGGCCTCGGGCATATATCACACGTTTGTGCCGTGTGCTTTCACCTTCCTTTTGCCGAAATCGAAGTAAGCGGCATGACGTCCAACGCAATCTTGAACATAGCGCATCGGGCCGGGTTGACCGCCCGCATCTTGGTGCGCGGCGGCTGTTTGTCATGCATCTGACCTCTGATTTGCCAATCGCATCCATGTTTTTCAAACATTGGCACACCGATGATACCGAAGTCGGTGTTGTCGTTGCCAAGGCGCGGTTTTGGCGGCGCGATGATGGGGTGTTTGTCGCCGATCCGACACCGCCCGATCTGATTTTGACCGAGATTTTCATGGGCGATCCAACGCAGTCGCCCGTCATGTATGATCAAGACATTGCGCCGGGCAAAGCGGCGACCGATGTGATCCTGCACGCCTATGCCCGCAGCCCGCGCGGCGCGGTGCTGACCGATTGGCCGGTGGCGGTGCGCGTCGCAAATCGGCTGCAATACGGGTTTCATGTGCGCGGCCCATCGCAGTGGCAAAAAGGGGCTGCCGGTTGGCGGCTGACCCCGCCAGAACCCGTGCAGACCGTGCCAATCACCTATGCGCTGGCCTATGGCGGAATGGCGCCCGGGTCGGATGCCGCCATACCGGATGTGTTTCAATTCAATCCGGTTGGCACAGGTTTTGCCAACCGCGCCAGCCTTGCCAATGGTCAACCGATTTTGGCCGCACAAATTGGCGAGTTGGCGGAATTCATGCAAGGCGATCCGTTGGCCGCAATGATGGTGCATGGCTTTGGCGCCATCGCCAAAACTTGGCTGCCCCGGCGGGCGGAAGCTGGCACGTTTGATGCGGCCTGGCAGCTTGCCCGCGCACCGCGCATGCCCGCCGACTACAGCTTGCGCTATTGGAATGCAGCGCACCGGCAGTTGCAGTTTACCGATTCCTTCAAAGGTGTTGAGGTGATTGAGGTGACAGGCGTTTCGCATCACAGCCCCGTTGTTTCCGTGGCCCTTCCCTTCGTCGCCCTTGGCCTGCAGGCAGATGGCGATGACACCGCACAACAGCGGATGGTGCTGGATACGGTCGAAATAGATTTGCGCAGCGATAGCCCCGCTGATCATTGCCTGCAACTGACGTGGCGGTGCCGCATCGACGCGCCGCACCGCTTTGCCACTGGTGAAATTCTTAGCATCCCCCCCGAGGATTAGGCATGGAAAATACCGCTGCCCGCCATTCCGGCAAGTCCGCAATGATCATTTGCCTTGCCCCCGATGTGTGCCTGACGCCGATTGGCGGCGTGATGGTGCCAATCCCCTATATGATTGTCTCTGATCTGGATTGGTCCACCAAGACGATTTCCAACACGCAGTTTACCGCCCAAAAGGCGTTTACCATGGCCAGCCGCACCAACAAAGTCACCGGAGACGAGCCGGGAACAGGCGGCGGCGTCTCGTCAGGTGTGACCGGCGGGTGGTGCCGCCCAAAATCAAACAAATCGTCCGTGTTCGTCGATGGCCATGAATTGATAAACAACGACAATATCTACGAAATGAACTGCGCCGGACCAGACGGCGCGTCAAACACCGTGGGCAAACTTGTCTATTTTGAATAGAACGCCTGCCGTGGCATGGCAGGCCCCCTATAGCTGTTCCAGCAACCGCGCCACAGCCTCGGCCCCCGGATCATTGTGGCCCAGCAACCGCTCGCCGTTGACATAGGCCGACCTGCCCGCGCGGGAGCGCAGCATCGTGGCTGTGTGATCAGCCCCTATGCGCGCCGCTGTGGCGGCTGCGGCCACGCCCTGCGGCAACACCTCCAACGCAGGTTCCAGCGCGTCGATCATCGTGCGGTCACCAAGTTTTGCGCCACCGACCTGCTGCACCCGCGCCAAACCTTCTGACAATGCATCCACCCAAGTGGCCCCGCCACCCGAAGCATCCCCCGCGGCGGCAAAGAAAATCGCCAGCAATACGCCCGACGATCCGCCCATCGTCTGGCTAAGTTCCATGCCAACCGCGCGATAAAGCTGGGTCAGATCGGCCAAGGGCAACCGGTCCAGCGCCGAAATCAGCGCCCGCGACGCGGTGGCAAGGGTGCTGCCGGTATCGCCATCGCCTGACTTGGCATCCAGCGCGTTCAGCGCCGCTTCTTCGGCAATCAAGATTTCGCAGCACTGCTTGATCAACGCACGGCGCAGCGGATGGGCAGACGGCGTGGGCTTGATCGGGGTCAAGCCATCAGGCACTGCAATCACCGCGCCAGCCGTCATCGCAACCATGCCCGGCCAGGCGCACATCGCCACCGGAGCCGCCAGCGCCGACGCATCGGCGGGCGTCAACGGCAGCAAAGACACCGAGAACCCCTGCATATCCAGCGATGTCATCATCGACGCCGGACCAATCAGATGGCTGATCTGCGACCCGATTTCGGACTTTGCCAATTCTTCGGTCAACACTTGCATTTCCAACTGCGTCGCACCGCCAAGGTTGTTCAAAAGCGCCACATGCGGCCCCGCACCCAGCGCAGGGCGCAACCGGGCCACCACTTGCGCCATCGCCGCTTGCGCGGTGGTATAGGCAATCTGTTCGACCCCCGGCTCGCCGTGAATGCCCAATCCCAATTCTGCCATCCCGGCGGGAATGCGCGATTCCTTGGGCGATCCGGGCACAGTGCAGGTATCCAGCGACATCCCGATCGTCACCACCCCCGCGATAACCCGATTTGCAGCTTCAGTGACGGTGGCCAGATCAGCACCACCTTCGGCCAAAGCCCCCGCGATTTTATGCACAAACAGCGTGCCCGCCACACCGCGCGGCTGCGACAGATGCGGCAGGGCAACATCGTCATCAACGATAACCATCGACACCTTTAGCCCGAACGCCCGCGCCCGTTCGGCGGCAAGGCCAAAGTTCAGCCGATCGCCGGTATAGTTTTTCACGATCAACAAACATCCGGCCCGCCCTGTCACAGCCAGTATCCCCGCCAGAACCGCATCGACCGAAGGCGAGGCGAACACATCGCCGCACACCGCAGCCGTCAACATCCCCGCCCCGACAAAACCCGCATGCGCCGGTTCATGCCCCGACCCCCCGCCCGACACCAACGCCACCTTCGATTTGTCCCAATCGGCGCGCAGCACCACTTTGATATGCGGAAAGCCGTCCAGCCGCGCCAGCCGCCCCGCTGCCCCGCGCAAAATGCCGGAAATTGCATCGGTTACCGCGGTGTCTTTGGAATTTATGAACTGAGTCATGGGTCAGCCTTTCATCGCAATGCGGGTGCCAGCGGTGTCAAAATAAAGCGGGTTCTGTGGCTGAATCGCCAACGTGTCGCCAACGTCCAGTCTGGTATGCGCATCGGTCACCGTGATGATGTCATGCCCCGCCAGTTTCAGATGCAGCCGGGTTTGATCGCCCAGATGTTCCACCCGCACCACCCGCGATTCCATGCCCTGCCCTTGCAGGATATGTTCGGGCCGCAACGCAATCACCGCCGCCCCGGCTGGCGCACGACCAAACAAATCGGCGGGCAGGGTGTTGATGCGGGGTTGGCCCAGCCGGGTCGCGACATACAAGGTTTCAGGATTTTCATAAATCTCGCGCGGGCTGCCGAACTGCACCAGCCTGCCCTGATCCAGCACGCCAATATGGGTGGCCATCGTCATCGCTTCGATCTGGTCATGCGTGACATACAACATTGTCGCGCCCAAATCGGCCTGCACGCGTTTTAATTCCACCCGCAGATCGGCGCGCAGTTTGGCGTCCAATGACGACAGCGGCTCATCCATCAGATAGATCGCGGGGTCGCGCACCAAAGCCCGCCCGATCGCGACGCGCTGCATCTCGCCGCCCGACAGGTTGGTGGCCTTGTTGTCCAGCTTGTGGGTGATGCGCAACACCTCGGCCACCGCCGCAACTTTGGCGGCAATCTCTGGCGCAGGCGTGCGCAGCATTGGCGATTTCAGGGGGAATTCAAGATTTTGCCGCACCGTCAGATGCGGATAAAGCGAGTATTGCTGAAACACCATCGCCACATCCCGTTCGGCCGGTGAGATTTTGGCCACGTCTTGCCCACCAATGGTAATCTGACCGGCCTCGGGCGATTCCAAGCCCGCAATCAACCGCAGCAAGGTGGTTTTGCCCGCCCCAGACGGCCCCAGCAGCACCACGAATGACCCATCCGCCACCGTAAGAGTGATGTTATCCGACGCTTTGGTTGCCCCAAAACTTTTGGAAACGCCCCGTAAAGTAACTTCAGCCATGACGTGCCCCCTCGTGAAGGCTGGACCGCAACGCGCGACCGGTATTTTCGGCAAACAGCGTTATGGTCGATGCGTCAAACCGCAGCCCGACCGTTTCCCCCGCCCGCGCCACCTGACCCGATGGAATACGGGCTTTTAGCACCCCGTTGCCGGTTTCAATCGTCACAATCTGGGTGGTGCCAAGGTATTCCGTGGCCAGTATCCGCCCGCGATATCCTGCCGCATCGTCCAGCGTGATATGTTCAGGCCGCACGCCAAACACCAGCTTGCCGCCCACATCCTCGGTCTGACGCGGCACCGCGTGATCGGTATCGCCCAACCGCACGACGGTTTCATCCGGGCGCACCCGGCCATCAAAGCGCAGGAAATTCATGCAGGGGCTGCCAATGAATTCGGCGACAAACATCGTCTCGGGGCGGTCGTAGATGTCTTGCGGGCGCCCAAACTGTTCAATCACCCCGTGGTTCATCACCACGATCTTGTCGCCCATCTGCATGGCCTCCAGCTGATCATGCGTCACGTAAACCGTGGTGGCGCCCATCCGGTCATGCAGCGCCCGCAATTCCACCGCCATATGTTCACGAAATTCGGCGTCCAGCGCGCCCAACGGCTCATCCATCATGAACGCCTTTGGATTGCGCACGATGGCGCGGCCCAATGCCACGCGTTGACGATCCCCCCCCGACAATCCGCCGACGGGGCGATCAAGAATGCCTTCGATGCCCAAAATCGCCGCCACTTCGGCCACTTTGGCACGCACTTGATCCTTTGGCATGCCTTGGCTGATCAACGGATAGCTGATGTTGCCGCGCACGTTCAGATGCGGATACAGCGCGAACATCTGGAACACGAAAGCGATGTCGCGTTTGCTGGCGGGCTTTTGCGCCACCTCTTCGCCGTCAATCCAAATCTCGCCCGACGTTGGTAATTCCAAGCCCGCGATCATCCGCAATGTGGTGGTCTTGCCGCAGCCCGACGGCCCCAGCAGCATAAAGAATTCGCCGTCTTCGATCGTAAAACTGGAGGATTTGACGGCGGTAAACGCGCCGAATTCCTTGCGGATGTTTTTGATTACTATTTCGGCCATGCGCTTATTCCGGAAAATGGCTGACGATGATGAACATCACCGTGCCGATCAAAGTGACTGCGAACGACCATGTGAACATCCACAGCGCAAACGGCTGCATCAACATGAACACGCCAAGCGCTATGAATATGGTGGCGACAATTTCCCAGGGGCCACGGCGCAAGTGCATCAAACCAGTGATAAACCCGCTCATTTGCGCACCGCCCCGAATGTGATGCCTCGCAGCAAGTGCTTGCGCAACATGATGGTAAAGATCATCACCGGCATCAGGAATATCGTGGCCCCCGCCGCCACGGCCGGCCAATCCAGACCGCCGATGCCAATGATGGTTGGAATAAACGGTGGTGCGGTTTGCGCATTCCCCGAGGTTAGCAGCACCGCAAAAGCGTATTCGTTCCAGGCAAAAATCAGACAGAATATCGCGGTCGAAGCGATCCCCGTCGCCGCCTGCGGTAGCACCACTTTGGTAAAGGCCTGAAATCGGGTATAGCCGTCAATCAACGCCGCCTCTTCGTATTCGCGCGGTATCTCGTCGATAAACCCCTTCAGCAGCCAGACCGCCAGACTGATATTTACCGCCGTATACAGCAAAATCATGCCCAGATGCGTGTCCGAAAGGCCC
>JANPLZ010000110.1:0-41938 GCA_031422555.1 Cypionkella sp. | reverse complement strand
CAGGCGGTCCATCGGGCTGCCTTTTTCCAGATCGGCGATGACATCGGCAATCGCAGACAACTGATCTTCGGTTTCGGTATAGGGAAAGCGGGCGGCAAAGGCCTCCCAGATCGAATGCGGGGCCTCTAGGATCGGGGCGTGGCGCAACGCGCGTTCGGCGGCGATGCGCATCAGCTTGTCGGCGATATCGCGGATGCGTTGTTTCAGCTTGGCCTTTTTGGCCTGCCACGCGCCGCCGCCCAGCCGGTCCAGCAAGCCATCCTCGTGGCCATAGCGTGACAGCAGTTCGATGTTTTCCACCGGCAGATACAGCTTGGCGCTTTCGGCGTATTCCAGCGCCACGCAAGCATGCGGCGCCCCCAGCGCGGTGATGGTTTCCAAGCCTAAATAGCGCCCGACACCATGTTCGACATGCACCACCAGATCGCCCACCGACAAGGTATCGACCTCGCGCAGGAAATTGTCGGCTTTGCGTTTCTTGCGCGGTTTGGACACCAGCCGGTCGCCCAGCACGTCTTGCTCCGAGATCACCGCCAGCCCCGGTGCGGTAAATCCCGCCTCCAGCGCCCAGATCATCAGATACACGCCACCGCGGCCTTCGGGGAGGTCGCGAAAATCCTTGACGTCGCGCGCACCGGTTTGCCCGTGATCTTCGAGAAGGCCGCGAAGACGTTCGCGGGCCCCCTCGGACCACGACGCGATGACCACTTGGTGATCTTCGCGTAACGCACGAAGATGATCCGACAAGGCACTAAACAGGCTTATATTTTCTTGCTGCCGTTCAGGCGCAAAGCTGCGCCCTATCCGGCCTTGTGCATCCAGAATTCCCGGCCCCGGCGATTGCGGCAAGGGCGAAAGCTGCACCACCCGGTGACCCGAAACGGCGGCTTCCCACGCGGTGTCATCCAGATACAAAAGATCCGGCGCGGCAGGTTTATAGACGGAATCAAGCCGCCCCTTGGCCGAAAGCGCCTCCCGCCGGGCCTCATACTGATCGGCAATCCCGTCCCAGCGTGCCAGCCGTGCCGCGGTGATCTGATCATCGAGCATGACCGCGGCTGCGGGAAGATAGTCAAAAACCGTCTCAAGGCGCGCGTGAAAATAGGCCAGCCAATGTTCCATCCCCTGATGTTTGCGCCCCGCGCTGACCGCCTCATACAGTGGGTCATCCGATCCTGCGGTGCCAAATTCCACACGGTAGTTTTGCCGGAACCGGGTGATGGCGGCATCGTCCAGAATAACTTCGGACATCGGGGCGAATTCCACCGCAGCCAGCTTTTGCGTGGTGCGCTGGGTGGTGGGGTCAAATCGGCGCGCGCCGTCCAGCACTTCGCCGAAAAAGTCCAGTCGCACCGGGCCAGCATCGCCGGGGGGATAGATATCTACAATACCGCCGCGAATGGCAAAATCGCCGGGTTCCGCCACGGTGGATACCGGCGAAAACCCCATACGGGCCAAAAAGCCTTTCAACTGCTGCTCATCCACCCGGTCACCGACGGATGCCACAAATGACGCGGACCGCATCACGTCGCGCGCCGGCAGTTTTTGCGTGGCGGCATTCAGCGTGGTCAGCAGCACAAAGGGCGCGGTCAGCCCGGCAGAGGCCAAGGCCGCCAGCGTGGACATGCGGCGCGACAGGATATCGGGGTTGGGCGACACCCGGTCGTAAGGCAGGCAATCCCAGGCTGGCAGCTCCAGCAGCACCACCTGCGGCGCCATGACGCGCAAGGCCGTGCGCATCGCCTCCATCCGCTTGTCGTCGCGCGCGATGTGGATCACCGGCACACCACGGGCCAATTCGCGCAAGATCAGCCTTGCATCAAAGCCTTCGGGCGCGCCGCCCAGAACAATCCTATCGCCTGCCTGCGCCACGCTGCCCGCCAATCAGCCCAAAACGCCAATTTGCAGATTTTGATACATGCCAAACATCGACGTGACCAGTATCGACACCATGCCCAGAAACTGAATGCTGATGCGGTGGCGCGACAGGCGGCGGTGCAGGGCCACGCCTTGGTTTTCGCCCGCCTCGATCAGGCGCGCAGAGCGCACCGAAAGTGCGCCCAAAATCGCCATTGGCACCACAAAAAACGCCAAAGCCTGCGCAAATTCAATGCGGTAGTAAAATCCCAACATCAACAGCGCCGAGATCAGGAAAAACGCAAAGCCAATCGCCCAGGTGCCCGATGTGCGGGCGATAAACAACAGGCGGCCCACATTGATGCGCACCATGGTTTCCAGATCCTGCTGGGCCTCGCCGCCCAAACTGCGCGCCCTTGTGATCAGATCGAACGGCACGCCCAGCACCCAATGGCTGGCCGTTGACCACAGCACCGCAAGGGCGATCCAATACCAAAGGTTCGAGAATGACCGCATGTCAATCATCTCGAAAATGATCTGATACCACTCCAACGCCGACGCACTCCTGTCGCAAATCCTGCGGGTCGTATTTGCCCGCTTGAGACGAACGCCTTTCCATGGCAGGCAGGGCGGCAGACCGCAAGCCCTTTTGCCCCGCAAGGACCACCGATGCGACCCATTTCCGGCCCCACCCCGATCACCCGGTTTCGCCGGATGCGCCGCAGCCCGGCGCTGCGGGCACTGGCGCAAGAGAACACTTTAACCGCCTCCGATCTGATCTGGCCGCTGTTTGTGCGCGATGGTGACGGCGTGGCCGAGCCGATTGCGTCAATGCCCGGCGTGGCGCGGTTGTCGGTTGATCTGGTGGTGCGCGCCGCCCAAGAGGCCGCCGATCTGGGGATTCCTGCGATTTGTCTGTTCCCCTACACCGATCCTGCCAGCCGCACCGTGGATTGCGCCGAAGCGTGGAACCCAAACAACCTGACCAACCGCGCCATCCGGGCCATCAAGGCGGCGGTGCCGCAAGTGGCGGTGATGACGGATGTGGCGCTGGACCCTTACAACGCGCTGGGGCATGACGGTCTGGTGCAGGACGGCCTTATCCTGAACGATGAAACCGTGGCAGCTTTGGTCAGGATGGCGCTGGTGCAGGCCGATGCGGGGGCCGATATCATCGGCCCGTCCGATATGATGGATGGCCGCATCGGTGCGATGCGCAGCGCCCTTGAAGCGGCGGGGCATAAGGATGTGGCCATTCTGTCTTATGCTGCCAAATACGCCTCGGCGTTTTACGGCCCGTTTCGCGATGCGGTAGGGGCCACCGGCACGCTGACGGGCGATAAAAAGACCTATCAGATGAACCCGGCCAACAGTGACGAGGCGCTGCGGCTGGTGGAACGCGACCTGCGCGAAGGCGCGGATATGGTGATGATCAAACCCGGAATGCCCTATCTTGATATTTGCCGCCGGGTGAAAGACGCCTTTGGCGCACCGACCTTTGCCTATCAGGTGTCGGGCGAATACGCGATGATTATGGCGGCGGCCGATAAGGGCTGGATCAACGGGGATGCGGCAATGCTGGAAAGCCTGATGGCGTTCAAACGGGCCGGTTGCGACGGGGTGCTGACCTATTTCGCACCACGCGCCGCCCGGATCTTGCAAAACCGCTGAAACCGGTCGGCAAGGCCTTGCCGCCGGCGCGACAAGGGCATGACAGGGCTTGCAAAACCCGCTATGTCTGGTGCCAAGCGGGGTCGATCAGAACCCCGGCACCAAGGCATAGAGGGCAGATCAGCATGACACAGATTTCCAGACGCGGCTTTATGGCATCGGGTGCGGCGGCGGCGCTGCTGGCGGGCTGCGATACCAATGTCACGGGCAATGGCATCGGCTCACGCGGGGCGGCGCAGATTGATGCGCGCGTGGATGCAACGCGCGATTACTTGTTTCAAACCTATCCCGGCACCCGTGACCTTGCGTCGCGGGCCTATGGCGTGTTGTTCATGCCGCTGGTCACCGAAGCAGGCTTTGGCATTGGCGGCGGATTTGGCCGCGGCGCGCTGCGCATCAACGGTGCCACGGTGGATTATTATTCGGCCACCCGTGCCACCATCGGCTTTCAGATCGGCGCGCAGCAATACGCCCATGCGCTTTTCTTTATGACCGATGGCGCGCTGTCGGGGTTCCGGCGGTCAAACGGCTGGGCCGGCAGCGCCGATATCCGCTATGCCACCCCCGATCAGGGTAAGACCATTGGTAAGGAAACCACCGAACTGGACCCGGTGATCGGGTTGATCTTTGGCCAGCAAGGCCTGATCGCCGGAGCAACCTTGGCCGGGCTGAAATACAGCCGGATCATTCCTTAACCCTGTCGGTGCGCGCATCAAGCGTGCCTCCGGCGGGAGTATTTTAGCCAAAATGAAATCGTAAATCGCGCGCCCGGCCGTTCATTTTGGTAAAAATACTCCCGCCGGAGGCATCGCTCAACGCAAGCGCCGGATCAGGCTTGAGGTGTCATTGCGTCCGCCGCCCATCAGTTGCACGTCTTTATAGAACTGATCGACCAATGCGGTCACAGGCAGGCGCGCGCCGATCTGATCGGCGGTTTCAAGGCAGATGCCAAGGTCTTTGCGCATCCAGTCCACCGCAAAGCCGAAATCGAACGTATCGGCCAGCATGGTTTTGTGCCGGTTGGCCATTTGCCACGATCCTGCTGCCCCTTGGGAAATCACCTCGACCACCGCCGCCCCGTCCAGCCCGGCTTTTTCGCCAAAGGCCAGTGCCTCAGACAGGCCTTGCATCAATCCCGCGATGCAGATCTGGTTCATCATCTTGGCCAGTTGTCCGGCCCCGGTATCGCCAATGCGGCGGCAAATCCGCGCGTAGCCCGCCATCACCGGCGCGGCGCGCGCAAAGACCAAGGGATCCCCGCCGCACATGATCGACAATTGCCCGCCCACCGCCCCCGCCTGACCGCCCGACACCGGCGCATCGATATAGCCGATCCCCAAATCCGCCGCGACCGCCGCCAATTCGCGCGTCACCTGCGCCGACACCGTGGTGTGATCGACAAACACCGCCCCCGCCGCCATGCCCGCAAACGCCCCCGTATCGCCCAGACAGACCGAGCGCAGATCGTCGTCATTGCCAACGCAGGCCATCACGAATTCAGCCCCCTGCGCGGCTTGCGCCGGGGTGGGCGCCGTCTGCCCTGCGTGCAGCGCCGCCCAGTCCTGCATCCGGGCGTTCGAGCGGTTGTAGACCGTTACCTGATGCCCCGCGGCCACCAGATGACCCGCCATCGGAGAACCCATCACCCCAAGGCCCAGAAACGCCAGATTTGCCATGACCACTCTCCTTGCATTGCCCCGAAACAGGCTTTGGACTAGGAAGGTATCCAGCCTCCAGCGTCAAGGACAACCCCCCATGCGGCCCATTCCATGCTGACCTTGTTTCGCTGGCTGTTGCGCGGTGTGACCGCCCTGATCGTGCTGGGCCTGTGCGCGGGATTTCTGGCCTATTATATCTTAAGCCGGTCTTTGCCTGACTATAATGCCGATTTCACCGTGCCGGGCTTGTCCGCCCCGGTCGAGATTGTGCGCAACAACAACAACGTGCCGCATATTTCGGGCAAGACCGAAACCGACGTCTATTTCGCCTTGGGCTTTGCCCATGCCCAAGACCGGCTGTGGCAGATGACCATGTTGCGGCGCACCGCCCAAGGGCGGCTGTCGGAAATTTTCGGCACCCGCACCCTGAAGATAGATGAGCTGATCCGCCGGCTGGACCTGTATACCCTGTCGCAGCAATCGGTCAGCGCCCAGGACGCCCGCACGCGGCTGGCGCTCGAGGCCTATGCGGCAGGCGTCAACGCGTGGATCACCGAAGTCAACACCGGGGCACGGGGCCGCGGCGCGCCCGAGTTTTTCTTTTTCTCCAACGAAATCGCCGCCTGGTCGCCCGCCGATTCGATTGCCATCATCAAGCTGATGGCGTTGCAACTGTCGGCCCATCTGGAGGCCGAAGTGCAACGCGCGCAGATGTCGATGCTGCTGTCGCCGGACCGGCTGGCCGATATTTTGCCAGACGATCCGACCGGCGGTATCGCAGCCCTGCCCGATTATGCCAGCCTGATGCCCGGCCAGATGCCTGCGCCTGCCACCGCAAAGATGGCCTATATCGACGCGCCCCTGTCGCCGTTCCGGTCGGGCGCATTTGCCGGCGCATCAAACGCGTGGGCCGCGATGCCGAACCGGTCGGCAGCGGGGGGCAGTCTGTTGGCCAATGATCCGCATCTGGGCTTTACCGCGCCAACCATCTGGTATCTGGCGCGGCTGGATTTGCCCACCGGGTCGGTGATCGGGGCCACCATTCCGGGCATGCCGGTGGTGCTGCTCGGGCGGTCGGAGAAACTGGGCTGGGGCATCACCTCGTCGTATCTTGATGATCAGGATGTGGTGATTGAACGGGTAAATCCGGCCAACCCCGAGGAATATCTGACGCCGGACGGCCCAAAGCCGTTCCTCACCCGCAAGACCATCATCGCCATCAAAGACGCCGATCCGGTCACGATCACCCTGCGCTGGTCTGGGTCGGGACCGATCCTGCCCGGATCGCATTACGATCTGGCCTCGGTGACGCCTGCGGGCGATGTGGCGGCGCTGCAATGGACGGCGCTGTCGGGGGCGGATACGTCAATGACCGCGGCGATGCAGTTGATGATGGCAGGCTCGGTCGCCGAGGCGATCGAAGTCAGTGCGGGCTTTGTGGCACCGTCGCAAAACCTGATGCTGGCCGATGCGAACGGCATTGCGATGCAACTGATCGGGGCGATCCCTGCGCGCGGTGCCAGCCACCGCAGTCAGGGCCGGATGCCCGCCCCGGGATGGGAAGGGGCAAACCGCTGGACCGGCACCCTGCCCTACGAAGGCAACCCGCGCTTTGTGAACCCGGCTTCGGGACTGTTGGGCAATACCAACAACAAGACCATCAGCCGCGCCTTTCCGCAGCATATCAGCTTTTACTGGGGCGATACCCAGCGCATTCAACGTTGGCTGGCGTTGATGAAAACCCGCGCCGTGCATACCCGTGACAGCTTTATCGAGGCGCAATTGGATACTGTCTCGCCCACCGCGCGCAGCCTTTTGCCGTTGATCGGGGCCGATCTGTGGTTCACCGGCGACGCCGCCCCCGAAGGCACGCCCGAACGCATGCGCCAAAAGGCGTTGGCGCTGTTGGCCAACTGGAACGGCGAGATGAACGAACATCTGCCCGAACCGCTGATTGCCGAAGCCTGGCTGCGCAGCCTGCAAGACCGGCTGGCGCGCGACGAGATCGGCCCGCTGGCCGATCGGTTCACCCATCCTGAACCGGTGTTCATCGACCGGGTCTACCGCAATGTCGCGGGGGCTTCGGTGTGGTGCGATGTGATCCAGTCGGCGGCGGTGGAAACCTGCACCGATGTGTCACGCCAAGCACTGGATCAGGCCTTGCTGGACTTGGCCGAAACTTACGGGCCCAATCTGGAAAGCTGGCGCTGGGGCGATGCGCATGAGGCCACCCATGACCATCCGGTATTGGGTGAGGTGCCGCTGCTGCGTTATTTCGTTAATATCCGCCAATCGACCAGCGGCGGCGACACCACCTTGCTGCGCGGCCGCACCAAAGGCAGCGGCGATAGCCCCTACCAAAACGTGCATGGCGGCGGCTATCGCGGCGTCTATGATTTCGCCGATCCCGACAGTTCGGTGTTTATCACCGCCACCGGGCAATCGGGGCATCCGTTGTCGCGGTATTATGACGATCTGGCCGAACTATGGCGGCGCGGCGAATACATCCCGATGTCGCTGGACCTTGACCTTGCGCGCGCCGCAGCCGTTGGCATCACCACCCTGACGCCCGCAGCGCCCTGAGGCTGCAAACAGCCGCAGCACAGGGCGGTGCTGACGCGCCCGGCCTTTGGGCAAAGCGGCAAGGGCGACCGCCACGTTCTGGCTGGACGATCAGTGCTGCCCGCCGGACGATCTGACGCTGAGCAAAGATGTTTGGCTGCAGCGCAGCATTTCGGCTTGACCTTTGCTCCGCGCGCAACTTTATTGCCCGCAGGCAGCCAATAAGGAAATATCATGTCCACCGATTTTGATGCTTGGGTCGGACGCCATGAGACCGCCGAGGATTTGATCCCTTGGCGCCAGGCGCGTCAGATGGCGGCAACATTGGGCAGCGATGCGGGCCTGCAAGCGGGCGACGCGCTGCCGCCCTTGTGGCATTGGATAGGCTGGCAGAACGAGACAGCCATGGCGGGGCTTGGCCCTGACGGCCATCCGGCGCGCGGTGGCTTTTTGCCACCGGTGCCTTTGGCGCGGCGGATGTGGGCGGGCGGGCGGCTGACATTCCATGCGCCCCTGCCGATTGGCCAGCCGATGCAGCGGCGCTCCGAGATCTTGAAAATCAGCCAGAAAACCGGCGCCACCGGCGATATGGTGTTTGTCACCGTGGGCCACCGTATCAGCGGCCCAAAGGGGCTGGCGGTGACCGAAGAACAAGACATCGTCTATATGGCGATGCCAACACGGTTCACCCCGCCCGCCCCGGTGATTGCCGAAGGGGGCCCGGCTTGGGCACAAAGCGTGGCCATAGACACCGTGCGGCTGTTTCGCTTTTCGGCGTTGACCTTCAACGCGCACCGCATCCATTTCGATCTGCCTTACGCCACCGAGGTTGAGAAATATCCCGGACTTGTGGTGCATGGGCCAATGCAGGCAATGCTGTTGATGCAGGCGGCGCGCGATCACCACGGCGGTGCCACGCCTGCAACGTTCCGCTTTCGCGGCATTCGCCCGTTGTTTGATTTTGACCCGCTGCGCCTGCTGGGCTGGCCCGACGTTGGCGGCAATCAAAGCCTTGCCACCGTGATCGGCCAGGACATAACCTGCATGCAAGCCCAGATCGGATGGACGCCATGACAGCCCCTTTGACCGGCATGCGGGTGGTGGAATCTGCGGCCTTTGTCGCCGTGCCTTTGGCGGGGATGACACTGGCGCAAATGGGGGCCGATGTGATCCGCGTTGACCGCATCCAGGGCGGGCTTGATGCGGCGCGCTGGCCGGTGACACAGACCGGGGCCAGCCTGTTCTGGGCCGGGATGAACAAGGGCAAACGATCGGTGGCCATCGATATGGCGCGCCCCGAAGGGATGGAACTGATCGCCGCCCTGATCACCGCCCCCGGCCCGGATGCGGGGATGTTTTTGACCAATCTGCGCGGGCGCGGGCCGCTGGATTATCCGGCCCTCAGGGCAGCACGCGCCGATCTGATCATGGTGTCGCTGATCGGCACAAGACGGGGGGAACCGGCGGTGGATTACACCGTCAACCCGGCCTTGGGCTTTCCGATGGCCACGGGGGCGGTCGATGCCACGGTTCCGGTGGCGCATGTGCTGCCGGCGTGGGATTTGATTTCCGGGCAGGTCGTGGTCAACACTGTGCTGGCCGCCGAACGCCACCGCTTGCGCAGCGGTGCGGGCCAGTTGGCCGAACTGGCGCTGAAAGATGTGGCGGCCGCAATGATGGGGCATCTGGGCATTCTGGCCGAAGTCAGCGTCAACGGCGTTGACCGCCCCCGCAGCGGCAACGCGCTTTATGGCGCTTATGGGCAGGATTTCGTCTGCGGCGATGGCGCGCGGGTGATGGTGATCGGGCTGACCGACCGCCAATGGCGCGGCTTGGTCAAAGTGTTGCAGATGGGGCCCGCGATCGACGTGCTTGCCGCCGCCAGCGGGCTGGATCTTGGCCTTGAAGGCCACCGCTGGGCGGCGCGCGCGCAGATCACCGCGCTGTTTGCGCCGTGGTTTGCCGCCCGCCCGTTGCCCCAAATCGCCGCCCTGTTTGATGCGGCGGGCCTGACATGGGCACCGTTTCGCAGCTTTGCAGGCGCTGTGGCCGATGATCCAGACCTGTCGGCGGACAACCCGATGCTGCACTTGGTGGATCAGCCCGGTATCGGCCCCTACCTTGTGCCCGCCAGCCCGGTGACATCCACGGCGCATACCTGCCGCCCGCCCGCGCCCGCCCCCCAACTGGGCCAACACAGCGAAGAAGTGTTGGCCGATGTGCTGGGACTGGGATCAGGCCAGATCGCCGCGCTGATGGACAAGGGCATCGTCGCGGGTCGGTAAGCCGCTAAACTTTATCTAAAATTTGCGTTTCATCTGTTCAAAAATATCCCACGAGGGGTCCGGGGAGTGTGAAACTCCCCGGCTGCTGGTGCAAGGATCAGCGACGCAAGGGGATAACCCCCGGCTTCACCTGCCCCCAAAACCGCCGCCTATAACTCAGCGAACTGCCCGGCCTGACGCGGGGTCCAGCGCACGGTGATGTGCCAGCCGTCATCGCCCATCACTTCGGACTGCACCACCGATTGGCTGTGCAACCACGCATAGCGGCGGCCATCGGCAAAGCTGACGGCCAGATCGGCCACCACTTTCACCTCGTCAAAGGCCAATGCCATCGCCGCCAGCAAATCGGCCATCCCGGCCCCGGTCAGCGCCGAGACCGCAAACACCCCGGCGCGGTTGGCGGCTTGCACCAGCACGCCGTCAAGCTGCTGCGGGGCCACCAGATCAAGTTTGTTCCAGACCTCGATCATCGGCACATCCGCGCTCACCCCCAAAGCCGCCAGAATATCGGCAACATCGGCGGCTTGTTCGGCGGTTTCGGGATGGCTGATATCGCGCACATGCAAGATCAGATCGGCCCCCAGCACCTCTTCCAAAGTGGCGCGAAAGGCCGCGACCAGTTGGGTCGGCAAATCCGAGATAAAGCCCACCGTGTCAGACACGATCACCTTGCGACCTGCGCCGCCGCCGCCGCCGCCGAAGTGACCGTTGCCGTGACCGTTGCCGTCACCAGCGCTGTCACCATTGCCGCCGCCAGTGCCCCCGCCCTCACCGCCGGCATCTGGCAGGGTCACGCCGCGCATGGTGGGGTCCAATGTGGCAAACAGCATGTCTTGCGCCAAAACCTCGGCCCCGGTCAGCGCGTTGAACAGGGTCGATTTTCCGGCATTGGTATAGCCCACAAGGGCGATCAGCGGAAACGGCACCTTGCGCCGTGCGGCGCGGTGCAATGCCCGGGTTTTGCCGACCCGGTCCAACTGACGTTTCAGGCGGATGATCTGGTCATCAATGGCGCGGCGATCGGATTCGATCTGCGTCTCACCGGGGCCGCCGACAAAGCCAAAGCCGCCGCGCTGCCGTTCCAGATGGGTCCAGGCCCGCACAAGGCGCGTGCGCTGATATGACAGGGCTGCCAGTTCCACCTGCAACACGCCTTCGCGGGTGCGGGCGCGGTCGGCGAAAATTTCCAAAATCAGACCGGTGCGGTCCAACAGCTTTACCCCCCACGCCTTTTCCAGATTGCGCTGCTGCACCGGCGTGACCGACCCATCGACCAGCACCAGATCAATCTCCAGCGCGCGCAGCCGCACTGCCAGATCCTCCACCTTGCCGGTGCCAAACAACACGCCCGGATGCAGCCGCGCCAATCGGGCTACTTCGGACCCGATCACCTGCAATCCCGGCAAAGCCGCGGCCAAAGCCACCGCTTCGGCCAGCGCCAGATCGGCCAGCCGCCGCGCCTTGGTGGTTTTCAGATCGCCGTGCAGCACATAGGCCCGCGTCGGCTTGGCGGCGGTGGAATGATGATCGGGGCGCAAATAGCCAAGATCATCTTCGCCCTCGGCAAAGCCATCATCAAAGTCGGGATCAGGGGGTGTGGAGATTACTCTTCACCTTCATAAAGATTGATTGGCCCGCCCGGCATGATGGTGGAAATCGCGTGTTTGTAGACCAGTTGCGATTGCCCGTCGCGGCGCAGCAACACGCAGAAATTGTCAAACCAGGTGATCACCCCTTGCAGTTTGACGCCATTGATCAAAAAAATCGTCACCGGAACCTTGGACTTGCGGACATGGTTCAGGAACGCATCTTGCAAATTTTGTTTATCGGCGGCCATCTGTTTTTTTTCCTTATTCTTAGTCGCGCTAAGGTTGGCCCCCCATGGCCAGCCCTGTGTGCAATATGTCGCGCAAAACGAAGAGATTCCAGCCCCAAAATCAGCGTTTTACCACCCATGCCTAGCGTCGCCAGCTGTCAGGGGCCAAAAGCGCCAGAATTGCCAGCACTTCCAGCCGCCCCACCACCATTGCCGCGCCCAAGACCCCCATCGCCGCGGGGTCCAGATCGCGGTATTGCAAATAGACATCGGGCAGGTTTTCCGCCAAAGGCCCGGTAGTTGTCAGACAAGCGATGACAAAAACCAGCGCAGGCTCGAACCCCATGCCGGTGAAGGTCAGCGCGGCGGTCAAGACAGCAATCGACAGCCCGAACAGCATGAAAAACACCCATGCCACATAGGCCCCCTCGCGGCGCATATGGCGGGCAGCCCGGCCAGACCCCCCCACCGAATGCGGGTGGATCAGCCGTTCCACTTCGCGCTGGCCGTGCCGATACAGCGCATAGATCCGCAACAGTTTGACGCCCCCCGCCGTGGTGGCCACGCCGCCGCCCATGATCGCCAGCCCCATCAACACCAGCCCCGGCGATTTCAACCCGGCCCAGGCCATCGCCCAATTGCCGCTGGCGGCGTCAAACCCGGTGGTGGTCAGATACGACAACACCACAAACGCCCCGCCCCACAGCGCCCGCAGGGGCTGCGTGGTGACAGCAGGGGCCAGCCCGACCCAATGGCACAAAAACAGCGCCGTGGTGCCAACCCCGATCACCACCAGCGCCAGACGCAATTCCGGGTCGTGCCAGACCGGCCCGCCCGGGGTGATCCCCCCCGCCTCCGGCAAGCTGCGCCGCGTCAGGGCCACCAGCAAAAACAGGAAAATGATCACCTCACCGGTCAGGCCCGACGCACTTGCCTGCACCCCGGCAATCGGCGAGATGCCCGATGTCGACAGCGTGGCCATCGCATGACACAGCGCCACCAGACTGCTATCGCCCGCCAGCAACAACGCCACCCACAACAGCAACGTGAGGCTGCCATAGGCCGGAAAGATCAGCATTGCATAGCGCAGGGTTCGCGCCGACGGATCGGCAATCCGCAAGATTTGCGCCCCCGCCAAGCCGCCTTGGCCCATGCCCGAACCAGCCCCGCGCCCACTGGCCACCTCGGCACCGCCAAGGTTCATCGGGGCCAGCACCGCCACCCCCATGACCAGAATGAAAAAGCCGCCCAGCCAGCCCACCAAAGCGCGCCACAGATGCACCGATGGCGGCAGCGATTGCGGCGCAAACAAAGTGGCCCCGGTGGTGGTAAAACTGGACAGCATCTCGAACCACGCATCGCCCCAGCCGATGTCCAGCCGCATCTGCGTCAGCGGCAACGCCAGCAGCACCGGCAACACCGCATAGGCCGCGGCCAAAGCCCACAGATGGCTGCGCGCCGCCGGGTGCGCCCGGTAATTCAACGTCGCAATCGCGATCATGCCCACCAGCATCAGCAGGATAAAGCTGGAATATACAAAGCCGCGCGCCACGACGTAATCGCGCAGGATCAGCGCATGCACCGCCGGCAGCAACATCGCCAACGCCGCCAGACCCATCAGGATCACCAGAAACGGCAAGCGGCCCAAGCGGCGCATGGCCTAGGAAAAGTCGATGGTGACTTGCAGCAGGCGTTCCACCTCGCGCACGTCTTTTGCCATCGAAAACAGCGCGATGACATCGCCCGCATCCAGCCGCAAATCGCCGGTGGGTTTCAGCACCTTGTCGCCCTTCATCACGCCGCCGACCAACACGCCTTCGGGAAATTCGATCTCGCGCACAAGCCGCCCGGCCAAGGGCGAGGTGGACAGCACTTGCGCCTCGATCATCTCGGCTTCGGAATCGCCCAAGCTGTAGACCGCGCGCACTTTGCCGTGGCGGATGTGGCGCAGGATCGACGACACCGTGGTGGCGCGCGGATTGATATAGGCGTCGATGTCCAACGGCCCCATCAGGGGGGCCAGCGTGGGGTCATTGACCAAAGCGATGGCCATGGCACAGCCCGCCTGTTTGGCCCGCACCGCGACCAAAAGATTGGTCTTGTCATCATCGGTGACCGCCAGAACCGCATCGGCACGGTCAATCGCGGCCTCCAAAAGCACGTCCATGTCCATGCCGTCGCCATGTAGGACAATTGTCCGAGACAGGCTGTCGGCGGCAATTTCGGCGCGGGCGCGATCTTTTTCGATGATTTTCGCGCGCAGCCGGTCGGTGCGCTGCTCTAGCGCCACCGCCACCGCCAAACCAACGTTTCCGCCGCCAATAATAACGATACGCTCTTGTTTCTTCGGGGTTTTGCCAAAGATTTCCATGGTGCGGCTGATGTCTTGCGAATGGGCAAAGACATAGATCATGTCTTGGGCAAACAACTGATCATCGGCATCGGGCGCAAACAGCCGCCCGTCACGGCGCACGCCCACCACGATGGCGCGCAACGACGAAAACCAGTCGTTCAACTGGCGCAGCGGCGTGTTCAGCACCGGGCAATCGGCATCAAGAGCGATGCCCAGAAGCTGGGCTTTGCCGCCCATGAAACTTTCGGTGTCAAAGGTTGCGGGGGCTGCCAGCCGTTGCAGGGCGGCTTCGGCGACTTCACGCTCGGGGCTGATCACCACATCAATCGGCAAATGCTCGCGCCGGTAAAGATCGGAATAAATCGCGTCCAGATAGGATTGCGACCGCAGCCGGGCGATCTTGCGCTGCACCCCGAAAATGGCATGCGCCACCTGACAGGTGACCATGTTCACCTCGTCGGAATGGGTGGCGGCGATGATCATGTCCGCGTCGCGCGCCCCGGCACGTTCCAGCACGTCGGGGTAGCTGGCAAAACCCGCAACGCCTTGAACATCCAGCGTTTCCGTGGCGCGCCGCACCAGATCGGCGTTGACGTCCACCACGGTGACATCGTTTTTTTCGCCCGAAAGATGCCGCGCAATCTGCCAGCCGACCTGACCTGCGCCGCAAACGATCACCTTCATGCCTTGCCCCTTTGGCGGATAGTCCGGCCCCTTTGGCAGATAGCCCGGCCCCTTGCATCGCAGAACCGGGTGTTGCGGTCAATCAAGCGGTTGCGGTCGATCAAGCATCGTCGCCGTCGTCGTCGCCCTCGCCGCCGCGCCCCGATTTAGAGGTGGTCACCACGCCCAGCGATTTCAACTTGCGGTGCAAGGCGGAGCGTTCCATGCCAACAAATCCGGCGGTGCGGCTGATATTGCCACCAAAGCGGTTGATCTGGGTCAGCAGATATTCGCGTTCAAACACTTCGCGGGCCTCGCGCAGCGGCAAGGTGGCCATCACGCCGCCCAACACCATGCGCCCGCCCACATCTGCGGCCACTTCCTGCCCCGGCAATTCGCGCGCCTCGACAGGGCCGGAACTTTCGCCCAGGATCAGCACCCGTTCGATGACATTGCGCAACTGGCGTACGTTGCCGGGCCATTGCATGGTTTGCAGCATCGCTTCGGCTTCGGGGGTCAGGCTGCGCTGAGGCAGGCCTTGGGTGCGGTGAAACATGTCGATAAAAGCGCGGGTCAACTCGGGAATGTCTTCGCGGCGCTCGGCCAGCGACGGCACCGCAATCGGCACCACGTTCAGCCGGTCATAAAGTTCCTGCCGCACCCGGCCTTGGGCAATTTCAACCCGCAAATCACGGGTGGTTGATGAGATCACCCGCAGATCAACCCGCACTTTATCCGACCCGCCGACGCGCAAAAATGTCTGCTCTGTCAGCACCCGCAGAATTTTTGATTGTGTGCCCAAGGGCATGTCGGCCACATCGTCAAAATAGACCACGCCGCCATGCGCTTGTTCCAGCAGGCCCTTTTCAACACCGCGTTCCGCGGTTTCGCGGCCAAACAGCACTTCTTCCATGCGTTCCGGCTCGATTGACGCCGAAGACACCGACACAAAAGGCGCAGTAGAGCGCCCCGAATTGGTGTGGATAAACCGCGCGGCCATTTCCTTGCCAGCACCTGCTGGCCCGGTCAGCATCACCCGGCCGTTGGATTTGGTGACCTTTTCCAGCTGTGCTTTCAACGCCTTGAACGCCGTGCTTGATCCCAGCATTTCGCTGGCCGACACATCGCGGCGGCGCAGATCGGCATTTTCGCGGCGCAACCGGCTGGTTTCCATCGCCCGGCTGACCACCACCATCAGCTGATCAATGTTGAAGGGCTTTTCGATGAAATCATAAGCGCCCTGCTTGATTGCGGCGACCGCGATTTCGATGTTGCCATGCCCCGAGATGATCACCACCGGAATATCGGGATTGTCGCGGCGCACCGATTTCAGGATGTCGATGCCGTCCATCCGGCTGTCTTTCAGCCAGATGTCCAAAATCATCAGGCTGGGCGGCTCGGCGTTGATCTCTGACATGCACTCGTCGGAATTGGCGGCCAGACGGATGCTGAAGCCTTCATCCTTCAAGATATCCCCGATCAGTTCGCGGATGTCTTTTTCGTCGTCAACGATCAAAATACTGCTCATTCTATCCTCCTTGGCCGGTTACGGCGGCTGTGCGGCCGGCCCGCTTGCGCGGGGTGCGGGGCAGACGGATCACCGCCATCGCCCCTATCTGGCCTGCGTTGTCTGCAAAGGCGGGCGCGTCTTGCAACGCCAGCGTCCCGCCATGTTCTTCGATAATTTTCTTCACGATCGGCAGCCCCAGACCGGTGCCCTTTTCGCGCGTGGTGACATAGGGTTCAAACAGCCGGGCGCGGTCGGGCGGCAGGCCGGTGCCATTGTCGGCAATGGTGATCACCACCTCGGCGTCGGTTGCCTGCAGGGCGATCTGAATTTCCGGGCTGTGACCAGGCGGTTTTTCTTTTTCATACAAGGTTTCAATGGCTTCGCCTGCGTTCTTAATCAGGTTTGTCAAGGCCTGACCAATCATGGTGCCGTCCAGATCCATCATCAAGGGTGCTGGTGGCAGGGTGCGGCGGAACCGCACGCCGGGCTGGCCGTTTTCTTGCAACATGACGGCGGCGCGCACCAAAGCGGTCAGATCGGTCTCGCGCCGGTCAGGTTCGGGCATGCGGGCAAAGCGCGAAAATTCATCCACGATGCGGCGCAAGTCATTGGTCTGGCGCACGATCACATCGGTATATTGATCCAGATCTTCGGGATCATCGACCTGGGTGCGAAACTTGCGCTTGATCCGCTCGGCTGACAATTGGATCGGGGTCAACGGGTTCTTGATTTCGTGGGCGATGCGCCGCGCCACATCGCCCCAGGCCGCCATGCGCTGCGCCGACACCAGTTCGGTGACATCGTCAAAAGCCACCACATAGCCTTCCAGCGCGCCCGTTTCGCTGCTGCGCAAACTCATCCGCACCAACAGGCTTTCCAGCTTGCCTTTGCGGGTCAGGCGCACTTCGTCTTGCACTGCCACCCCGCTGCCGTCTTGCAGCCGCGCAAACAGCGGGGCAAATTCCGGCACCGCCACCGCAATCGCCTGCGCATCGGTGGCGTCGGGGAAATCCAGCAACCGCTCGGCCGCGCGGTTGGCAAATTCGACCCGGCCCTGCCCATCAAGCCCGATCACCCCCGCAGTGACGTTGGACAGCACGGAATCAAACAGCCGCCTGCGCTGTTCGGTTTGGTCGCGGCTGCCTTCCAATGCGGCGCGCTGCCCTTTCAATTGCAAGGTCATCTGGTTGAAAACACGGCCCAAAGTGGCGATTTCATCATCGCCTTCCTCTTCCATGACCTGCACATCCAGATCGCCCATCCCAACCCGCGCCGCCGCCGAAGCCAACCGCCCGACCGGGCGCGACAGCCGTTCGGCAAACCACAGGCCCAGCCAGACCGCCGCCAGAATCAGGATCAGCGCAAAGCCCAGATAAAGCAGACCAAAATTGAACAACACCGTGCCGCGTTCGCGTTCAAGCTGTTGATACAGCGTCACCGTTTGCTTGGTTTCATCCAGCAAAGACAGGATTTTGCCATCCACTTTGCGCGAGATGTAAAGATAGCGGTCGGGAAAGGCAGTCAGATAAATCAGGCCGCGAAATTCATCATTGGCCCAGTCTTCGATCACAACCACTTCGCCTGCGCGGGCGCGGGCCAAAGCCGCAGCCGAAGGCTGTTCAAAGTCAAAGAGATACGACCGCTCACCGCGGGTTTTCAAACCGCCCGCACCGTCGATCAAGAACACCTCGCGCAAGCCGCGCTGCACCGCCGCCTGCCCTTGGGTCAACACCGGGCGCAACTGGCTGTCTTGCAGCAAAGGCGCTGTGGCTTTGGCCTGATTAAGGTAATCGGCAAGGGTTTTGGCATCATCGGTCAAGGCGCGGGTCTGCTCATCCTCATAGGCTTGGGCGGCGGCCAATGAATTGCCGACCACATTGCTGACCCTTTCGGAAAACCAGCCCTCCAGCCCGATATTGACCGTCAGCACCGCAAAAATCGCGACCAGAACCGTGGGCACCAGCGCCACAATGCCGAACACCCCGGTCAGACGCAGGTGCAACTGCGATCCGGCAGATTTACGGCGCCGGTCCGCAATCATCCGCACCACCCGCGCCAGCACCAATGCGGCCACCACCAGCACATAAACCAGATCGGCCAACAGCACCAAGCGCAGGTATTGCGAACTGGCCCCCAGATTGAACGGACCCAAGCCCAGAAACGTGGCCACCGCCAGCAGCGGCCCCAGAAATACCAAAGCAAAGGTCATGCCGGTCTGATAGCGCCGCTGACGGCGCAACCGGGAAAACCTTAGCCAAGCATCACTGCGATAACTGCGCGTCACCCGATCAACGGTCCTATCCAAGGGGCGATGCGTGTCTTGCCCGCCACAGTTTGTGTCCCAAGTGTAACGTCACCAATCGGACACGTGTTGTGGCGGTTTTACATCAGTTTGCGGCGCCGTGTCACGCGGATATCAAGGTCTGTGATCTTCTTACGCAAGGTATTGCGGTTGATCCCCAAAAGATCGGCACATTTGGCTTGATTGCCCGCGGTGGCATCCAGCGCGATTTCAATCAGCGGCACCTCTATTTCGCGCAAAATCCGGTCATACACCCCGTCGGGCGGCAGTTGGCCGCCGTGCAGATCAAAATACCGCTTCAAATGCCGCGCCACCGACGCCGACAGCTTTTCACCCTCGATCACCCCACCGCGCGGTGAGGCTGCGGCCTGCGCGCCGCCCAAACTGGTTTCCAGTTCGGTCTTGACAATCTCTGGCTCGGTCGCCGTGACCAGCAGGCGTTTGAGGGTGTTTTCCAACTGCCGCACGTTGCCGGGCCACGGATAGGCGCGCACAACGGCCATGGCATCGGCTGACAGGCGGCGTTGGCTGCCGGTATCACGCTCGCCCCGGGCCAGAAAATGTTCGGCAAGCAAGGGAATATCTTCCACCCGTTCGCGCAACGGCGGCACGTGCAGGGCAACACCGCCCAGACGATAGAACAAATCCTTGCGAAAGTGACCGGCCTCAAGGCGCGCGGCCAGATCAACCTGAGTGGTGGCCATGATGCGGGGGCTGTGATCGCCCATCACATCCAGCATCCGCACCAGACGTCCTTGGGCATCATCGTCAAAATCGGCCACCTCGTCCAGCACCAAAGACCCGCCCTTGGCCCGCGCCAACAGCGTCGAGATGCCCTCCATCCCGGCCAGATCGCCGCCTTGCGCCACCACAAACGGCAAGGACCGCCGGTCGGAAAAATCGTGGATGGCGCGCGCAATCAGCGATTTGCCGGTGCCCGATTCGCCCGATATCAGCACCGGCAAATCGGCGTTCATCACCTTTGCCACCAACCGATACAGCGCCTGCATCGCAGGGGTGCGGCCCACCAGTGGCAGATCGTCCACCGCCTGACGCGGGGCGGTGGCGGCTTTGGGCATCCGGCGTTTGGTGTCCAGCGCGCGGGCCGAGCGTTTCATCAGATCGGGCAGATCGAAGGGTTTGGGAAGATAGTCAAACGCTTCGGCTTCGGCGGCCTGAATCGCCGTCATGATGGTGTTTTGCGCCGAAATCACGATGACCGGCAGGCCGGGGCGCAGTTTGGCGATTTGCGGCAGCATTTCCAGACCGTTGCCATCGGGCATGATCACATCCGAAATCACCAGATCGCCTTTGCCTTCCTCGACCCAGCGCATCAGCGTCATCAGACTGCTGGTGGCATGCACGCGGCACCCCGCCCGCGTCAGGGCTTGGGTCAGCACGGTGCGGATGGTGCGGTCATCATCGGCGACAAGAACGGTGCCGTCCATTACGCGGTCTCCTCAATCAGCCCACGCGGGGCAAGCGGCAATGAGATCCGGAACGCCGTGCGCCCCGGAACGGAATCAACGGAAATCCAGCCCTGGTGATCGGTGATGATCTTGGACACCAGTGCCAGCCCAAGTCCGGTGCCGCCTTCGCGGCCCGACACGAAGGCCTCAAATATATTCTCGGCTATCGAGGGCGGGATGCCGGGGCCATCGTCGATGATCTCAACCTGCAGCGGCAGGGCAACGCCGGTGCCGTCGCGTTTGCGCCAGCGCAAGGCGTGGTCGTAAAACGTGCGCAGCCGGATGGTTCCGCCATTGTTTCCAGCGGCTTCCGAGGCGTTCTTCAACAAGTTCAGGAACACTTGCATCAACTGATCAGGGTCGGCGAACGTGGCCGGCAAGGACGGGTCGTAATCTTCAACGATCTGCATCCGCGCGCCAAACCCCACCATGGCAGACCGCCTTGCGCGGTCCAGCGCGTCGTGCAGGTTCACCGCGCGGCGCGCAGGCGGGCGCAAATTGCCGAATTGTTCGACTTGTTCCAGCAGTTTGACGATGCGGCGGGTTTCTTCAACGATCAGATCGGTCAGTTCCAGATCTTCCGGCCCCAAACCCATCGCCAGCAGTTGTGCCGCCCCGGAAATCCCTGCCAGCGGGTTCTTGATTTCATGCGCCAGCATTTCTGCCATGCCAATCGCCGATTTGGCCCCGGCGGTGTTGTGCATCGCCCGGCCCATCCGGTCGGCAATTTCACGCGGGGATATCAGCACCAGCAGCATGTCGGACGCGTCTTGCAAGGGGGCCACCTGCAGCGCGCATTGCACCGGCGGGCGATCGCCCGGGGTAACATCGGCCTCGGCGATGAACAGGGCGGCGTCATGCGCGCGGGCCCGCGCCATCGCGTCTTCAATCGGCGCGTCGATGGAAATGCGGTCCAGCATCGGGTGCCCGATCAGGCTGCGGGCTGATGCGTTCAGGAAAATCTCGGCGGCCGGGTTTACATCGGCGATGCGGTCGGCGGCGTCGATGATCAGCGCGGGCAGCGGCAGGGACGGCCACAGCGTTGGCCAAGGGGCGGCGGGGGATGGTTGGGTCATGCGGCGGCCTGTGCGTGATCGGCAAAGGCGTGGCGGATCAGGCGGCGCACAGCGGCCGGATCATCGGCGGTGACCAGTTGCGCGCGGTGCGGCGCAAGGTTGGCTGCGTCCAGATACCAGCCCAGATGTTTGCGCGCGACGCGGGGGCCAAGATCGGGGCCGTAAAACCCCTGCATCTGGTCGTAATGCTCGATCACCAAATCGGCCAGCGCGCCACCTCGCGGCACCACCGGGGCGGGCGTGCCATACAAGGCGGCGGATATTTGCGCCAGCACCCACGGGGCACCTTGTGCGCCGCGCCCGATCATCACGCCGTCCGCCCCCGATTGCGCCAACGCCGCGCGCGCCGTGGCTGCATCCACAATATCGCCATTGGCGATCACCGGGATGGTCACCGCCCGTTTGATGGCCGCAATCGCCGCCCAGTTGGCACGGCCCTTGTAAAGCTGACACCGCGTGCGGCCATGGATGGTGATCATCGCCACCCCGGCATCTTGGGCGCGCACCGCCAGATCGGCCGCGTTCAGGCTGGCATCATCCCAGCCCAGCCGGGTTTTCAACGTGACCGGCAGCGACACCGCCGCCACCACGGCCTCAATCAGCCGCAACGCCTGATCCAGATCGCGCATCAGCGCCGACCCGCAAGCCCCCGTCGTCACCCGTTTGGCCGGGCAGCCCATATTGATATCAATCACTTGCGCGCCCATGCCCGCCACATACCGCGCGGCTTCGGCCATCCAGTGCGGCTCGCGGCCCACCAATTGCACCGAGGTCGCGGCCTCGCCAAATCCCAACTCTGCCCGCGCGCGCGCCAGCGGTTTGGCCTGCACCACCTCTTGGCTGGCAACCATTTCCGACACCACCAGCCCCGCGCCAAAGCGCGCCACCATGCGGCGGAACGGCAAATCGGTGATACCGGCCATCGGGGCCAGAATCACCGGGGGGGCCAGAATCACCGGGGGGGCCAGAATAACCGTGGGGGCCAGAATAACCGGGCGCGTCAGGGTGATATTTCCAAGCGTGGGGGTCATGAAACATCCATTTGTTGCCGCGATCTTGCGCCACTCTGCGGGTTAGGCCAAGGCATCGAACCGCCGTTATGCCCGATTTTTCGGCAATGCACAAATATTAGGCGGATGCGCCGCTTTTGCAGGCCAGATTGTCATGGCGCGCGGGCTGTTTTAGACAGAGTGAACAGGAGACGCCATGACCACCGCGCCAAGCCAGACCGCCGCCATCATCACCGCCGCCGGGCGTGGCACCCGGATGGGGGGCGATGTGCCCAAGCAGTGGCACATGCTGGCGGGGCGGCCCGTTGTGGCGCATGCGCTGGCGGCGTTCGCGGGCATGATCCGGGTGTTGACCATCCATCCGGACGACCGCCGCCACACTGCGGATTTGCCCGCCGATGTGATCATCGTTGAAGGCGGGGCCACGCGGGCGGCCTCGGTGCGCGCGGCGTTGCAGGCACTGGAGGGGCGCGGTGTGACAAAGGTGTTGATCCATGACGGCGCGCGGCCTTTGGTGTCGCAAGCGCTGATTGCCCGGGTGATCGACGCCCTCGATCAGCACGCAGGCGCTGCCCCGGCCTTGGCCGTCACCGATGCGCTGTGGCACGGCGCGGACGGGATGGTCAGCCGCGCCCAAGACCGCGCCGGGCTATACCGGGCGCAAACGCCGCAAGGCTTTCATTTCAACGCGATTCTCGCGGCCCATCTTGCCCACCCCGGCGACGCGCCCGATGATGTGGCGATTGCGCAGGCCGCGGGCATGGCGGTGGCCATTGTGCAAGGCGATCACGCCAATATAAAACTGACCTATCCCGCCGATTTTGCGCGGGCCGCAGATTTGATCCGGGGGAACAGCATGGATATCCGCGTCGGCAACGGCTTTGACGTGCATGCGTTTTGCCCCGGTAATCAGGTGTGGCTGTGCGGCGTGTCGGTGCCGCACAGCGCGGGCCTGTTGGGCCATTCTGATGCCGATGTCGGCATGCATGCCCTAAGCGATGCGATTTATGGCGCCTTGGGATTGGGCGATATCGGGGTGCATTTCCCGCCCAGCGATCCGCAGTGGAAGGGGGCGGCCAGCCACATCTTTTTGCGCCACGCGGTTGACCTTGCCCGCACCCACGGCTGGGCGCTGGCCAATTGCGATGTCACCCTGATCTGCGAGCGGCCCAAAATCGCGCCGCACCAAGGGGCAATGCGCGCGGCATTGGCCGACATCATGGCGGTTGGGGTGGACCGCGTTTCGGTCAAGGCCACCACATCCGAAGGTCTGGGCTTTACCGGCCGCGCCGAGGGAATTGCGGCGATGGCCACCTGTGCGCTGGTGCGGGCATGAGCCGGGCTTTGGCGATTTTCTTTGGCGTCGGGCTGTTGCGCCCGGCCCCGGGCACGTGGGGCTCGGCGGTGGCGGTGCTGCTGGGGGTCATGATCTACGGTTATCTGGGATTTGAGGCTTTGGTGGTGGCGACCGCCTTGGTCACCGGTTTGGGCTTTTGGGCGGTGGGGCGCGAACTGGCCGGCAGGCCCGGCGACGATCCGGCGGAATTTGTGATTGACGAAGTGGCGGGTCAATGGATTGCCCTGCTGATCCCGGCGGCGGCGTTCTGGGCGCGGGGCAGCGACGGGTTCTTGCCTTACCCGGCGCCCTTGGCGGCGTTCGCGTTTTTCCGGTTGTTTGATATCTGGAAGCCGTGGCTGGTGGGCCGCGCCGATGCACGCCCCGATGCGGCGGGAGTGATGCTGGATGATCTTTGGGCGGGGCTTTTTGCTGGCCTTGCGACGATCGCGGCGGGGGTGATCTACCACGTGATCTTGTTCGCATGACCCCCGAAAGTATCCTTGCGGCGGCCCGCGCGCGCGGCTGGCGGATTGCCTGCGCCGAAAGCTGCACCGGCGGCATGGTAGCGGTGGCGCTGACGGATGTGGCCGGATCATCCGACGTGTTCGAGCGCGGCTACGTCACCTATTCCAACGCCGCCAAGGTTGACATGTTGGGCGTCAATGCGGCCACGCTGGCGGAATTTGGCGCGGTATCAAACGCTGTGGCGCAAGAAATGGCCATGGGCGCGCAGATGCGGTCGGGCGCAGATTTGGCGGTGGCGATCACCGGCATTGCCGGGCCGGGCGGGTCAGATTTCAAGCCCGAAGGCCGGGTGTGCTTTGCCGTGGCGCAGCGGGGTGCGACGGTGCTGGCAGAAACCATCGACTTCGGGCCGCTGGGGCGCTTGGCTGTGCGGCTGGCCGCGCGCAATCATGCCTTGGCCCTGCTGGCGCGCGCGATGGGCTGACCACCCATTGGGCGTTCTTTGCGGGCTTAAGTCGTTCTGTGCGGGCGCAGGTCAGGCTGGCGCATACAATTTCGCGGCCCGCGACTCAAACGCGCGCACCACGCGCTGCATGGCCTCATTGAACACCAACCCGATCACTCCAGCCAGAATGGCGTTGCGAAACTCAAAATCCACATCAAAACTGACCTCACAGCCACCGCCGCCGCCCGGCAGGTCGGCAAAGCGCCAGACCGATTTCAGATGCTTGAACGGGCCATCGACATATTCGGTCAGAATCATCTGCTGGCCGGGCAGTAAGGTCACACGGCTGCCAAAGCGTTCGCGGAATACCTTGAAGGAAATCACCAGATCGGCATCCATCACCTCGCCGCCCGCGATGGGCGTGCGCGATTTGATCCGTGCCGCCGCCGTCCATGGCAGAAATTCAGGATAGCGCACGACGTCGGCGACCAGATCATACATTTGCGCCGCGCGGTGCGGCAGGCGTTTGGTTTCAGAATGGCGCGGCATCATGGTCCTATGGGCAGTGCGTGCGGGCGTGACTTGGCCCATAGTTTTGGTTACGACTGGGCCGGAAATCAAGAGGGCCACATGCCACACCGTCCCTATGTCATAGACCAGATGATCAGCGCCAAGGCGATTGCCGCGCGGGTTGAAGCACTGGCGCGCGAGATCACCACCCATTTCAACGGCTGTGACAAGCTGGTTGTGGTCGGGTTGTTGCGCGGGTCTTTCGTGTTTATCGCGGACCTTGTGCGCGAGATTGACCTGCCGGTCGAAGTCGATTTTCTGGAAGCCTCATCTTACGGCGATGCGATGCATTCCAGCCGCGAAGTGCGCATCCTGAAGGATATCCGCGGTGAAATTGCCGGGCGTGATGTGCTGGTGGTCGAAGATATCGTCGATACCGGCTTTACCTTGCATCACGTGGTCAATCTGCTGAAATCGCGCCAGCCTGCCCGGCTGGAGGTCTGCGCGCTGCTGGATAAACCGTCGCGGCGCGAGGCCCCCATTCGCGCCACATGGACCGGGTTCGAGATTCCCGATGAATTTGTCGTGGGCTATGGCATTGATTTTGCACAGCGTAACCGCAATTTGCCCTATATCGGCAAAGTGCGGTTTACCGACTGATGGGGCCGCTCTGATGGGGCCATTGTGGTTTTTACGGATGGCCCGCTGGGCGCGCCATCCGCCATCGGCGCGGCGGGTGCGGCTGATGGCGTTGGTGGCGGTCCTGTGCGCGTTGATCTGGGGCATCGAATATCTGGGCTGGTGGCCCGCAAGCCTTGCGACCGGGGGCTGGGCCAGACTTCCCAAAAACTGATGCGGTTGCAAAGCCTTGCCGCTGCGGCAAAAGGCGGTTTCCTTTTGCATCAGCAAATGTAGACTGCTGGGTATGGCACTGTCCCAGCGCAGACTTAGACCCGGGGCATGGGCCTTGCGCGTTTGGTCAAAAAAGAAAGTCTTAACATGATCCGCTGGCGTTTTGCTTTGGGTGGGGCTTTCTTGATCGGTGTGGCGGCGTTTTATGTGCTGTCGGCGCCGCGCGCGTGGAATGTCGGAGCCTATGAAAAGCTGACCGGCACCGCAGCGGCAGGCGAGGCGGTGTTCTGGGCGGCGGGTTGCGCGTCGTGTCACATGGCACCGGGGGCCTTGGGCGCGGATCAGTTGGTCTTGGCGGGGGGGCAGCAATTTCCATCCGATTTTGGCACTTTTGTCGCACCCAATATTTCTTCGGATGCGGCGCAAGGCATCGGTGGCTGGACAGTCGAAGAATTCGCCCATGCTATCACCAGTGGCATCTCGCCCAATGGTCAGCATTATTTCCCCGCCCTGCCCTACAACGCCTATAATAAAATGGCACCGCAGGATGTGGTTGATCTGAAAGCCTTTATGGACACGCTGCCCGCCTCTGCCACCCCCAGCCAGCCGCATAAAGTGGGCTTTCCGTTCAACATTCGCCGCAATGTCGGCATGTGGAAGCTGATGTTCTTGTCGGATCGTTACGTGCTGGAAGGCGATCTTGCGCCGGTCCTGACACGCGGCCGTTATATTGTCGAGGCGCTGGCGCATTGCGGCGAATGTCACACGCCGCGCAATGCGCTGGGCGGTCTGGACCGGTCGCGCTGGCTGGCCGGTGCGCCCCATCCATCGGGCAAGGGCCAGATCCCGAACATCACGCCGGGCAAACTGACATGGTCCGAGGCCGAAATTGCGACCTACCTGTCGACCGGGTTCACCCCGGAATTTGACAGCGTCGGCGGCGAGATGGTGCATGTGGTGGAAAACATGGCGCGGCTGCCAGAGTCAGACCGCGCCGCCGTTGCGGCCTATCTGAAAGCGGTGCCAGCCGTGCCAGCGACGCCGTAACCCCAGCCCTAACTGCAGCCCTAACTGCGGCCCAGCTTTTGCAACCGCGCCGCACGCAACTGCGCGAAATCATCACCCGCATGATAGCTTGACCGGGTCAAGGGCGTGGCCGACACCATCAAAAACCCCTTGCCATAGGCCGACGACTCGTAAGATTTGAATTCATCGGGCGTCACAAACCGGTCCACCCGGTGATGCTTTGGAGTGGGTTGCAGGTATTGGCCGATGGTCAGAAAATCGACATCGGCGGCGCGCATGTCATCCATGACCTGCCCCACGCCGATGCGGTCTTCGCCAAGCCCGACCATGATACCAGATTTGGTGAACAGCGTCGGGTCCAACTCCTTGACCCGCTGCAACAGCCGCAACGAATGGAAATAGCGCGCGCCGGGGCGCACCGTAGGATAAAGACCCGGCACGGTTTCAAGATTGTGGTTGAACACATCCGGCCGGGCCGCGACGACTTTTTCCAGCGCCGAGGGCGGGCATTTCAGAAAATCCGGCGTCAGAATTTCGATCGTGGTGCCGGGGCTTTGACGGCGGATGGCGCGGATGGTCATGGCGAAATGTTCCGCACCCCCATCGTCCAGATCATCGCGGTCAACCGATGTGATCACCACATGGTTCAGGCCCAGTTCTGCCACGCCATGCGCGACGCGACCCGGCTCGAAACTGTCCACCGCACGGGGCTTGCCGGTGGCAATATTGCAAAACGAACAGCCGCGCGTGCAGATGTCACCCAGAATCATCATGGTGGCATGGCCTTGCGACCAGCATTCGCCGACATTCGGGCAACCTGCCTCTTCGCACACAGTCACCAGCTTTTTGTCGCGCAAAATATCGCGGGTTTTCTTGTAGCCTTCCGAGGTGGGCGCGCGCACCCTGATCCAGTCGGGCTTTTTCGGCTGGGCATTGTCGGGCTTATGCGCCTTTTCGGGATGGCGTTGATCTGGAATTTTAAGATCGCGCACGCGTTTTTTCCCCCTAACTGCAGGCTAACTCGGACATAGTCTGCGGTTGTCACAAAAGCAATGTTCGAGGTTGCTTTGGGGCTATGCACGACGGGCATAGGCATAAAAATACGCCTGCCCGGTAACCAGTAATCGGAGGGACCATGTCTAAAAAACTTATCGCCGAGGCCATCGGCACGTTGATTCTGGTGTTGTTTGGCTGCGGATCGGCGGTCTTGATGGGCGCGCAGATCGGAATGGCGGGTATTTCGGCGGCGTTCGGCTTGGCCATCGTTGCGGCGGCTTATGGGTTGGGCGCAATTTCGGGCGCGCATCTGAACCCGGCAGTGTCGCTGGGCATGGTGGCGGCGGGCCGGATGAGCGTGGGCGATTTCATCGGCTATGCGGTGGCACAAACCATTGGTGCGATTGCAGGCGCGGGCCTTTTGTATCTGATCGCCAGCGGCAAGGCGGATTATGTATTGGCCACCAATGGTTTGGGTCAGAACGGCTACGGCGCGGGATATCTGGGCGAATATTCTCTGACAGCAGCACTTATCTTTGAATGTGTGATGACGGCTCTGTTTGTTACGGTGATTCTGGGATCGACCGGGGCCGGATCAGCCGCAGGGTTTGCCGGGCTGGCGATTGGCCTGACACTGGCCGCAATCCATCTGGTTGGCATCAATGTGACGGGTGTTTCGGTCAATCCGGCGCGGTCAATCGGGCCTGCAGTGTTTGTCGGCGGCACCGCCTTGGCGCAGTTGTGGGTGTTTATCGCGGCCCCTTTGGCGGGCGGTGCGCTGGCCGGGCTGTTGTATAAGGCAGGCATCACCCGCGCCGATTGATGCGGATAAAAAGCGTGCCACGATCCGGGGCATCGGTTCAGGTGCCCCTGTTTCGTGATCCGGTGCTTCGCGCGTTGCGATTTGGTTCCCATATTTTTGCTGCTTTGACCTTTTTGTCGCAGGGGCTAAGGCTGCATAAAGACCAAAATGACCCTTAAACCCGGATCGCCTTTTTGATAGAGCTAACAGAGCACCCAAAAAGCCCCCGGATCGGAGATCGCCATGGACGGAAACGACAACGCAAACGCAGGCAAATGTCCGGTGATGCACGGCGCTGGCAGCCAGACCTCGTCGGCGCTGCGGTCTAACCGCGATTGGTGGCCAAATCAGTTGAACCTGAAAATCCTGCATCAACATGCGCCCGCGTCTAACCCGATGGGGGCGGCGTTCAACTATGCAGACGCCTTCAACGCGCTTGATCTGGCCGCCGTCAAGGCCGATCTGACCGCATTGATGACCGACAGTCAGGATTGGTGGCCCGCCGATTGGGGCCATTACGGCGGTTTGTTTATCCGCATGGCGTGGCATTCGGCGGGCACATACCGCACCGGCGATGGCCGGGGGGGGGCAGGATCGGGCACCCAGCGCTTTGCGCCGCTGAACAGCTGGCCGGACAATGGCAATCTGGATAAGGCCCGCCGCCTTTTGTGGCCGATCAAGCAGAAATATGGCGCAAGCCTGTCTTGGGCCGATCTGATGGTTCTGGCCGGCAACGTGGCGCTTGATTCGATGGGGTTCAAGACCTTTGGCTTTGGTGGGGGCCGGGTTGATGTGTGGGAACCCGAGGAAGATGTTTACTGGGGCAACGAAGACATCTGGCTGGATGACAAACGCTATTCTGGCGACCGGCAGCTGGAAAACCCGCTGGCCGCAGTGCAGATGGGCCTGATCTATGTCAATCCCGAAGGCCCCAACGGCACGCCTGATCCGATTGGGTCGGGCCGCGACATCCGCGAAACCTTTGCGCGCATGGCGATGAATGACGAAGAAACCGTGGCTTTGGTCGCGGGCGGCCATACCTTTGGCAAGGCACATGGCGCGGGCGATCCCACCTTGGTGGGCGTTGATCCCGAAGGTGCGTCGATTGATCAGATGGGTCTGGGCTGGCGCAACACGCTGGGCACCGGGCACGGCGGCCACACCACTACCAGCGGCATCGAGGGCGCGTGGAAGCCCAACCCAACCACGTGGGATATGGGTTATTTCAAGGTGTTGTTCAAATATGACTGGGATCTGGTGCGCAGCCCCGCCGGTGCGCAGCAATGGCGCGCCCGCGATGTCGCCCCCGAAGATATGGTGGTTGATGCGCATGACCCCTTGGTGTTTCATGCGCCAATGATGACCACCGCCGATATGGCGATGCGGATGGACCCGATTTACGGCCCGATCTCGCGGCGGTTTCAGGCCGATCCCGAGGCGTTCGCCGATGCGTTTGCCCGGGCATGGTTCAAACTGACCCACCGCGATATGGGCCCCATTGTGCGCTATCTGGGCGCGGATGTGCCGTCCGAGGAACTGATCTGGCAAGACCCGGTGCCCGAGGCAAGCTATGCGGCGATTGACGCCGTCGATGTGGCCCGCCTGAAGGGCATGATCGCGGCCTCTGGCCTGTCGGTATCGGCGCTGGTGTCAACCGCATGGGCGTCGGCGGCAACCTTTCGCGGATCGGACAAACGCGGCGGGGCGAATGGCGCGCGCCTTCGTTTGGCACCGCAAAAAGACTGGGAGGTGAACCAGCCCGCGCAACTGGCGCAAGTGTTGTCGGGGCTGACTGCCATTCAGACCACTTTCAACGCCAGCGCTGCCCCAAAGCAAGTGTCGCTTGCCGATCTGATCGTGCTGGGCGGCGGTGTGGGTATTGAGTCGGCGGCGCAGGCGGCGGGCCACAGCATTGTGGTGCCGTTTGCTCCGGGGCGCACTGACGCGTCACAGGCGCAAACCGACATCGACAGCTTTGCCGTGCTGGAACCCGGGGCTGATGGCTTTCGCAACCATTTGCGCACCGCCTATACCTTGTCGGCCGAGGAATTGCTGATCGACCGCGCGCAGTTGATGACGTTAAGTGCGCCGGAAATGACGGTTCTGGTCGGGGGGTTGCGGGTGTTGGGGGCCAATGCGGCGGGCGACGCCCGGGGCGTGTTGACCAGCCGTCCGCAAGTGCTAAGCAATGATTTCTTTGTCAACCTGTTGGATATGCGCACCGTCTGGTTGCCGGTGTCGGCGGCGGCTGATGTGTTTGAAGGCCGCGACCGCAGCACAGGGGCGGTGAAATGGACCGGCAGCCGCGTTGATCTGGTGTTTGGATCGAACTCGCAACTGCGCGCGATTGCCGAAGTGTATGGATCGCGCGATGGTGCGGCGCTGTTTGTCGCCGATTTTGTCGCCGCCTGGAGCAAGGTGATGCTGCTGGACCGGTTCGATCTGGCCTAAAGTCCGCGCCCCGGCGCAAGCCGGGGCGTAACTTTACCCAATCAGCGGCCCCGATTTGCCATAAGTGGTGTCATAATGCCGGCGCAACCGCTGCAACGCGATGCGCAGCACAATCTTGCCCGACCGCGCCGCCCAGCCCAGGCGCTGCTCGGCGGTCTCGATGCCTTCCAGAAAACAACACACCCGCAGCGTGACATCGCCCAGACCCGGCCCCAGATCGCGCAGCGCCGCCGCCACCCGGTCCCGCGCCGCACGCGGGCCGATCGGTCCGGGTCCGCCATCGCGCGGCCCGCCCCGATCGGCGCCGGTCAAGAACCCTTCCCAGTTTTGCGCCAGTTTTGGCCCCATCTGCGCCAGTTCAAAATCTTCGCGCAACCGCTCGGCGGCCACCACCAGATCTTGTTCCAGAAACAGTTTGCCATCCTTTTCGCGCCGCCGCCCCAGCACGGCAACCGGGCTTTCGGCCAGATTATAGCGGGCCCGGCGCGGCGCATCGTCGCCTGCAGGCTCGCGCTGATCCCAGTTGCGGGGGGCTGCGCCAAAACCGGCCGCCGCCTCGGCCAGACCTGCACCCCCGTCGCGGTCCATCATCGCGCGCAAAGCCGCCCGCCCGGAAGGGGTGATTTCATACTGCGCAACCCGTCCGGGTTTGCGACACACAATCCAGTCTTTCAGCGCAAAGGCCTGCGCCACCACCCGGTCAACCACGCCGGTGCGCGCGGACCTACCATCGGGAAATTCGCGCATCACCACCGCCTTTTCCATATCGGGCGCGATGGCCAGTATTGCCCCCGGCTCGGCCAGACGGCGCAGGATATGTCGGCCTTCGGCCTCTATTGTCGCGTCATCCGCAATCAGATTATGCGGGCGTATCGGGGCTGACATCGCGGCTTTATCCTTTCCAACAGAACAAACGGGCGCTCTGGCCGTGCGCTGCAACAACGCCGCCAAAGCCTGATCGACAAGCGGATCGTCGCGCCGCCCCTCATAGCGGCGGATCAGCCGCAGCACGGTAGACGCATGCATGCCATCGCGCCGCGCCAAGGCCCGCAAGGACACGCCGTCTTCGGTATGATCCAGATACAGCCGCACAGCCCCCGGCAACCAATCGGGCAGCCATTCGGGCAACTGGGTCAGGGGCGAAAGGTTCGAAGGTGGTGCGGTCGGGTGCATGGGATCGTCAGACGCCAAATTCCAGAGGGGGTTTGAGGTTACGGAAACGTTAACAACCCTGCCGTGCATTGCTTACCTAATCGTTAATGCCTGAAGCTTTTGCGATAATTGTTTCTAAATCCTAAACAATGCCGAAATCCCGCGCGCGCTCGAAAGCGGGTTTCCGCAACGCCCGGTTGTGGCGCGGTAAGGTGCCTCATCGTCTACAGGAGAATGCCATGACCGATTTTCGCGCTGTGCTGGCCCAGATGCGCCGCCCCCGCCTGTTGATCCGCGCCGCCCGCTTTGGGTTGCAGGAATACCGCCGCGAGCGCGATTTGCGCCGCCTTGGCGCACCTTTGGGGCCGCTGGAGCGCGCGGTGACCCGACTTTTTCAGGATGAGGCCGATATGGAGGAAACCCGCCGCGCCGGCGATGCCAGCTATTCCGTCGCCCGCCATATCGAAGTGCTGATCGCGTTGATGGCCGAAGTGCGCCTGTTGCAGCCGCGCACAACCGCCTGAACCGCGCTAAACGGGGGGCCACCCGCGCGCGCTGTCCGGGTGGCCCTGTTTCCTAATTGGCAACAGTATCAGACAAACGCATCGGGCATTTCCGATTTGCGCCGCGCCACATAGTCATCCAGCGCCTCATGGATACCGGCATCAAGGGCGGGTTGCTGATAATCGCCCAACATCTTGGCCACCCGCTCGGACGCCAGCGCCTGCGTGTCACGCGCGCCTTCCTCGGCCCAGGTCTCGAACGGTTTGTAATCGAACAGATCGCTGCGCCAGAACGCGGTCTTGAAATTGGCCTGGGTGTGTTCGCAACCCAGAAAATGCCCGCCCGGCCCCACTTCGCGCAATGCGTCCATCGCCTGCCCGTTGGTGTCCATGATCACGCCCTGCGCCAGATGGTGCAAGGTGCCCAACTGATCGGCGTCCATCACGAATTTCTCATAGGAACTGACCAAGCCGCCCTCCAGCCACCCGCAGGCGTGCAGCATGAAATTCACCCCCGCCAGCAGTGCCATGTTCAGGCTGTTGGCGGTTTCATAGGCGGCTTGCGCATCGGGCAGTTTCGATCCGCAGAACGACCCGCCCGACCGGTAGGGCAAATTCAACCGCCGCGCCAATTGGCCCACACCATAAGTGATATGCGCGGCCTCAGGGGTGCCAAAGGTGGGTGCGCCCGAATTCATGTCGATCGAGGTCACAAACGCCCCCATGATCACCGGGGCGCCGGGGCGCACCAACTGGCTATAGGCGACGCCCGCCAGACATTCGGCCAACACTTGCGTCAACGTGCCCGCCACGGTGACCGGGGCCATCGCACCCCCAACGATGAAGGGCGAAATGATGGTGGCCTGATTTGCGCGGGCATAAACCTCCAACGCGCCCATCATGATGCCGTCAAAGGTCATCGGGCTGTTGATGTTGATCAGGCTGGTCATCACGGTGTTCTGGTCAACGAAATCCGCGCCAAACAGCAGCTTTGACATCTCGACCGAATCCGTGGCCCGGCTGGGTTCGGTCACCGATCCCATATAGGGCTTGTCGGTCAGCACCATATGGGCGTGCAGCATGTCGAGATGCCGCTTGTTGACCGGCACATCGGTCGGCTCGCACACCGTGCCGCCCGAATGGTGCAGCCATTTGCTCATGTAGCCCAGCTTCACGAAATTCTGGAAATCATGGATGGTGGCATAGCGCCGCCCCCCCGCCGCATCGCGCACAAAAGGCGGGCCATAAACCGGGGCCAACACCAGGTTGCGCCCCCCCACATCGACATTGCGGTCAGGATTGCGGGCGTATTGGGTAAAGGCGCGCGGGGCCGTCGCACACAGCTTGCGTGCAAGACCGCGCGGAATATGCACCCGTTCGCCGCGCACATCCGCGCCCGCGGCACGCCACAGCGCCAAAGCCGGTTCATTGTCGATAAAGTTGACGCCGATCTCTTCCAGAACCGTATCGGCGTTCCATTCGATAATCTGCAACGCCTCTTCGTTCAAAATCTCGAAATTCGGGATGTTACGGCTGATAAAGCGCGCCGTATCGAACGACACCGCCGTGCGCTCTGCCCGCCGGGTTGAACCGCCACCGCCCCGAACCCTGCGTCCACTTGCGTCGCTCATGCCACTCTCCATCGCAAACCGCAAAATGCGGGCCATTGTGTGGGCAGTTATGGCCCGAACCCACGCAGCGCCGCACCCCGAATGCGCCGCAAATCCGCGAATACCGACATCGCCAACTCCCATAAGCGACAATTCTCTTTCACTTTGGAGAAATACTCCGGGGGTGAGGCGCGCTTTTCGCGCCGAGGGGGCAGCGCCCCCGCAAAATTCTTCCTGCAAGAATTTTTCTTGGCCACCGATCTTGCGATTTTCCGCCCCAAAGGCTACCCGAGGCTATGAGTGAACATGACCGCCTTTTGATCATCGACTTTGGATCGCAAGTAACGCAACTGATTGCGCGCCGCCTGCGCGAGTTGAATGTCTATTGCGAAATTCACCCCTTCAACAAAGTCGATGACGCCTTTCTGGCGGCGTTTGCGCCGCGCGCGGTGATCTTGTCGGGCGGGCCTGCGTCGGTGTTCGCAGAAGGCGCGCCGATGCCGCCGAAATCGCTGTTCGGGCTGGGCGTGCCAGTGCTGGGGATTTGCTACGGCCAACAAGTGATGATGCACGTCTTGGGCGGGCGGGTTGAGCGTGGCCATGGCACCGCCGAATTTGGCCGGGCCTATGTGACGCCCACGCCCTCTACATTGCCGCTGCTGGACGGCTGGTTTGATCAGGGGCGCGAACAGGTGTGGATGTCGCACGGCGATCACGTCAGCCAGATCGCTCCCGGCTTTCAGGTTTACGGCACCTCGCCCAACGCGCCCTTTGCCATCACCGCCGATCCGGCCCGGCAGTTTTACGCCGTGCAGTTTCACCCCGAAGTGCATCACACCCCGCGCGGTGCGCAGCTTTATGCCAACTTTGTCCGCATCGCCGGCTTCAAAGGCGATTGGACGATGGGGGCCTACCGCAGCGAAGCCATCGCGAAAATCCGCGCGCAGGTGGGCGATGAAAAGGTCATCTGCGGATTGTCAGGCGGCGTTGACAGTTCGGTTGCCGCCGTGCTGATCCATCAGGCCATCGGCGATCAGTTGACTTGCGTGTTCGTCGATCACGGGTTGTTGCGGCTGGGTGAGGCCGATCAGGTTTTGTCGATGTTCCGCGATACCTACAACATCCCGCTGATCCACGCCGATGAGGCCGATTTGTTCTTGGGCGCGCTGGCGGGCATATCCGACCCGGAAATCAAGCGAAAAACCATTGGGCGGCTGTTTATTGATGTGTTTCAAAAGCATGCCACTGCGGTGGGTGGTGCAAAGTTTCTGGCGCAAGGCACGCTGTATCCCGATGTGATCGAATCGGTTTCGGTCACCGGCGGGCCGTCGGTGACGATCAAATCACACCATAATGTCGGCGGCCTGCCTGAAAAGATGGGGCTTAAACTGGTCGAGCCGCTGCGTGAATTGTTCAAGGACGAAGTGCGCGCCTTGGGCCACGAATTGGGCCTGCCGCCCGGGTTCATTGGCCGCCACCCGTTTCCCGGCCCCGGTCTGGCCATCCGCTGCCCCGGTGAGATTACCACTGAAAAGCTTGATATCCTGCGCGCCGCTGATGCGGTCTATATTGACCAGATCCGCAAACATGGCCTTTATGACGAAATCTGGCAGGCGTTTGCCGCGATTTTGCCGATGAAAACCGTGGGCGTGATGGGCGACGGGCGCACCTATGACTACGCGCTGGCCTTGCGCGCGGTAACGTCAGTTGATGGCATGACCGCCGATACCTACCCTTTCACCCATGCGTTTTTGGGCGAAACCATGACCCGGCTGATCAACGAAGTGCCCGGCATAAACCGGGTGTTTTATGACATTACCTCCAAGCCGCCCGGCACGATCGAGTTGGAATGATCCGGCTGATTGGCACGCTGACCTGCCTGACCGCCGAAGATCTGGCGGTGGTGGATCACTATCTGCCCGACCATATCCGTCTTAGCCGGGCCGAGCCGGGCTGCCGCAGCTTTGAGGTGCGCCAAAGCGCGGATCCGATGGTTTGGCTGTTGAATGAGTCCTATGCCGATAGGACGGCCTTTGAGGCGCATCAGGCTCGCAACCGCGCATCGGTGTGGTGGGAAAAGTCGCAAGGCCTGCGCCGCGATTTCATCCTAAGCGGCGACGAAGACAAAGCCGAATAATCCCCTGATCAGCCGTCACAATCATCTGGCACCTGCCGCAGCGTCGCGCTAGGTCTGGCGGATGACCGATGCGCCGCAAAACTTTCTGTTCCGCCACCGTGATTTTGGGCTGTTCTGGCTGGGCATGCTGTTGGTGGGTGTGGCCGCACAAATACAATCCGTCACCATCGGCTGGCAGATTTACACTGTTGCCCGCGAAACCCTTAGTATTGAGCAAAGCGCCTTTTTGGTTGGTATGGTCGGCTTGGCCGAGTTTTTGCCGCTGTTTGTGCTGTCACTTTGGGCAGGGTCGATGGCTGACCGCTATTCCCGCCACGCCATTGTGATCATCAGTCTATGCGTCGAGGCGTTGTGCCTGCTGGCACTTGTCGCGGTGGCGTTTGAGACGTCGCCAAATTTTAACCACATCTTCGCGATTGCCGCTGTGTTCGGTGCCGCGCGCGCGTTTTTGTCGCCGGCCGCTTCGGCTTTGGTGCCGATGTTGGTGCCAAAATCCGATATGCCGCAAGCGATCTCGCTGAAGTCCCTGACATGGCAAGCGGCGGTTGTTATCGGGCCATCGTTGGGCGGTGTGCTATGCGCAATTTCGACCGCCTTTTCGTTTGCGGTAGCGACAGCGCTGTTGGGTTTGGGCGTCGCGATCATGTTGTTCATGCGCACCAACACAACCCCCGAACGCCAACCCGGCAGCCAGTTACAACAAATCCGCGAAGGATTGGCCTATACTTGGCAAAACAAGATCGTGTTTGGGGCGATATCGTTGGATTTGTTCGCCGTTTTGCTGGGCGGGGCGACGGCCCTGTTGCCAGCATTTGCTTCCGATATCCTGAATGTCGGCCCCGAAGGATTTGGAATTCTGCGATCCGCAACTGCAGTTGGCGGTGTGATCATGGCGCTTATTCTGGTGCGCTGGCCGCTGAAACGTCATGCGGGGGTGCGGATGTTTTGGGCCGTTGCCGCCTTTGGGGTGGCCACGATTGTCTTTGGGCTTTCCAAGAACATGTGGCTTTCCGTAGCGGCTTTGGCGTTTCTGGGGGCGGCCGATATGATTTCGGTCTATGTGCGCCAAACGCTTGTGCAGATCGTAACCCCCGACCACATGCGCGGGCGGGTGTCTTCGGTGTCGGGGCTGTTCATTTCGGGGTCAAACGAGCTGGGCGAATTCGAAAGCGGCGTCGTCTCGCGCCTGATTGGTCCGGTTGCGGCGGCGGTATTTGGCGGTGTGGGCACAATCATCGTGACAGGCAGTTGGGCGTGGATGTTCCCGGCCCTGCGCCGGGCTGATCGGCTGGACGGATCAGACCAGCCGCCGGTTTAGGGCACCGCGGATGTATCGCTGTAAGACAAATGCTCCCACACCGCGACGATGCCAAGGATCACCGCCGCCAGACCGTTCAGCACCACCAAAGTTGTGAACGGTCCCGCGGCTGCCGCCAGCACACACAACACCAGCCCCGCGATGTGCGACAGCGGGAAATACCGCGCCGATGTCGTCCATTTGAACAGGCCATTGCCCAGCAAAAACAACACCACGCCGCCGATCTGTGACGCGGCTTCGGCCAGCACGGCCACGTCATTCGGATGTGCAATGGCGCGTTCCGATCCCACCGCCGACAACACGATGCCCGCCACAATCGGAATGTGCCAATAACTGTAGGCCAGCCGCGCCAACCGCCCCGGGTTGGTCGAGGTTTCGATATGTTCGGCAGCGCGGGTATAGCCGATGTGAAAATACACCCACCACATGCCGATCGCCCCGGCCACTGCGCCCAAAAACGCGGCAATTCCGGCGGACGTCCACACCATCTGGGCAAAAGTCGCCCCCGACACCAACAAAGACTCGCCCAGACAGATGATCACGAACAACCCACAGCGTTCGGCCATGTGGCCGCCCAGCACTTTCCAGTCGCTGGTTTTCGCGCCGCCCAGCCCCGGCACGTAATAGCCCACGAATGCCGAGACAAATTCGATACCGATGGCCACCAGCCACAGCGCCACGCGGGCATCACCCGTCGCCACGCCGCCCGAAATCCAGAACAGCGCCGAAGCCGCAAACCACACCCCAATGCGCCCGTAGCCCAGCCTTGTTGCCAGATTGCCCCACATCCTGACCACAAAGAACAGCGTGCGGCCCAGTTGCATCGCCACATAGGCCAGCGCAAAAATCAGGCCCCGGTCGCCAAAGGCCTGCGGGATCGCCATCGACAAAAACAACCCGCCCAGCATCAGCGCAAACAGCAACAGTCGCACCGCAATGGCGTTGGGATCCAGCAGGTTCAAAACCCATGTGGTGTAGATCCACACCATCCACACCGCCTGAAACAGCATCGCGGTTTCCAGCAATCCGCGCGGGGTATAGTGATAAAGCAAAATATGGCTGATCTGGGTGATGGCAAACACGAACACCAGATCGAAAAACAATTCGACAAATCCGACACGCCCGTCACTGCCGCGCAAAATCTGATCGCTCATCGCCACCCCCCGTTTTGCAAAAAGCTAACCCGGGACCGGTGCGCAATCAAGCAAGGTTGCCGCGCATTGCTGCACCCTCACCGTGCAGGGCAGCCCGATTTGTCACGTTGCAAACCTCACAATTTTGTGACGCGGCGTCATTGATTGACCCAAGCGGAAAAGGGCGCTTAGGCTGATATTAGTCGCGTAAAGCCGCCCAAACCCCGCATCAAGACGGAACAGGGCCTGAACCGCACATTCACGGGGAGAGAGAACCATGAGACATATCCTAACCACGCTGGGCGCCTTGGCCTTGACCACCACTGCGATGAACGCGGGCGGGTTTGAACGGTCGACCAACCCGATCGGGTTCATGTATGAAAAGGGCAGCTACGCCGAATTGTCGTTTGGCTATATCATGCCAACGGTCAAGGGCGCTGCTGGCGGCGGCTTCGCCCCTTCGGGCGATGTCGGTGACAGCTATAGCCAAGTCGGTCTGGCGTTCAAAATGGATTTGAACGAAAAGCTGTCGTTGGGCATTCAGTTGGACCCCAGCTTTGGCGCGAACGTCACCTATCCGTTGGCCTCGCCCGGCCCTGTCCCCTATCCGATCCGTGGCACCAACGCCGAGTTGAACGGCGATACCATGTCGGTGATGGCCAAGTATAAAATCACCGACAATGTGTCGATCCATGGTGGTCTGCGGTCTGTCGGTGTTGGCGGCAATGCGGCAGTATTTCTGGGTGGCGCACCGGCCTATGCGGCAAGATATGCCACCGACCGCGATGTCGGCTTTTTGGTCGGCGCGGCCTATGAAAAGCCCGAAATCGCCTTGCGCGTGGCGCTGACCTATCAGTCCGAGACCAGCCATGATCTGGCCACGTCTTTGACCACCCCGGCAGCGGGCCCGGTTGGCAGCGAAACCATTCAGTTGCCAAAATCGGTCACGCTGGATTTCCAAAGCGGTGTTGCCGCCAACACTCTGGTGTTCGGCTCGATCCGCTGGATGGACTGGACCGCGACGCGGTTGAATTCCATCGGCTATCCGTTCGCGCCTTTGATCAGCTATGACAATGACACGGTGACCTTCAACATTGGCGTTGGTCGCAAGTTTAACGACAACTGGTCGGGGGCTGTGTCTATCGGCTATGAAGAGCCAAAGGGCGGCATTGCCACCAACCTTGCCCCCACCGATGGCAGCTTCAGCCTTGGTTTGGGCGGCACCTATACCCGTGACAACATGAAAATCACCGGCGGTGTGCGCTATGTCAATATCGGCGATGCGACGGCTTTGTCGGGCAACTCTGAATTCACCGGCAACTCGGCGGTGGGTCTGGGGCTGAAAGTGTCGTTCAGCTTCTGATCTTTCACGGCAAAACCAACAGGCCCCGGATGACCTCCGGGGCCTTTCCTTTTGCGCCGCGCCATTTTCCGCGTGATCTTGGCGGGCGCGGTTGGTAAAGCGGCAGCAACAGCACGTTTGGTGGCACAATGATTTATACCACGGCAGCCCAGTATCTGAGTGCCCCGCAAAAGCGGGTGTTGTTGTTTGGCATGTCGGGCTTGGGCAAAACCCATTTGTCAGGCATGCTGCGCGACCGCGCTGCCTATTTTCACTACTCGGTCGATTACCGCATAGGCACGCGCTATATGGGCGAATTCATCAGCGATAATTTCAAGCGCGAGGCGATGAAAGTGCCTTTGCTGCGCGAATTGATGATGACCGACAGCGTGTATATCGCCTCGAACATCACCTTTGACAATCTGGCCCCCCTGTCGACCTATCTGGGCAAACCGGGCGACGCTGCGCGCGGCGGGGTGGATTTTGCGCAATATCAGCACCGGCAGGCCCAGCATGCCACGGCCGAAATCGCCGCGATGCTGGATGTGCCGCGCTTTGTCGCGCGGGCGATTGATATCTATGGCTATCAGAATTTTGTTTGCGACACCTCGGGGTCGATCTGCGAAGTGGTCAACGCCGACGATCCCGCCGATCCGGTGATGACGGCGCTGTCGCAAAACCTGTTGTTGGTCTGGATCAAGGGATCAGACGCCCACAAGGCCGAACTGATCCGCCGTTTTGACCGCGCCCCCAAGCCAATTTATTACAACCCCGATTTTCTGCAAACCCTGTGGCGCGACTATCTGGAACAGGCAGACAAGCCCGCAGGTCAGGTTGATCCGGATGCGTTCCTGCGCTTTGGCTATGCGCGCCTTTTGGATCACCGCCAGCCCCGTTACGCCGCGATGGCGCGCTGGGGGGTGACGGTGACCGCCGAAGACGTGGCAAGGGTGCAATCCCCCGATGATTTCAACGCCCTGATCGCCACCGCCATCGACCGCGCCTGACCACAACACCTTACCGGAGCCGCCGCATATGCCCATCACCCTGCCCACCACCCTGCCCGCCTTCGACGTCTTGCGCGGCGAAGGGGTGATGGTGATGTCGCCCGAACGCGCCGCGACGCAGGAAATCAGGCCGCTGCGCATCGGGCTGTTGAACCTGATGCCCAAGAAGATTCAGACCGAAACCCAGTTCGCTCGCCTGATTGGCGCGACGCCGTTGCAGATTGATTTCCAACTGATCCGCATGACCGAACACCAGACCAAAAACACCGCGTCTGAACATATGGCAGCGTTTTACCGCCCCTTTGCCGAAGTGGCCGCCACGGATGAAAAATTTGACGGCCTGATTATCACCGGCGCGCCGATTGAACATATGGCGTTTGAAGACGTCACCTATTGGGCGGAACTGGTGCAGGTGATGAACTGGACCCAAAGTCATGTGCAATCCACCTTTGGGGTGTGTTGGGGCGGCATGGCGATGATCAATCATTTTCACGGCGTGCAAAAGCATGTGCTGGATCACAAGGCTTTTGGCTGCTTCCGGCAGCAAAATCTGGCCCCCGCCTCGCCCTATCTGCGCGGCTTTGCCGATGATGCGCTGACGCCGGTGTCGCGCTGGAC
>JANPLZ010000109.1:0-54216 GCA_031422555.1 Cypionkella sp. | reverse complement strand
GGCGGCGCTAAACCGCCGTCTTGCGCATCTCGTCAATGTAGATCTCGCGCAGGCGGATGGCGATGGGGCCGGGATTGCCGGTGCCTATTTTAGCGCCGTCAATCTCGACAACCGGCATGACAAAGATCGACGCGGCGGTTGAAAACGCCTCGTCCGCGCTTTGGGCTTCGGCGACGGTAAAGGGGCGCTCTTCGACTTCAAATTGCGCTTCGGCGGCGAATTTCAGCACCGCCACCCGGGTGATGCCGTGCAAAATCTCGGTCGACAACTGCCGGGTGATGATCTTGTTGCCTTTGACGATATAGGCGTTGTTCGAGGTGCCTTCGGTGACGGTGCCATCTGCCACGAACCAACTGTCATCGACGCCGGCTTTTTTGGCCATCATCTTGGCCATTGACGGGTAGAGCAGCTGCGTTGTTTTGATATCGACCCGGTCCCAGCGCAAATCAGGCACGGTGATGACACGAAAGCCGGTTTTGGCGGCAGGGGCATCGGCAAGGTTGGGGATCTCTTGGGTAAAGGCCACAATCGTTGCGGGCAAGGACGCGTCGGGAAACACGAAAGACCGGTCGCCGGGGTTGCCACGGGTGATTTGCAGATAAATCATGCCCTGATCAATCGCGTTCAGCCGCACCAGTTCGCGAAACATCGCCGTCAGATCATCGTCGGTGATCGGGCTGGTCATCTCCAACTCGCGCAGGCTGCGGGCAAGGCGCACCACATGGCCCGCCATATCAATCAACTTGCCATCCAGCACAGAGGTGACTTCATAAACCCCGTCCGCCATCAAGAACCCGCGATCAAAAATCGAAATTTTGGCATCGGCTTCGGGCAGGTAATCGCCGTTGACATAGACGGTGCGAGACATTTGGGCACTCCGGGTTGATGGCCCTGCATCCCCTTCCCAGCGCGGTGTGTCAAGCCCGGCAAAGCGGGGGGTAGCCGCTTGCCGAGTTGCATCTTGCTTGGCCCCCGGCCATAAAGGTGGCCATCCTGCTGTGGAGCCCGTGCATGAACTATCTTGAATTTGAAAAGCCGCTGGCCGAAATTGAAGGCAAGGCCGAAGAGCTGCGCGCGATGGCGCGGGGCAATGCCGGGATGGATGTATCGCGTGAGGCCGAGGCGTTGGATCGCAAGGCCGATGTGATGCTCAAGGATTTGTACAAGGATCTGACGCCCTGGCGCAAATGTCAGGTGGCCCGCCACCCGGACCGGCCGCATACCAAAGACTATATCGAGGCCTTGTTCAACGAATACACCCCGCTGGCCGGGGATCGCGGCTTTGCCGATGATCACGCGGTGATGGGCGGACTTGCGCGGTTCAACGACACGCCGGTGATGGTGATTGGGCATGAAAAGGGTAATGACACCAAATCGCGGATTGAACGGAATTTCGGCATGGCGCGGCCCGAAGGCTATCGCAAGGCGGTGCGGCTGATGGATCTGGCGGACCGGTTCCGCCTGCCGGTGATCACCCTGATCGACACGCCGGGCGCCTATCCGGGCAAGGGCGCGGAAGAGCGCGGTCAGGCCGAAGCGATTGCGCGGTCCACTGCCAAATGTCTGGAAATCGGCGTGCCGCTGATTTCGGTGATCATTGGCGAAGGCGGCTCGGGCGGGGCAGTTGCCTTTGCCACCGCCAACCGCATCGCCATGCTGGAACATTCGGTTTATTCGGTGATCTCGCCCGAAGGTTGTGCCAGCATCTTGTGGAAAGACGCCGAAAAAATGCGCGAAGCCGCCGAGGCGTTGCGGCTGACGGCGCAGGATTTGCAAAAGCTGGGCGTGATCGACCGCATTGTCAAAGAGCCAACGGGGGGCGCGCAACGTGGCCGCAAAGAGACGATTGAGGCGGTGGGCAAGGCCATCGAGTTGATGCTGAAAGACCTTTCAGGCAAAAAACCCGACGCCCTGATCAAGGATCGGCGGCAAAAATTTCTGGATATGGGGGCAAAAGGTTTGGCGGCATGATCCGCTGGGCCGCGCCACTGTGGCTGCTGGCTAGTTCGGTGTTGGCCAGTATGGCGCTGGCGAATGTGGTGCTGGCCGAGCCGACGCTGCAAGGCCGGTTGGTATCGTTCAACGTGCTGACCTATGACGATCCGGCCAAGCCGTTTCTTCAAGCGCAGGGCCGCACCGTGCAAGTTGGCGACGGGATCGAGTTTGGGTTGGAACCCGAAGGCATTATCAACGGCCTAGAGGTGGTGCCCGTCACCGTGCAAATTGGCCCGCGCCGGATAGAGTTGGAATACAAACGCGGCACCGGCGTGATGTTTGATGCAAAGTTTAACGGTTATGTTTTGCGGTTTGAAACCGACTGCGCGCTGTTTGAAGGCGTGTCGATTGACACCGAATTCAGCACTATGCCGATCACCCCCGCCGCCATCCACACCGAACGGGGCGCGCTGTTTATCAACATGGCCGGGCTTGACTATACCCCCGGCAAGCGGTTCGCGCTGGATCTGGTCGTTGGCGATTGCGCGTTAAGTTAGGCCTCCTACCACAGGCCCAGATGCGCGCGCAAGCTGCGCGCGCTGTCATAGTCTGCGCCGTCGATGGCACCGGCGCTGGCATCTTGCAGCATCTGGCCAACCGTCGGCAGCCCCGCCGACTGATCGCCTGCCGTCCACAGCGCAGACCGTTGCAGCGCGCGGGCGCATTGCGAATACACCTCGGCCACCGCAATCACGATCACGCTGCGCGGAGCCACCCCGCCGCGGGCAAAGCGGGCGCGCAATTGGGGGTCCGCGGTGATGCGGGCGGTGCCGTTGATACGCAACGATGTGGTCGATCCGGGCACCATGAAATACAGGCTGACCCGGCCATCGCGGATGATGTTGAGCAGACTGTCGATGCGTTCGTTGCCCTTCCAATCGGGCAGTGCCACGGTTTGGGCATCAAGCGCGGTGACAACCGGGCCTTCGTCGCCGCGCGGGCTGCCGTCGGTGCCCTCGGGGCCGATGGTGGACAGCACGCAAAACCGTGACCGGTCCAGAAAGGCACGGTAGGCGGGGGTCAGATGCGCCGCGACCTTGGCCAGTGCCGGGGTGCCGGGCGTGCCATAATGGCTGTGCAGGGCATCAAGATCAGGGATCCAGTCCATCATTTTGCCTGTGCGGGTTTCGGTTTTTTGGCTTTGGCAGGCGGTGCATCGGCGGCCACGGCGCGCAGCGCGCGAAGGCACAGATCAGGGTCATCCAGCAGGTCGGACGCGATGATATAATCTTTGCTGCCAGGATAGGCCGGGCCGCGTGGCGTGTCGGGCAACAGCGCCAGCGCGCCGGGTGTTGGTTTGATCAACAAGATATCGTCGCACACAAAGGCCACGACGATGCCCGCGCTATACAAGGCATACTCGCCAAACATCTTGCGCGCCGTCAGCGGCAGGGCCGCAAGTGTGTCAATGATATGGTCGATGGTTGCCGCGGAGGTGGCCATTATCCGGTGAACCCAGCCTCACGCAGCAGACGATTCGACGCGGACTCGATGCTGGTTTCCAGCGCGGACATAAAGGCGTCGGCGGACAGGCCCGGCGCTATGGCGGGCAGAAATTCGACCACCGCCACCCCCGGCTTGCGGTAAATACCATGCCGGGGCCAGAACACGCCGACATTGGTGGCCACCGGAATACAATGCTGATCCAGTTGCGCATACAGCGCCGCCGTGCCCTTCTTGTAGCGCAGATGCGCGCCCGGGGCGGTGCGGGTACCTTGGGGATAGATGATCATCTGGCCCGGCCCGGTGGTGCCCGTTGCCACATCGGCCAGCATTTTCTTGATCGCCGCCCCGCGCTTGCCGCGGTCTACCGGCACAAAGCCTGCCCGCAAGCCATGCCAGCCTGCAACGGGTATCCAGACCAGTTGCTTTTTCATGATGAAGCGCGGTGCGGGCAGCACCGACACCAGAACCACCGAATCCAGAATGGATTGGTGCTTGGACGCGATCAGCACGGCGTCTGTGGGCACAGTGCCGCGCACTTCGGTGTGCAGGCCCACCATCACCCGCGCCGTCCAGCGCACCCACCTTGCATAAAGCTGGATCCAGCGCAGGGATGCCGCCCGATTGACCAGCGCCAGCGGCGTATAGGCCAGCATGATCACCACAATCGCCACATACATCTGGATAACGAACAGCAGCGACAGCAGCCATTGCAGGGCATAGCGCATCAGGTCAGCTCCTTTAATTTGGCAAAAGCGCTGGCGCGGGTGGCCAGAAACGCCACCGCCCCGGCCAAGGGGGGCAAGGTCAGCGGCAACAACCACCCGGCGCCTTGAAAACCCAGCCCGGTCAGAAACCCGCCCGCTGCATCGGTTGACGGCAACAACGCCACGCCGATCATGCCCAGCACCGTGCCCACCGCAGCCCCCGTCAACGCCCGCAAGGTAAAGCGGCGCACGAAGGCCCGCGCGATATAGCTGTCGCGCGCCCCCACCAGCCGCAGCACTTTGATCACTTGCGCATTGGCCGACAATGCCGAATTGGCCGCCAAAGTGATCATCGCCGCCGTTGCCGTGGCGATCAGCGCAATCGACAGCAGCCCCAACAGCCGCAGCCGCGCCGCCGCCACCGCCAGCGGCCTGCGCCAGCGGGTGTGATCATCCAGCACCGCCGCCGGGGCCTCGGCGGCCAGTCGCAGCCGCAGGCCTTCGCCGTCATAACCGGGGCTGGCTTCGGTCAGCTCGATCAGGCGGGGCAAGGGCAGGCTTTCAATGGGCAAATCCGGTCCGAACCATGGGGCCAGCAACGCGCGCTGTTCGTCATCGGTCATCGCACGGGCCGAGGCCACGCCCGGCGTGGTGGCCAGCACTTCCAGCACCGCGGCGGTTTGCGCGTCCATCTGGTCTTGCGGGGCAGACAGCCGCACGGTAGCGGTGCGGTCAAGGGCACCGGCCCAACGATCCGCCAACCGCCCCGACGCCAGCGACAACGCCAACGCAAACACCGCCAGAAACGCCATCGCACCTGCGGTAAACGATGTCAGCCACGCGGTGGGCCCCGAGGGCGGCACCACCCGATCGGCTTGACGGTCGGCTTGGCGATCGGGGGCCAGCATGGCAAACAGCGCCTTCACAAATCCGCCCCCGCCAGTTGAATGCGCCGTTTCGAGATGCGCAGCACCCGGGCGGCCAGCTGCGATTTGGCTTGCCGGATCAGGTTCAGATCATGCGTGGCGATCAGCACGGTTTTGCCCATGCGGTTCAACTCGATCAGCAGGGTCAGCAGCCGCAACGACATCTCCCAATCCAGATTGCCGGTGGGTTCATCGGCCAAAACGACGTCCGGTCCCATGATGATGGCGCGGGCGAGTGCTGCGCGCTGGCGTTCCCCGCCCGACAAAGACGGCGGCAGCGCATCGGCCAGATGACCCAGCCCCACCCAGCCCAGCAGATCGGTCAGATCCGCCGCGGCCGAGGCCCGGCCCGCCACCGTCAGCGGCAACGCCACATTGGGGGCCAGCGGCAGGTGATCAAGAAACTGGCAGTCTTGATGCACCACACCGATGCGCCGCCGGGTCAACGCCACATCATCGCGGGCCAGATCGCGCACATTGCGGTCAAATAAGGTGATATTGCCCGAGGTCGGCAGCAATTCGGCATAGCACAGTTTAAGAAACGTCGATTTGCCCGCCCCAGACGGCCCGGTCAGAAAGTGAAACGACCCCGGTGCCAAGCGCAGGGTGATGTCGGACAACAACTCGCCGCCGCCATAGGAATAGGCGACATTTTCGAAGGCAATCACTAAACCTATCCTATGGCTGGCCCCTGCATCCGGGGGCGCGTATCGGGGCCGCTGTTGCCGCACCATCGCCCAAGGCGGCTGCGGATTCAATCACTGCCGCGCAACATTAACCACAAAGGCTTTCGCAACGTTTCCATCATTGCTACAACTGTGCAACAACTGACCTAGGTTAGCTGTTAGTTTTGTGATCGGACCGGTAATTATGCGCTTGGCTTGCCCCAATTGTGACGCGGAATACGAAGTTGACGCCGGTGTCATTCCCGACGGCGGGCGCGATGTTCAGTGTTCAAACTGTGGTCATGGCTGGTTTCAATTGCCCCCCGGGGCCGAGGCCGAACTGGCGGCAGAAGCGGCACTTTATGACGCGCCAGCACCGGTTGCGGGTATGGCACAAGCCGGTGTGACCCAATCGGCACCGCGCCAAGGCATAGATGAAAGCGTGTTGGCCGTGCTGCGCGAAGAGGCAGAGCGGGAAACGGCGGCGCGGCTGACCGAGGCACCGCAGGGCATCGAGACGCAAACCGAAATGGGGCTGCAGCCCGGCGATGCGGCGGCGGGTGGGTTAAGTGGTGCTGTGGCACGCCGTATTGCGCGGCTGAAGGGGATTGAACCGGCTCAGGCAGCCGCCAAGCCGCAAACCCGGCGCGAGATGCTGCCCGAGATCGAGGAAATCAATTCCAGTCTGCGCGCCAGCAGCGAAAAGCGCAGCGGCGAAGCGGCGGCGGTGGCGGCCACCATGGCAGAGCCCGCGCGCAAAAGCGGCGGCTTTCGCACCGGCTTTGTGCTGATGGTGTTGGTCGCGGTGACGGGGGTGGCGGTTTATGTGATGGCCCCGAAAATTGCCACGCAAATTCCGGGGGCCACGGGCGCGCTTGCGGCCTATGTCGCGGGCGTCGACGGGCTTCGCGTGATGCTGGATGCAGGGGTGCAATCGGCGATTGGCTGGTTGCGCGGGGCGGCGGGCGGCGCGGGATAGCGCCAAGTCCGGCGATGGGAGCGGTGCCTTTGCCCATGAGCGGTGCCTTTGCCCATGGCGCGCGCGCTGGAACCTGACGTGCCTTGATCAAAAAACGATATTCCGTCGCCGGTTTATCGACCCCAAGCGGGCGGTGTCAGAACAAATCCAGCAACCGCTTCAGATAATTGCGTTCGCCTTCCGGGCGGGCCTGTTCGCCCGACCGTTTGCGGATTTCTTCCAGCAAATCCTGTGCGCGGCGGTAAACATCTTCGCCTTGCAGCAGGTTGCGGTCCGACCCGATGCGACGCGAGCCTTCGCCGGACTCGCGGCCCAATGGGTCGCGGTCGCCGGGGCGGTCAGCGCCATCGGCTTGTTGACCCTCGGATGGCTGGCCTTCGCGGCGGCCGTCTTCGGTCAAAGCCTCGCCAAAATCGCGGATACCGTCGCGCATGGCATCCATCGCTTCGGCCTGCTTGTCCAAAGCGCCGGGCAGATCGCCGTTGCGCAAGGCGTCTTCAGCCTCTTCCATGGCGCGACCGGCTTCGCCCAGCTTTTCGCGGCCCGCATCGCCTTGGGCGCTGCCTTTGCCGGGCAATTTGCCGCCTTCGTTCAAGGCGTCCAGCCGGTCTTGCAAGTCTTGCTGCCGTTCGGCCAGCGATTTGCCCTCTGTCCCGTCCTGTCCCGGCTGACCCTCTTCACCCGGTTGCGGCTGGCCTTGCTGGCCGGGTTGATTGCCTTCCTGGCCGTCTTGCAGATCACGAAAAGCGTCGTCCGAAAGGCCCTGCTGATCGCGCAGGGTTTTGCCCAAATCCTTCATGGCTTGCTGGCCGGGGCCACCTTTGCCGGTGCCACTGCCCTGACCGTCGCCTTGGGCGACTTGCATGTTTTCCATGAATTGACGTAGTTGTTCCATTAATTCAGCGGCTTCGGCAGTTTTGCCTTCTTCCATCAACTGTTGCAGCTTGTCCAACATCTGCTGCAACTGATCTTGCGACATTTCCATCGACGGGCCGTTTTGCGAGGTTTGTTCTTCGCCATTGCGTTCGCTCTCTTCGGCCAACTCTTGCATGTAGTTGTCCAGCGCCTGACGCATTTCCTCCATCAGTTCCTGAATTTCCTCAGGCGATGCGCCGTTCTTTATCGCCTCGTCCAGCCGGTCTTGCGCGCGGCGCAACCGTTCTTGCGCCGAGGCCAGATCGCCCTCTTCGACCAGCAACGCAATCTGCCACAGTTCTTCGACAATTTCGTCGCGGGCGGCAGGTTGCAGGGTGGCGGCATCGGCGTCCAGCCGTTTGAGTGCTACCCGCAGCCGCAAATAGGCACGTTCGTTGCGGATAAAGCCTTCGGGCTTGTTGGTGACCGCCTTCAGCACTTGCACCGCGCGTGGTGCATTCAGCCGGTTCCACATCAGATCGCGGCGCATTTCGATGACAGCGGCGGCGAAAGGATCAAAGAACCGCCGTCCGGGCAAGGTCAACTTGATCGGGGAGGCGGTGCCGGTCTGGCCTGCGGCATCGGTCACAGCGTAGGTCATTGTTACCGGCAGGTTGGAAAACAGATGTTTGGACAGATCATCCACCAGCGTTGACTTGACGTCAGCACGGCTGCCGCGCACCGGCAGTGGCAGATCAAGGATCACGGGGTCGCTGGCTTCGGGGTCGAACGCAAGTCCGAAGGCGCGCGGCGTGGCGGCCAGATCAAGCGCGATGCTGACCTGACCTTTGATGACGCCGTAATCATCGGTTGCGGTGAATTTTTGCTTGAAGCGGCCATCCGCTTCGCGCCCGATTGAGGCATCCGGCGCGACGGTGGGCGCGGTGTCGGCGGTGGCCAGCACTTGCCATTCGCGCCCGCCATCACCGTCGATTGTCAGCGTGCCGGATTTCGTGATCACAAAATCCTGAGTGGGTTCTGCCGCACCAGCCGCATCGGTGCGCCCCGACACGGTTTCCGACAAGATCAGGCTGCCCGGCTCGCCATAAAGGCGGATTTGCAGGCGGGTGCCAGTTGGCAGGGTCAATTCGGTTGCGATTTGGTCGTTCAGATACAACGCCGGTTTGCCGGTATAGGCGGGCGGTTGCGCCCAGCCTTCCCATGCCGGGCCAGCGGCAGCAGTGGCAGCCCCCCCCGCGCCCAGATTGGCAACCGAGGCCACCCGCCACAACGAGCCAAAAATCAGCGCCATCACCAGCCCGGTCAGCGCGACATAACGCAGGGCATAGCGGTCGCGTGACGCCAACCGCAGATCGGGTTCTACCGCGCGCGCGCCCGCAGCCCGCGCCGCCATCCGGGCGCGGTGCGCGTTCCACACTGCAATTGACGCGGGATCAGTGCCACCAATGGCTTGGGCATCGCGCAGCGCTGCGATCGGTTGGCCGGGCAGACGGGCGTCAAGCCGCACCAGCGCTTCGGTCCGGGTGGGTTTGTGAAAGCTGCGGATGCCATGCACGGTGGCCCAGATCAGTCCTGCGCCCAAGACAACCAGACCAAACCATGCGGCTTCAAGCGGCAGGGTGTCTTGCAAGCCCAAGGCGGCGGCGGCCACGGCGGCGATGCTGATCGTCCACAGTGGCCAGAACGCTCGTGCCAGGCGTTCGGCCCAAAGGCCAAGCAGCGTCAGGCGCAGCGGCACCTCGATACGCGCCAAGGCCTGTTCGGGGGTTTCGCTGTTCATCACCACCGCCAATTCACAACCATTCGGGGATGGTATCGCGATTTATGATTTCGTCAAAGCTTGGCCGGGCGCGGATGACGGCGAAGTGATCATCTTTCACCAAAACCTCGGGGATCAGCGGTCTGGTGTTGTATTCCGATGCCATCACCGCGCCATAAGCCCCGGCAGATCGAAAGGCCACCAGATCGCCTTCGGCCAAGGCCGCCATCGCGCGACCTTTGGCAAATGTATCGCCGGTTTCGCAAACCGGACCAACCACATCAAATGCCATCGATTCGGCGCCAACCGGGGCTTCGATCACCGGATCAATGTCGTGATGCGCGCCATACATTGACGGGCGGATCAGATCGTTCATCGCTGCATCAAGGATCAGAAAATCGCGGGTCTCGCCGTTTTTGACATAGATTACCTTTGACACCAGAATGCCCGCGTTGCCGGAAATAAGCCGCCCGGGTTCAATCTCGATCTCACATCCCAGATGGCCGACGGTGCGTTTGATCAATGCGCCGTAATCGGCGGGCAAAGGCGGGGCGTCGTTTGACCGGGTGTAGGGAATGCCCAACCCGCCGCCCAGATCCAGCCGGGTGATGGTATGGCCTTCGGACCGCAGGCGCAGGGTCAGATCGGCCACTTTCAGATAGGCCTGCTCGAACGGTTCCAATTCGGTCAACTGGCTGCCGATATGCACGTCGATGCCGATCACCGATAGGCCGGGCAAACGGGCGGCTTCGGCGTAAACGGCGGGGGCCCGATCAATGGCGATGCCGAATTTGTTGTCTTTCTTGCCGGTGGCGATTTTCTCATGGGTGCGGGCGTCGACATCGGGGTTCACCCGGATGGTGATCGGGGCCACCAGCCCCAAACCGCTGGCCACCTCCGACAGCGCGCGCAATTCAGGTTCAGATTCAACGTTGAACTGCCGGATGCCGCCCACCAGCGCCATGCGCATTTCAGCGCGGGTTTTGCCAACGCCGGAAAATACGATGCGGTTGCCCGGCACGCCGGCGGCGCGGGCGCGCAGATATTCGCCGCCCGACACCACATCCATGCCAGCGCCCAGATCACCCAACAGTTTCAGCACCGCCACATTCGACAGCGATTTGATGGCAAAGCACACCAGATGCGGCAGCGGCGACAGCGCTTCGGTGAACAGATGATAATGCCGCGCCAACGTGGCGGCCGAATAACAATAAAATGGCGTGCCAACGCTGGCGGCGATGTCAGAGATTGCAACGCCTTCGGCATGTAAATGCCCGCTTTTATACAGAAAATGGTCCATCGCCGCCCTTTGATCTGCTGTGCCCCTGTCATAGCAGACTGACGGGGTGCTGCAACCTTTGCCGCCTAGCTGCTTGCGGACTTTTCATCTGCCCGCGCCGTTTCCCAAACTTCGGCGGCGGCATTCAAGTTTAGGGCCGCAATCCCCAACCCCACAACCAGATCTGGCCAGATGGAGGGATAAAAGACCGTCATCAGCCCTGCCGCAATGATCATCACATTAGCTGCTGCATCATTTCGGGCCGACAAAAATGCGGCCCGCGTCAGACTACCGGCGATTTTACGCTGCCGAGCCAACAAGGCAGCACAGATCAGATTGATCACCAATGCCCCCGCGCCGATCAGCGTCAGAATTTGGGCATCGGGCGTGGAGGGGTGCAAATATTTTTGCCACAGCGTCCAGACAAACGCCACCGCAGGCACCAGCATCAGCCCAGCCAACACCATCCCCATGCGCGCACGCCGCAAGGCCGTCCAGCCAATAGCTAGGAATATCAGCAGGTTGACGCTGGCGTCTTCCAGAAAATCCACGCTGTCGGCAAACAGGGAAACGGCGTTGATCTGCAGTGCGGCAAAAAATTCGACCCCGAAATAGGCCAAGTTCAGCAAAGCCACGGTCAAGACAGTGCGGCGCAGCGCCTGCTCTGGGGTCATTTTGCGCGGCGGCTTCGCAAGAACAGATACAGCGGCAGACCGCATGACACGCCAACGCCAAAGATCGCCGGGATACAGATCAGGTTGATCCAGTTCTTGCGCCGCATCGTCTCGGCGATGATCCAGACCGTCAGCGCGATGGCCGCGATGGTCAGATCCCAAACCAACCCGGTGGTCGAGGCGTTGACATACCACGCCTCAATCAGCCCCGACAGCCCGCTGCCGGTTTCGCGCATGTAGGTCACAAACCAATACATCGGGTGGATCGCGCCCCAGATCGCAAGACCCAGATAGGCCATCCGCAACGGCGATATCATTTTACGGTAACACCAACGGCAACATCCCCGTTGACGGCGACACCGGATTTTGCGCTGGGGCTTTCGGGTGCGCCATCGGCACCACAGGCGACCAGACCAATCAACGCGATAATTGACAAATATTTCATGGGCTTCCTTAGGGTGTATAACTGATGGTGCCGCCACCGGGCACACCGCTAGATATCATCGGCGCAATTGATACGCCATTGCTGCCGATGGAAATACCGGCGCCAAGGCGCGGATCAACGCAGGCGGTCAGGGGTATCGCCAAAACGGCAAGGCGCAGCAGACGGGTCATAAACGGTCCGAAGGTTGATTGCCAAAAGGTGTTTGACGGCAAGTTGCCCTAGCCCAGAAGGCTTTGCCACCGGGCAACTTGCTCGGCCACCCGAATGGGCGATGTTCCGCCATAAGACATCCGGCTGCGCACCGAATTCTGCACGCCCAGCACGGTATAGACCGCGTCCGTGATGCCGGGATGCACCGCTTGCATGTCGGGCAGGGTCAAGTCGGGCAGATCGCAGCCTTTGGACTCCGCCAGCGCCACCAGACTGCCGGTGACGTGATGCGCGTCACGAAACGGCAGGTTCAGCGTTTGCACCAGCCAGTCGGCCAGATCGGTGGCGGTGGAAAAGCCCGAGGCGGCAGACGCCTCCAGCACATCGCGGTTGGCGGTCATATCGCCGACCATGCCTGTCATCGCCGCCAACGCCAGCATCAGCGTGTCGGCGGCATCGAACACTTGCTCTTTGTCTTCCTGCATATCCTTGGAATAGGTCAGCGCCAGACCCTTCATGATGGTAAACAGCGCCACTGTGGCCCCCAGAATCCGCCCCAGTTTGGCGCGCAACAACTCTGCCGCGTCGGGGTTTTTCTTTTGCGGCATGATGCTGCTGCCAGTGGTCCAGCGATCCGACAGCCGCACAAAGCGAAACTGCGCCGAGGACCAGATCACCAGCTCTTCGGCAAAGCGCGACAAGTGCATCGCGCAAATGCTGGAGGCCGACAGAAATTCCAGCGCGAAGTCGCGGTCCGACACAGAATCAAGTGAATTTGCGGTGGGCCGGTCAAACCCCAGCGCCTGCGCCGTCATCGTGCGGTCAATGGGAAACGAGGTGCCCGCCAGCGCCGCCGCCCCCAACGGGCATTCGTTCATCCGCGCCCGCGCATCGACAAAGCGCGATTTGTCGCGTGCCAGCATTTCCACATAGGCCAGCATGTGATGGCCCCATGTCACCGGTTGGGCGGTTTGCAGATGGGTAAAGCCCGGCATGACCCACGCCGCCCCGGCATCTGCCTGCGCCACAAAGGCGCGCATCAAGGCGTCTAACCCCGCAATTGCCGCATCGCACTGATCACGCACCCACAGCCGGAAATCGAGCGCCACCTGATCATTGCGCGACCGCGCCGTGTGCAACCGCCCCGCCGCCGGGCCGATCAGATCTTTCAGCCGCTGTTCCACATTCATGTGGATGTCTTCCAGATCGGTGCGGAACGTGAAATTTCCGCTCTCAATCTCTGACAACACCGTGAGCAGGCCTTCCCCTATCGCCGCCGCGTCCATATCAGTGATCACACCTGTGGCTGCCAGCATGGCGGCATGGGCGCGCGACCCTGCGATGTCTTGGGCGTAAAGCCGTTGGTCAAAGCCGATAGAGGCGTTGATGGCGGTCATGATGGCGTCGGGACCGCTGGCAAAGCGGCCGCCCCACATGGCGTTTGTGGCGGTGGTTGTGGCGGCGTGTTCGGCGGGTGCGGTCATGGGAAGGGCCTGAATGATGCTGCGGATGATGATGTTGCGAATGATGCTGCTGGCGTTTGCTTATACGGCCTGCAGCTTTGGTGCAAATGCCGCGCCGCTGGACGGCTTGCTGACAGGCGATATGAAAAAGCTGGCGGTGCATAGCGTGCCAGTGGTGGTGCCCGAGGCGGTGTTGCTGGACGGGGCCGAAGCCGAGGTAGGTTTGGCCGATTATCGCGGCCAATGGCTGGTGGTGAATTTCTGGGCCACCTGGTGCGCGCCGTGCCGCCAAGAAATGCCGTCGCTGGACCGGTTGCAGGCGGCGATGCCCGCGCTGCGGGTGTTGCCGGTGGCGACCGGGCGCAACGGGGTCGATCAGATCGTCAAGTTCAACACCGAAGCAGGCATCGTCAACCTTGGCATCCTGCGCGACCCAAAATCGCGGCTGGCCAGCCAGATGGGGGTGTTTGGCCTGCCAGTGACCGTGATCATCAACCCCGAAGGACAGGAAGTGGCCCGGCTGATCGGCGATGCGGAATGGGATTCGCCCGCGGCTTTGGCCGTGCTGGCAGCGCTGATCGCAGGTTAGGCCGGGTCGGCCATCTGCCCGTGCCAATCGCAGCCGATCAGATGATCATTCACCAGCCCCGCCGCCTGCATGAACGCATAGCAGATCGTCGGGCCGCAGAATTTGAAGCCTTCGGATTTAAGGGCCTTTGACAGTTTGACCGACACATCGGTCTGTGCCTGAGCATCTGCCATTGAGACCAGAAAATTGGTAACAGGATGGCCGCCGACATGGGCCCAGATAAAGTCCGAAAATCCGGGGCCGCCGCCCATCCGCAGATAGGCTTGCGCCCCTGAAATCGTCGCCGCAATCTTGCCGCGGTGCCGAATGATGCCGGGGTCGGCCAACAGGCGCAAAATATCAGGCTCGGCCCAATCGGCAATGATCTTTGGCTGAAACCCGGCAAAGGCCGCGCGGAACGTCTCGCGCTTGCGCAAGATGGTGATCCAGTTCAGCCCGGCCTGAAACCCCTCCAGCATCAGGCATTCCCACAGCGCGCGGCCATCGCGCACCGGGCGGCCCCATTCGGTATCATGGTAGGCGGTATACAAGGGATCCGTGCCACACCATTGGCAGCGCGAGGGGGTTTGCATCGGCACGGCCTTTTGGGTCTAAATACAGACAATTGCAATTGTTTACCGGGTTTTTACCGGTCTGACCACAAGCTGCGCAAGGATCAGGTGCGGATTGACCGATCTTTGGGGGCAAGGGGTTGGCGCTATGATACCGGAACGCAAAAAACCAAGGCTTGACGCGCGCGCAGGTCAGGCCAGCCCTTTGGGCGTGGCGATATCGCAAGGCGATCAGGCGACGATGACGATGGTGCGCGCCGCGATTGATGCCAAACAACTGCGGCTGGCCTACCAACCGGTGGTTCTGGCGCGCGACCCCGACCGGGTGGCGTTTAACGAAGGGCTGATCCGGGTGCTTGACCCGACAGGCCGGGTTATTCCGGCGCGCGATTTCATGGCGGCGGTGGAAAGCCACGAATTGGGCCGCGAAATTGACTGTATCGCGCTTGAACTGGGCTTGGCGGCGCTGGCACGCAATCCGGGCTTGCGGATCTCGGTGAATATGTCGGCGCGCTCAATCGGCTATCCGCGCTTTTTGCAGGTGTTGCGGCGCGGCTTGTCGGTGGCCCCGATGATCGGCGAACGGCTGATCCTTGAGATCACCGAAAATTCCGCCATGCTGGTGCCCGAAATCGTGATTGCCTTTATGGATGAATTGCAACGCGACGGCATTGCCTTTGCCTTGGATGATTTCGGATCGGGTGCGCTGGCGATCCGGTATTTCAAGGATTTCTTTTTTGATATCGTCAAGATTGACGGCCAGTTCATCCGCAATCTGCATCTGGATGCGGCCAATCAGGCGGTGGCTGCGGCGCTGCTGTCGATTGGCAAGACCTTTGAGATGTTTACCGTGGCGGTCGGCGTAGAAGCGGTGCAAGAGGCGGAATTGCTGCGCCATCTGGGCGTTGATTGCCTGCAAGGCTATCTTTTCGGCGCCCCGACGATGAAGCCAAAGTTTGAACAACCCATGCGCAAACTGGCGTGAAACCGTGCGGATTGCGGCGATAATTTTGCACATAAGCTGGCCTTGAAAACTTGCTTTTGATCCAAGCTGGCCCTACGGCTAAGGCAACGGTGGCGCAGATGGGCTGCCCGTCAGGTTTCTTGGGAAAAAGGCCAAAAAAATGACCAATGTTGTAATCGTTTCGGCAGCGCGCACCGCCGTTGGCAGCTTTAACGGCGCATTTGCCGCAACCCCGGCCCATGATCTGGGGGCTGCCATGATTGACGCGGTGGTCGCCCGCGCGGGCATCGACAAGGCCGAAGTATCGGAAACCATTCTGGGGCAGGTGCTGACGGCAGGCCAAGGCCAGAACCCGGCGCGTCAGGCGCATATCAAGGCGGGATTGGCAAAAGAAGCCTCGGCATGGTCGCTTAATCAGGTCTGTGGATCGGGTCTGCGCGCGGTGGCGCTGGGGGCCATGCATGTGCAACTGGGCGATGCGGCCATCGTGGTGGCGGGCGGTCAGGAAAACATGTCGCTGTCACCGCATGTTGCGCATTTGCGGGCCGGACAGAAGATGGGCGATCTGAATTTCATCGACAGCATGATCCGCGATGGGCTGTGGGACGCGTTCCACGGCTATCACATGGGCCAAACCGCGGAAAACGTCGCCAACCAATGGCAAATCAGCCGCGATATGCAGGATGCGTTCGCGCTGGCCAGCCAGAACAAGGCCGAAGCCGCACAAAAGGCCGGGAAATTTGCCGATGAAATCGTGCCCTTTCTTATCAAGACCCGCAAAGGCGATGTCACGGTCGATCAGGATGAATACATCCGCCACGGCGCCACGTTAGAGATGATGCAAAAACTGCGCCCGGCCTTTACCAAAGACGGCTCGGTTACCGCGGGCAATGCCAGCGGGTTGAACGATGGCGCGGCAGGCGTGTTGCTGATGTCGGCCGATGACGCCGCGCGCCGGGGTCTGACACCCTTGGTGCGGATTGCGTCTTATGCCACTGCGGGCCTTGATCCATCAATCATGGGCGTCGGGCCGATCCATGCCAGCCGTAAAGCATTAGACAAAGCGGGCTGGAAGGTTGGCGATCTTGATCTGGTTGAGGCAAACGAAGCGTTTGCCGCCCAGGCCTGCGCGGTGAACAAAGATATGGGCTGGGATCCGGCGATTGTGAACGTGAACGGCGGTGCCATTGCCATTGGCCACCCGATTGGTGCATCGGGCGCGCGGATCTTGAACACCCTGATCCACGAGATGGCGCGGCGCGGGGCCAAAAAGGGTCTGGCGACCTTGTGCATCGGTGGCGGTATGGGTGTTGCGATGTGCGTTGAACGTGGCTAAGTCGCGGCGGTAAGTGCGGATTAGGGGCGCAATATTATTGCGCCCCTTGGCGTGTCTGGGTAACATGATTTCAAATCAAACGGCATAAGGGGGATAACATGTCAAAAGTTGCACTTGTAACCGGCGGGTCGCGCGGCATTGGCGCGGCGGTTTCGATGGCGTTAAAGGCGGCGGGCTATAGCGTGGCGGCCAATTATGCCGGCAATGACGAAGCGGCGGCAGCGTTTACCGCGGCCACTGGCATACCCACCTATAAATGGTCCGTCGCCGATTATGACGCTTGCGTGGCTGGTGTGGCACAAGTGCAGGCCGATCTGGGGCCGATTGCGGTGCTGGTCAACAACGCGGGCATCACCCGCGACGCCATGTTTCACAAAATGACCCCCGGTCAGTGGAAAGAGGTGATGGACACCAACCTGTCGGGCCTGTTCAACATGACGCATCCGCTGTGGACCGGCATGCGCGACCGCAAATTTGGCCGGGTGATCAATATCAGTTCGATCAACGGGCAAAAGGGTCAGGCGGGGCAGGCGAATTATTCCGCCGCCAAAGCCGGTGATCTGGGCTTTACCAAGGCGCTGGCCGCCGAAGGCGCGCGCGCAGGCATCACCGTAAATGCGATTTGCCCTGGCTATATTGGCACCGAAATGGTGCGGGCCATTGATGAGAAAGTGCTGAATGAGCGGATCATCCCGCTGATACCGGTGGGCCGTCTGGGCGAGCCCGACGAGATTGCGCGCTGTGTGGTGTTCCTTGCCGCCGATGACGCGGGCTTTATCACCGGGGCGACCCTGACCGCGAACGGCGGGCAATACATGGCGTAATGCCAAAGCGGGCTGGTGCGGCACCGTTATGGCCGCACCAGTCACCCTGCTAGGTCGGTGTATTCCCGGTAAACTCATATTTTCACCTGCGACTTGAAGCGACGGAGGCTGCGTTTTGACGGGCATCGGACAAACACCCGCACCATCGGGACCCAATTTTCTGAACACGGAATTGCGATCGACGAAAATTGATATGCTGGCGGCAGTGAACAAAGTCGCTGCATTGACGAAAAAACACCCCAGATCGGTGGCCTTTGCGCTGTTGCGCAGTGCGATTGGCAAAAACCGTCTGCTGCCGGAAGAATATTTCGGATTGGGCGTCTGGCGCACGACCCTGACCAAAGCGCAGCGTGCGGCCTATGCCTCTAATCGTGCAACGGCTGCGTTTAACCAAACCATGATTGCGCAGGGCGATTTTAATGTGTCGTCGCTGATGAAGGATAAATACTCTGCCGGGTTGTTGTTAAGTGCGAATGGCTTTGACAATCCGCAGCCGGTTGCAGCGTTTTCACCCGACCGCGCCTTTGGCAATTTGCGCACATTTGTCACCAAGGCTGAACTTGCCGCCTATTTCGGCGATCCATCGCGCCCTGCGCTGTTTGGCAAGCCGGTCAACGGATCGCGCTCCTTGGGGGTCAGCCCGGTGTTAAGGGTGCAACCGGGCGCCGCAATGGTCGGGATCGGTCAAGGCCGTGAGGTCACCTTTTCAGACTTGGCTGCAGAAGTCGCACAAAACTATCCTCGGGGTTGGTTGATGCAGGAATTAATCAACCAATCTGACGATGTAATTGATTTGGCAGGGGAAAGTGTAAGTTCGCTGCGCGTGGTGACACTTTGGGAAGAACAGGGGCCGACACCGCTTTATGCCGCGTGGCGGTTGGCTGCAAAAGGCGCTGTGTCGGATGCCCTTGTGGCGGGCGCCCGTGTGCTGGCGCGAATTGATCTTGGAACTGGTCAGGTTTCGCAGGCTCGGGTCGGGGATTATCTCCATGGCAAACCTGTCGCCCATTCTCCAACAAATCCGCATAGGCCTTTGATCGGGTTTCAAATTCCGGATTGGCCGCGGATACTGCAAATCTGCAATGATGCGCACCGGATGTATCCCGGTCATGCAATTGTGGGCTGGGACATCGCATTGTCCGATCGGGGACCTTTGATTCAGGAAGTCAATGCAACGCCATTGCAGGATGTCTACCAAAAATCCCATGATCGCGGGTTCTTTTCGCCCGATTTTCTGGCACGTTTCGCGCAGGCGCGCGCGGCGTTGGACGCGCGTCTTGCACGATATGGCAAAGTTGTTCGCGCGGCAAAACATGTCGCGACGCCGGCGCAATGACCCGGGTTATCAGCGCCGGCCAAGCAGATTTTGGCACCGACACGCCGTCTGCCCTTGCCCAGCCCATCCTTGCATCCATTGGCGCTGACCGCGAATTTGACGTGATTCATGCCCTGCGCTGGGCAGCAAAGGCGCGAAAAATTTCAGTTTTGCGATTGGTGGCAGATATTTTTCGGCGCAGGGTTGGACGGCAAACCTTGACGGTGGAAAACTACTTTCATTTTGGTTTGCATTTGGCGCGGTTTACCAATGCCCAACGGGCCGAATTTATCGGCTCTATCGCAAACCGGCGGTTGAACAAGGCCTTGACCGACCCCGAAGTTGTCAAAATCTGGCGTGACAAGGCCGGGATGGCAGGGGTGCTGCAGCAGGCGGGGCTGCCGACGCCACCGGTCCGTGCGGTGTTTCGGGCCAAGGACGGGCAAGCTCCGGATCAGATCATGATCAACGGGGTGGTCAACTATTTGCGTGATGGGGCCACGTTGCCGTTTTTTGGCAAACCGAATTTCGGGTCGGCAGGGCGCGGGGCGTTCAGTGTTGTCGCGCGGCAAGGGTCAGATCATGTCGTCTTTGGCGATGGCAGGGTGGTTGAAATAGCAGCGCTTGCGCAGGAAATTGCACAGACCTACCCGCAAGGCTTTTTGTTTCAGGACAAACTGCAGCAGCACCCAGATGTCGCCGCTTTGGCGGGGGCGGTGATGTGTTCATTGCGCGTGATGTCGGTGTGGGTGGGGGGGCAATTCGTTCCGCTCTATGCCGGGATGCGTTTGCCAGCACCAGGGGCCATGCTGGATATCACCTGCACCAGCACGGCCGCAATAGACATGGCAACCGGGCGCATCACCCGTACCCAGGATGGCCGTCGGCTGGGTGGACACAGTCTGGGGTTTTCATTGATTACTGGCGCTGCGTTGATCGGCGCGCAGCTGCCGGATTGGAGCCGGGTCATGGAATTGGCATCTGCCGCGCACAGCTTGTTTCCAACCCAAGGCGTGCTGGGGATTGATATTGCTTTGACATCGCAAGGGCCAATGATTGTTGAACTGAACTCTCACCCCGGCCATGGCGGGTATCACCAGACCAATGACGCGGGCCTGTTGAACCCGGCGTTCCGCAAGGTTTTCGCCGCCGCTTTGGCCGAGCGTGGCATCACCCGGCGGGGCCGTGGCATGTTGGTGCCATGACGCGGCGCGCGGCAACGGGCATTGGCTTTAGCGCGGTGCTGCTATGGGCCTTGCTGGCGTTGTTCACCCTTGGCACCGCCCCGGTGCCGCCGTTTTTGCTGACCGCGCTGTGCTTTGGCATCGGCGGGGCTTTGGGCGTGATCTGGCTGTTGACAACGGGCGGCTTTGGCGCGCTGCGCGGGGTTGGCTGGAAAGTCTATGCATCTGGAACCGCAGCACTTTTTGGCTATCACGCGCTGTATTTTACCGCGTTGCGGCTGGCCCCTGCGGCCGAAGCCAGCCTGATCGCCTATTTGTGGCCGCTGTTCATCGTGTTGTTTTCCGGGCTGTTACCCGGTGAGCGGCTGCGCATGGCGCATGTGGCGGGGGCCGGGCTGGCCTTTGCCGGGGCGGCGCTGATCGTGGCGCGCGACGGAGCCGATTTTGAGGCGACCGCGGTGCCGGGGCTGGCGCTTGCGTTTTTATGCGCCATCATCTGGGCGGTCTATTCGGTGGGCGCGCGGGCCATGGGGGCGGTGCCGACGGCGGCGGTGGTGGTTTATTGTCTGGCGACGGCGCTTTTGTCAGGCATGGTGCATCTGGCGTTCGAGGTCACGCGCTGGCCGCTGGGCAGCACCGGGTGGTTCTATGTGATTGCCTTGGGTCTGGGCCCGGTGGGCCTTGCGTTTTTCACTTGGGATATCGGGATGAAAAAGGGCGATATCCAGCTTTTGGGCGTTGCGGCCTACGCAGCGCCGCTGTTGTCAACGCTTGCGCTGATCGCGGCAGGCAAGGCCCAGGCCACGCCGACCTTGGTGCTGGCGGCCATGTTGATAACCGGCGGGGCAGCTTTGGCCGCCCGCGCCAGCCTTGGCGGGGCTACGCCTGCGAAAGACGACTGATTTCTTCTTTCAGCTTCAGCTTTTGGCGTTTCAGGTCGGTGATATGAAGGTCATCAATGGCGGGGCTGCGTTGCGCCTTTTCCACGGTGTCAGAGAGATGTTCGTGCTTCTTCTTCAGCTCGGCAATATGGGAAGCGACGGTCATTCAAGTCCTCCTTGTGATGGGTCCGATCTTTGTATTGCATCACACAACCAGAGTCGTGTCACGAAATCTTCACAGACCCGGCCTGCCAAATACATCGAATTCAGCGGAATTCTTCCGACAGATCGGCGCCATCGCGCAATATGGCAGCCGCGCGCACGGTATAGCTGTCATGGTCGCCGTCATGCGCAGCACCACTGTGCAAAATCAACGGCGCAAGTAGGCGAAAGGCGGCGCGACCCGATTTGCGCGCCCGCAAGATAATGCGCAGCGCGGCCCGGCCCTGACGCGGCGCCAAAGGCAACACCGAAGCCGATCCCAACCCGGTGCCAAAGGCCGCCAACACCTGCGGCAATCCATCCGCGCCACAGATCAGCGTCAGCCAACCGCCGGGGTTCAGCCGCCGCGCCGCCGTTTGCACCCAATCCCCCAGCGGCGTTTGCGCCCGCAGCGCGGTGTCGCGGCCCGCATCCGGCGACGGCGTGCCGGTGGGGGCGTAATAGGGTGGGTTGGTGATAACGTGGTCAAAGCCACGTCGCAGCGCCAGCGGCATATCGGCCAGATCGCCGCAGACCACCTGCATATCCATACCGGCCCCGGCGGCGTTGCGGCGGGCAAGCCCTGCGATGTCGGGTTGCACTTCCAGCCCGAACAGCCGCAAACCCGGCAGCCGCGCCGCCAGACACAGGCTGGCAGCACCTACGCCGCAGCCCAGATCCAGCACCGATTGCCCCGATGTGGCCGGGCAGGCGGCGGCCAGCAATACCGGATCGGTGGCGGCGCGGTAGCCCCGGCGCGGCTGCCACAGGTGCAGGCGTCCACCCAGAAACGCGTCATGGGTCAGATCATCCATTCACAGCCCATCCGCGATGTCATTATCAACCAGCACCGACCGGGCCAAAAAGTGATCGCGGCCGGCCACCATCAGGCGGCGCGGCAATATGCCAAGGCCACCTTCCAGCGCGCTCATGTGGACGTCCATCACAAAGCTGTCTATACCCTCGCCAGCAAGCAACATCTGCGCAAATGCGATCACGGTGGGGTCGTTGGTGCGCAGTAAAAGCTTCATCGCTATGGTTTAGCCGGGTCGATGGGCCGGTATCAAGGCCGGATGGGTTTGGGGATGGATTTGAACAGCGCCGCACAAAGGCCACAAGATGTGTTGGCCGATTATCTGGCGGCGGATATGGCGGCGGTGAATGTGCTGATCCGCGACCGCATGGCATCCGAACACGCGCCGCGCATCCCGCAAGTCACCGCCCATCTGGTCGAGGCGGGCGGCAAGCGGCTGCGCCCGATGCTGACACTGGCCGCGGCGCGGCTGTGCGGCTATGACGGCCCGTTCCATATCCATCTGGCGGCCACGGTTGAATTTATTCACACGGCCACCTTGTTGCATGATGACGTGGTTGACGAATCTGCGCGCCGCCGGGGGCGGCCCACCGCGAATTTGTTGTGGGATAACAAATCATCGGTGCTGGTCGGCGATTATCTGTTTTCACGCTCGTTTCAGTTGATGGTAGAAACCGGATCGCTGCGGGTTCTGGATATTCTGGCCAATGCCTCTGCCACCATTGCCGAGGGTGAGGTGTTGCAACTGACCGCAGCGCAGGATTTGGCAACCACCGAGGCGGTCTATCTGCAAGTGGTGCGCGGCAAGACGGCGGCGCTGTTTTCAGCCGCCACCGAAGTGGGCGGGGTGATTGCGGGTGCGCCCGATGCGGTAGTGCGCGCGCTGTTCACCTATGGCGATGCCTTGGGCGTGGCGTTTCAGATCGTCGATGATTTGCTGGATTACGGCGGGTCTGCCGCGGTGATCGGCAAGAACACCGGCGATGATTTCCGCGAACGCAAACTGACCTTGCCGGTAATAAAGGCGGTGGCCTTGGCTGACGCGACCGAACGCGAATTTTGGGTGCGGGTGATCGAAAAGGGTCAGCAGACCGACGATGATCTGGCGCAGGCGATGGCGATCATGGCGCGGCATGGCAGTATGCAGGCGGCGCGGGACGATGCTTTGGGCTGGGCGGCAAAGGCCCGCGCGGCGCTGCACGCCTTGCCCGATCATCCGTTGCGCGCCATGCTGGACGATCTTGCAAGTTATGTGGTGGCACGGATCAGTTAAACGCGGCCCGCTACGGCATCACCGGGCCAGCCGCCGCCCACCAATCGGGTTGGGCCGCGCCGATGGCCGTGGCGGCGGCACTGGCGGCCAGTTCGGTTTCAAACAATGCAAAGCACGTCGCCCCAGACCCTGACATCCGCGCGATCAACGCGCCGGGCTGGGCGGTCAGGCAGGCCAAGACGTCTGCGATCACCGGGGCGATCGTCAGGGCGGGCGGTTGCAGATCGTTGCGCTGGGTTTTCAGCCAGGCCACAAAGGTGGCGGCATCGGGCCAGTCAGGCAAAACATCCGGCATGGGTGCATTCTGGCGGTTGGTCAGCGCGCGAAACACCGCTGGTGTGGGCACCGCGACGCGGGGGTTTACCAACACGATGTGCAGCGCGTGCAACGGCGGGACCGCGTCGATCCGGTCTCCAATGCCGCGCATCCGGGCGGCGCGCGATGGCAGACACACCGGCAAATCGGCCCCCAAGGCCAGCAGGGCTGTGGGGTCGACGCTGTCAAATTGCTGCGGCGTGCCGTTGCGCAGGCGTTGAAGGGCGCGGATCGCCGCCGCCGCATCCGCCGATCCGCCGCCGATTCCCGACGCGGGCGGCAGGTTTTTTTCCAACGTGAAAGCCACCGCCAGATCGCCGCCAAACTGGCGCGCCGCGCGCAAAACCAGATTGTCGGCATCTGCCGGAATATCGCGGGCAAACCGGCCTTGCAGCGTCAGCGTCGTTGTGTCGGACAACGCCGCGCCGATCACATCGCCAACGCCCGCAAACACCACCAAACTGTCCAGCAGATGATACCCATCGGCGCGCTGCCCGGTGACGTGCAGCGTCAGGTTCACCTTGGCAAAGGCGGTTTCAGTTACCTGCGTCAGCGGCATCGACGGGCTTTATCGGTGCGGCACCTTCTTGGGCCAGAACCGCGTCCAGCCCCAGATCCAGCTTTAGCCGGATGCGCGCGGCGTCTTTTTCAACGGGGTTGAACGACAGCGCGCGGTGCCATTGAAATTCAGCCTCACGGGTGCGCCCCACCGCCCAATAGACATCGCCCAGATGGTCGGTCACTACCGGATCAACCGGTTCCAGCAGCGACGCCTGCTCCATCGGGGCCAAGGCATCAGTGTAGCGGCCAAGCCGGTAATAGGCCCAGGCCAGACTGTCGATGATATAGCCCGAATCGGGCCGGGTGGCGACGGCGCGTTCGATCATCGCCAGCGCTTCGTCCAGCTTTACCCCCCGGTCAACAAGGCTGTAGCCAAGATAGTTCAGCACTTGCGGCTCATCCGGTTGCAAGTCCAGCGCCCGGCGCATGTCGGTTTCCGCCAGATCAAAGGCCCCGCCGCGTTCATGGCAAATGCCCCGGCTGTAGAAAATCGACCAATGCTGCGGGCCGGGGGTGGGCACCATCGCAATCGCCGCGTCATAGGGTTTCAGCGCTTCGGCAAAGCGTTCCTGACGGCGCAGGCCATCGCCCAAGGACAGTTGCACCATCAACAACTGGCCATGGCTGCGCGCCAAAGCCTGCAGAATCTCCAGTGATGCTTCGGGGCGACCGGCGGCAAAAGTGGCATCGGCGCGGCCAATTTCGGCGATGTGAAACGCCGGATCGCCCGGCAGGATCATCGCATAAACATCGGTGGCCAGATCATGCTGATCCTGCTTTTCCAGCAGCCCGGCGGTCATCAGGATGGCTTCGGTATGATCGGGGCGCAAATGCGCGGCGATGCGGGAATAGATCATGGTATAGCCGTCATCGGCTTCGCCGTTCAGGGCGGTAGCCGTGGTAAAAAACACCTCGGCCAGACCGTCAGTGGCGTTGCGCACGATGTCAAATGGCAAGGGTTCGCCCGCCACCAGGCGGCGGCGCAGATCATCAACCTGCAAATCGCTGCCCGGCGCAAAGCTGCGGTCAATCAACGCGATGGCATCGGGATTACGCTCTAATTGGCTAAGGATTTCGACATGTGCGATCACACCGCGCCGCATCACCACCAATGGCCCCGCAGCACTGCCCGACAAGATTGCGTCAGCGCCTTCAAAATCACCGGCTTGGGCCAAGGCCAACGCCTTGTGATAAAGACCGAAAGCCTCAAGGCCCTTGGTGCCCGCTATTTTATCAAAGTTTTCAATCGCTTGCGACATTTCGCCTGAACCCAATCTGGCCCAGGCCACCACCAGATCATCGACCAACGCGCCCGCCGAATTGCCGGCACTTGCGTCTTTCAGGATCGCCTCAAAGTCAGCGGCCTTGGCATTTTTGGCGATCAGCGCCAGATAGGCCGTTTGGCTTTTGGTGCCGGTATCAATCAAACGGCGCGCCATTTCGGCCGCCAGTCCCATCTCGCCGACCCCAAGGTTTGAAATCACCGAACCGTCCAGCAGCGCCGGGTTCGTCGGATCGGCCATCACTGCGCGGGCATACCACGCGGCGGCGGCGCGGTAATCAGACTGCGAAGCGGCGATCGAGGCCGCAAGATATGCCCCGGCGTCGCCTTTTTGATCCGTGCCATCTTGCGCATGGGCTGCGTGGGGGGCAAGTGCGGCGGCCAGCGCCAGACTCGACGCCAGAACGGCCAGACTGCGCTGCAAATATCGGGGCAAATATCGGGATGGCATCCGGGCGGCTCCTGTCTACAATCCTGTAAAGATAGGCTGCACGACCGTGATAAGCAATGCGGACTGCCTGACTTTACCCCGGCCACGGCCGCCCCACAGCCCCGCCAGCGATCACATATTCGGGTAGTTCGGCCCGCCACCGCCCATCGGCGTGGTCCAGATGATGTTTTGCGACGGGTCCTTGATGTCGCAGGTCTTGCAATGCACGCAGTTCTGAAAGTTGATCACAAAGCGCGGGTCGCGGCCAGCATCTGTCACCACCTCATACACACCGGCAGGGCAGTAGCGTTGCGCGGGTTCCGCGTATTGCGGCAGATTTATCAAAATCGGCACCGACGCATCCCGCAGTTTCAAATGTGCTGGCTGGTTTTCATCGTGGTTGGTGGCGGAAAACGCCACATTGGTCAGCCGGTCAAACGACAGCACGCCATCGGGTTTGGGATAGTCGATGGGCTTGTGATCCTTGGCCAATCCGGTGGCGGCGGCATCGGTTTTGCTGTGTTTCAGCGTGCCAAGAATTGTCAGGCCAAAAGTGTTGGCCCACATATCGGCCCCGCCCGCCAGCAAAGACGCGATCAGGCCAAACTTGGACCACAGGGGTTTGACGTTGCGCACTTTCTTCAGGTCTTTGGCAATGGCCCCGCTGCGCACATCGACCTCATACGCCGTCAGTTCATCGCCTGCACGCCCGGCAGAAATTGCCGCCTGCGCCGCATTCGCCGCCGCAATGCCCGACAGCATGGCGTTGTGGTTGCCTTTGATGCGCGGCACGTTGACCAGCCCGGCAGAACAGCCCAGCAGCGCCACACCCGGCGCCACCATCTTGGGGATCGACTGCCAGCCGCCTTCGGAAATCGCGCGCGCGCCATAAGCCACCCGTTTGCCGCCCGCCAACAGGTCGGCAACCATCGGGTGATGTTTGAAGCGCTGAAATTCCATATAAGGGTAAAGGTGCGGGTTTTCGTAGTTCAGATGCACCACAAAACCCACATAGACCTGATTGTTTTCAAGATGATAGATAAACGATCCGCCGCCCGCATTGGCCCCCAATGGCCAGCCCATTGTGTGCGTGACGGTGCCCGGTTTGTGCTTGGCCGGGTCAATCGACCAGATTTCCTTCATGCCAAGACCGTATTTCTGCGGGCAGTGACCGGCGGCCAGATCGTATTTGGCGATCACCTCTTTGGCCAATGACCCGCGCACGCCTTCGGACAAGAACACATATTTGCCCGCCAGCACCATGCCGGGTTCATAGTTCGGGCCGGGAGTGCCATCGTGATCGCGGCCAAATTCGCCTGCAACCACGCCGCGCACGCTGCCGTCTTCGCCGTAGATCAGCTCTGAACAGGCCATGCCGGGGAATATCTCGACGCCCAGTTCCTCGGCCTGGGTGGCCATCCAGCGGCAGACATTGGCCATCGAGACGATGTAGTTGCCATGGTTGCTCATCAACGGCGGCATCGGCCAGTTGGGGATGCGGATCTGACCGGCAGGGCCAAGGATGTAGAAATTATCCTCGGTGACCGGGGTGTGAATTGGCGCGCCTTTGGCCTTCCAATCCGGGATCAGCGCGTCAAGTCCTGCGGGATCAAGCACCGCGCCCGACAGAATATGCGCACCAACTTCCGAGCCTTTTTCCAGCACCACAACCGACAGATTGGCATCCAACTGCTTTAACCGGATAGCCGCAGACAGGCCCGCAGGCCCGGCCCCAACGATGACGACATCGTAATCCATCTGTTCGCGCGTGATGTCGGCTGGCATCGCATTCTCCATGATCGCAAGCGTTCGCTACATTTGTCATTGCCCGATGCGCCGATCAGGGTCAACTGTGACGCAACATCCCAGCAGGGCCGCGCGGCCCGTGCGCAAGAATATTTGTGTTGCGTGACCGACCACCGCCTAATTGCGCCAAGCCCCTTGCATTTTGTGGCCCTGTCAGGTCTGTTGAAGGCCAATGTGGCGCAAGGTCATGGTCCAAAATGGGCCGTGGCCTTCTCATTTGCGAAAAGAGCGATGGAAAAGATTCCGATGACGCGCGGTGGTTTTACCGCGTTGGACAACGAACTGAAGCTGCTGAAATCGGTGGAACGGCCCGCCGTTATCCGCGCGATTGCCGAAGCGCGCGAGCATGGCGATCTGTCGGAAAACGCCGAATATCACGCCGCGCGTGAAAAGCAGAGTTTCATCGAAGGCCGCGTCAAAGAACTTGAGGCGATTGTGTCGCTGGCCGAGGTGATTGATCCGACCAAGCTGTCAGGGTCGATCAAGTTCGGCGCGACGGTTACGTTGGTGGACGAGGAAACCGACGAGCAGCGCACCTATCAGATTGTCGGTGAACCCGAGGCCGATATTGAAAACGGCATGCTGAACATCCGCTCGCCGCTGGCGCGGGCGCTGATCGCCAAAGAGCAAGGCGATTCGGTCGAAGTGAAAACCCCGGGTGGCACCCGCAACTACGAGATCCTGACGGTCAAGTTTATCTGACCTGCGGTTCGGAAGTTTGGAATGAGCGGTACTGGTGACAAAAAGCGCGACCTTGGCCAGCGGGACCAAGCGGACAGCGCCGTGCAGGCCACGCCAACCGAATGGGTTGCGGCGGCTCTAAGTGCGATATGGGTGATCGCGGTTGCGGCCTATGTCTATACCGGGCCGCAGGATGCCGGATCGCTGGGGCTGGTTTTGACCTTGCTGGTGGTGTTTTTGCCATTGGCGCTGATCTGGACGGCGGTGACGACGCTGCGGTCGGTGCGGGCGTTGCGTGGTGAAGCGGCGCGGTTGCAAGCGTCGGTTGATGCGATGCGGGCGGCCTATGTGGCCAATCAGCAGACCGTGGCGCAAGGCTATAAACCGTCGGTCGAACGCAAGCTGGACGAATTGGCGGCCTCGGCCAAGCAAACCGAATCCACGTTGGCCGCGTTTTCATCGCGCCGCGATTCCGGGTTGACGGTGGCATCGGCGGATCGCAAGGCGGCACTGATTGCGCCACAGCCGCACCACCCCGAGGCCGAACAGCCGACGCTGGCGCTGGGCACCCCGGCCGAAGATTTGCGCGCGCCCTTGTCGCTGGCGGATTTTGTGCGCGCTTTGCAGTTTCCCGAAAACCCCGATGACAAGGCAGGCTTTCGCGCGCTGCGGCAGGCTTTGGAAGACCGCAATGTCGCCAAGCTGATCCGGGCGGCGCAAGACGTGCTGACGCTGTTGTCGCAAGAGGGCATCTATATGGACGATCTGCAGCCAGATCGCACAAGGCCCGAGGTTTGGCGCCGCTTTGCCCATGGCGAGCGGGGGCGCACCATTGCGGCACTGGGCGGGGTGCGCGATCGGTCGTGCCTTGCGTTGACGGCCGGGCGGATGCGCGAAGACCCGGTGTTTCGCGACGCCGCCCATCATTTCCTGCGCACGTTTGACCGCTGTTTTGTCGAGTTTGAACAGCATGCGAGTGACGGTGATCTGGCCGATCTGGCCGATACCCGCACTGCACGGGCATTCATGCTGCTGGGGCGGGTGACGGGGACGTTTGACTAAGGCAGCAGCGGCGTCACACCGGTTTGATCATCGTAATGGCGCGGCGAAAGCCAAAGGCGAACCGCAACACGCCGATGCTGGTGGTTTTCTCGACGGTAAATCCCAGCCGGTCATACAGGGCCTTGGCGCGCCAGTTGGTGTCAATCACATCCAGCCGCACCGCGCTATAGCCGCGCAACCGGGCCTCATCGCAAATCAGCGCCATCAAGGCCGTGCCAATGCCAAGCCCGCGGGCCGTGCGCGCCACACAAATGCCGTCAAGCAAAAAACGGCTGTTGTCGATCTCGCGGCCCAAAAACCACAAAAGCGGCAGCCGCCACGCAGCGCCGGGAAGCCCGTAAATGGCGCGCAGATCGGCCCCGCCGCCACCGGCAAAACTGCCCGCCGGGGTTTTATACCCGGCCATGCCCAGCAGTCCGCCACTCGCATCCAGCGCCACAAAGGCAAAGCCCGGTGCTATCACCCGTTCAAAATAACGCAAAGCGCGCGCCTCCGGCCCCATAACCTGCCCCAGCTTGCCGCCAAAGGCCTGCCAATAAAGGTGCGCTGCGGCGGGCATCAGCGCGGGCGGCAGGCCGTGGTGCAAAGTAAAGGTCACAGCAAAGCCCGTTGTAACGCGGTCTGGTGGCCTGCGCCTAAAATCCAACCTTCTTCGGTGGTGACCGGCGCGGCGGGGGTGACAAACAGGGGTGCAAGCCGGTCTGCCTGCGACAGGGTGAACAATGCCTGCGCCAACAGCCGCACTTGGGCACGGTCTTTGATCAGCGCGGAGTCGGCGGCCATTGCGGCGGAAATCTGGGGCGACAGAAGGGATGGATAAACCTCGGCCAGCACCACCATGGCGGCGTCTGGCGGATCAAACGGCCACGCGGCGGTATCCGAAGATTGTGACAGGCGGTGCAGCATGGGTTGACCCATCAGGCTTTGCGATCCGACGGATCCGGGGTTGCACAGCATCCAGCCGGGTTTGGCCCCTTTGGCAATACGCTCAACCGCCCGGTATTCTTGCAATCCCAAAGCCGGATAATCAATGCCGGTTTTCTTGGCGGTCAGGTGGGAATAGCGCTGCGACGCCGGATGCGACCAGAACGGCCCCGGCCCGGCAAAGCCCTGATTGATCTGATTGGCCACGTCAAAGCGGTTGTTCTGGTTCAGCACGGTATCGGTGATGTGCCGCGCCAGCCATGCCCAAACCGATTTTGCACCGGCCTGCCCGGTCAGGTGACGGGCAAAACCTGCGGGATAGCCAAAGGCAAAGTCGAACCCCACCAGAATACGCTGCCCTTGTTGGCGCGCAGTGGCGATCAGATCGGCGACAAAGGCTTCGCCGGCGGCGCGGCTGCGATGGTGCTGTTCGCCAAACCCATCGCCGCTGTGCCAGCCCACCCAAATCGAATCCTTTTGGTTGCGCGCGCTGGTCATGCCATTTGTGGCCGACCAATCGACGATCACCACGACGTCAAAGCGCGCCTGCAAGCCCGACCTCGTGCAAGATGAAATCGGCAACCGCGCGGGTATCGTTCAGATCCAGCACCGGCACCGGCATTGGTCCCAGATCGCAATCAGTAGCAATGGCGCGCACCAGGGGATCGCCGGGCTGAATCAGGTCGCGGTCAGCCTGACGGCGGTAAACCTCGATCTTGGGATGGGCATCGCGTTTATAGCCTTCAACCAGAATCAGATCGACGGCGGCCATGCGCGCCAGAATGTCCGGCAAGCCCGGCTCGGTGCCGCGATGTTCGCGCATCAGGGCAAAACGCTGCGCCGAGGCCAGCACCACCTCATGCGCGCCTGCCTGCCGGTGGCGGTGGCTGTCTTTGCCGGGCTGATCGAGATCGACGTCGTGATGCACGTGTTTCACCGTAGAGACGCTAAACCCGCGCGTGGTAAGATCGGCGACAAGCCGTTCCATCAGGCTGGTTTTGCCGGAATTTTTCCAGCCGATGATGCCGTAGATGTTCATCGCTGCCCGCCCGCCAAAAGCGCCTGCGCCCGTGCCAGATCCTCGGGCGTGTTCAGGTTGTCAAAGGCGCTGTCTGCCGGGAACTGCGCCCGCGCCGCGCCGATGGCATCCGTAAAGCTGCGCACGCGGGGGTTTTCGCCCGACGCCAGAAAAGCGGTCAGCGCCGGGATCAGGGCCACCGGCCAAAGGCCAAAGGTCGGATGATCGGCGGTGCTGTGGGCAATGGCACAGCCGCTGGCGAAAGTCTCGGCGGCCAAGCACAGCCGTGGCACCAGATCGGGCGGAAAGAACGGCGTGTCCACCGCAACCGAAACCACTGCTGATGCGCCTAACGGGGCCGCCCAGTTCAGCGCCGCCAGCACCCCCGCCAGCGGCCCCAAAGGCGCTGCATCCGCAAGGATCGGCAGACCAAACTTGGCCAGCGCAGGGGCGTCGGCATTGGCCGATATCGCCAGCCGTTCGACTTGCGGTTCCAGCCGGGCAATCGCGTGGGCTATCAACGGCGTGCCGTTCAGGATCAGCAAGGCCTTGTTGGCATTGCCCATTCGCTGCCCGGTGCCGCCCGCAAGGATCACCCCAAAGATCCGCAAACCGGCTGCCCCCTTTACGCGTTTGGCCAAAGCCTGATTATTGCGCCGCCGCTGCCGCCTGAGCCGCCAATGCGGCATCGCCAAGTTCGGCTTTGGATTGCAAGATCAGCACACCGTGGTTGTTGTCGGCATCTTCATCCAGAATGGTTTTCGACACAACACCGGGCAAGGCACCGAACTGATCAGACAATTTGTTCGGATACCAAGTGCCCTTCAGCCCTTCAAAGCCGGGAACGCCATTCAGAATCTTGGAAAGCGAATTGGCGCATTGTGCTTTGGGCACCGCACCATAAGCGGCGGCGCGCTGCAGCACCAATTCGGCGACGGCGGGCGATACGATCAGGGTTTGCTCGATCACCCGGAACGATTCGCGGGCGTGATAGTCGATGTAGAAATTCTGCATCCGGGGCGTAAAGCCGTAATGCAGATCATTTGTTTCAGGCGCAGTGGGATGATACCACGACCCGGCGGGGTCAAACAGCACCCGCTGTGATGCGTTGATCATCAGACCCGAATGCGCGCCGCTGTTGTTGCGGTTGTTGACCACGGTATACAGCGTGATCGAAGTTGGCGCGTCGCCGACATAGCGCGCGGCGGCGATCGCCTCTGGTGGCGCGGTGACGGGTTCGGCTGTGCTGCACGCAGACAATGCGACAAGCGCCAACAGCGCCAAGGCTTTTAACATGATTGGGATCATCCGCTTGATTTGGGCCGCAGCCGCTGATTACGCCGGGGACGTGGGGTTAAACGTTGGTCAGCGCCATAAAGATGATGACAGCGATGGAAATGCCTGCGCCCCAGATCGCCATGCGGATAAAGCTTGCAAAGGTCTTTTCCTGCACGCGGATGTCCATGCTGCCCGGTTTATGATCGTCCATAATCAAGCGTCCTTTTATGCCAGAGTTTCCCAGCCCAATACCCTATCGCGGCCAAGCTGTCACGGGGGGCTGCGCAGCAAATTCGCCCTTGCGCGATTCTGGTTTTGGCGGAACCGGAAAAATCGGGAAACGCGTTCGCGTGTAACGAGAGGCGGCGATTTCCGATGCCATCCAAACCTGAACCGCCCTAAGCCGATCCATCGCCAGACTCGCCTCCCGGCCATCCGGGTTGCAGGCGAAAGCCGATGCGGCGGGGTGGGGCGGCGGGCACCGATTTTGGCACTGCACGCAGCATCACCGACAACTGGGTGACATGCTGGATCAGTTGGGTTTTCGCGCCATTTTCGTCGGTGCCGTAAAAGCTCAGGATATCGGGATCGTAAAATCCCAAGCCCTCAATCTTCAAAATGCCCGCGTCAGAGCCTGCAAAACCCATGGCAATTTCGTGTTGTGCATCAAGGTGGGTTTCAAAGTTGCGGATATAAATCGCGATGCGGTCATAGGCCCATTCGGCGGGGCTTTTGGGTTTGGGCGGCGGCGGGGATACGGTTGGTGCGGGGGCGGGCGGTGCCACTTGCGCCGCGATTGGGGCTGCCCCGTCAGCCGCTTTTGGTTTGCGCATCTCGCCCCTCGCCTTCATCGCCTGCCGTTAAATTGCCCGCCGTCAAACCGCTTGCCAGACCCAGGCGCCATCCGCGTTCAATTCACGCCAAACCGCGCCGCGTTTCAAGAGATAGTTCAGATGCGCCACGGCCTCGACCAGACCCAGACCGAAATCAGCCGCGCCCAATTCGCGTTTGAACAAAGGCACAAAACACTGCACCGCGGTGTGCGGGGTGGCCAGATGGGCCACGATCCGTGCCAGCGCGCCGTGGTGATTTTCGGCCATCTGCCCAAGGCGGAACGGCAGCCCGGTGAACGGCAGCTTATGCCCCGGCAACACCAGATGATCGTCGCGCGCCAGAGGCACGAAAGCCGCCGTGCTGTCCAGCCAATCGCCCAAAGGGTCGGCCTCTGGTTCGGTGGGATAAACCCCGATATTGGCCGAAATACCCGGCAACAACTGGTCGCCGCCGATGATCAAATTGTCGTCTAGGCTCCACAGCGTCGCGTGATCCGGCGCGTGGCCCTGACCCAAGCGCACCTGCAAGCGCCGCCCGCCTGCGGTGATCAGATCGCCTTCGTCGATGCGGGTAAAGCCCACCGGCATTGGGGCTACGATATCGCAGAAATTGAACGGCCGCTCGGCGGTCTTTTTGGCATAGGTTTCGGGAGGCGTGCCGGCGCGAAGATAGAACAGCAAGGATTCCGCCGACGCCACCGGCTGTTCGTCCAGCACCAGCATGCGGGCGTAAAGCCACGCCGTGCGCGGGATGATCAATTCCACACCTTGGGATTGGAACCAGCCCGCAAGGCCGATGTGATCGGGGTGGTGATGGGTGACGATCAGGCGGCGGATCGGCTTGGCCGCCAGCGGCCCGGCTTGCAGCGCCGTCCAGATCGCCTGTCCGCGCCGCGACATCAGGCCGGTGTCTATGATGGTCCAGGCCTCGCCATCATCCAGCGCATAGACGTTGACGTGGTCCAGCGCCAAAGGCAGCGGCAGGCGCATCCACCAGATGCCGGGGGCCACCAAAACCGCCCCACCCTCGGCAGGCGGGGTGTCGAACGGAAAGCGGACCTGCTCCATCAGGCGCAAAGCACCTCGGCGGAAACGCCGTAGATATCCGCCGCCCCATCGCGCATTTGCGCCAACAGAGATGCATGTTCGGGCAGCAACCGCTTGATGGCAAAGCGGGCCAACGGCGCGCGGCTGGCATCGGCGCAGGCGGCTGCCAGATGGAAATGCCCGCCCAGAATGCGCGCAAAAGCCCGCAGATAGGCCACCGCCCCCGCCGAGCGGTCATCCATGCCTTGGGCGATCAACACTTCGGTGGCCTCGCGCAGCGCTTCGGCGGCGTTCCACACCGGGGTGGCCAGATCGGGCATCGTGGCGCGGGCTTGCTCGGCAGCGGCCTGCACTTCGTCGATCAACCGGTAGGCGGTCTCGCCGCCGTCAGACATCTTGCGCGCTACCAGATCCATCGCCTGAATGCCGTTGGTGCCCTCATAAATCGGGGTGATGCGCACATCGCGGGCAAATTGCGCCGCGCCGGTTTCTTCAATGAAGCCCATGCCGCCGTGAATCTGGATGCCCAGTTGCGCCACATCGCAGCCGACATCGGTGCCAAAGGCCTTGGCGATCGGGGTCAGAAATGCTGCCCGCGCCGCCCAATGAGCATCGTCGCTGGCGCGCGCCATATCAAGCGCCACGGCGCAAGACAACGCGATGGCACGGGCGGCAAAAATCTCGGCTTTCATCTGCGCCAGCATGCGGCGCACATCGGCGTGGTCGATGATCATGCCATGGCCCAGCGGGGTTTTGCCTTGTTTACGGCCCATCGCATAGGCCAGCGCGTGTTGGAACGCGGCCTCGGCAATGCCGACGCCTTGCACGCCGACCCCAAGGCGTGCGTTGTTCATCATGGTAAACATCGCCGCCATGCCGCCCTGTTCAGCCCCCACCAGCCAGCCGGTCGCGCCATCATATTGCATCACGGCGGTCGGGCTGCCGTGGATACCCATCTTATGTTCCAGACTGACCACATGCAGGCTGTTGCGCGCACCCGGATTGCCGTTGGCATCCGGGATCAGCTTTGGCACCATGAACAAGGATATGCCGCGCGGCCCATCGACAGCGCCGGGAAGCCGCGCCAGCACCAAATGGCAGACATTGGCGATAAAATCGCTGTCACCCCAGGTGATGTAAATCTTTTGCCCCGAAATCGCATAGGTGCCATCGCCATTGGCTACGGCCTTGCTGCGCAGTGCCCCCACATCGGTGCCCGCCTGCGGTTCGGTCAGGTTCATCGTGCCCGACCATTCGCCCGAAATCAGCTTGGGCAGATACAGCGCCTTCAGCGCGGGGCTGGCGTGATGTTCCAGCGCCTCGATCTGACCTTGGGTCAGCATCGGGTTCAGTTGCAACGCAAGGCACGCCGCCGACATCATGTCATTGATGCAACTTCCAATTGTCAACGGCAGGCCCATGCCGCCAAATTCAGGAGGTGATGCGATGCCAACCCAGCCGCCATCCGCAATCGCGCGGTAGCCATCGGCAAAGCCGGGCGAGGTGCGCACAACACCGTTTTCCAGATGGGCCGGATGTTTGTCGCCAACCCGGTTCAGCGGGGCCAGCGTGTTTTCGCACAGCTTTGCGGCCTCGGTCAGAATCGCCTCGACGGTTTCGGGCGTTGCATCTGCAAACAGCGGCGCGGCTGCGACTTGGTCAAACTTGACGATATGTGTCAGCAGGAACTGAAAATCGGTAACGGGGGCGCGGTATGGCATCAGACGCTCCGACAATTGGCCCAAGATATCCGGGCGCCGGTGAATGGTTGACTTTGACCAAATGGTTAGACATCAGCGGCGCAGCTACAAGCCCTACGCAGCGTCATGGCCTATGGATCATACCGAAACGATATTGCCAACCGCCGATGGATTGGCGCGGGCCGCCGAAATTCTGGCGTCGCGCGGGTTGGTCGCGTTTCCAACCGAGACGGTTTACGGTCTTGGTGGCGATGCGCGGTCAGATCTGGCGGTGGCGCGGATATTTGACGCCAAGGCGCGGCCCCGGTTCAATCCGCTGATCGTGCATGTGGCGGATTTGGCGGCGGCGCAGGCGTTTGGACATTTTGACGACCGGGCGCTGGCGGTAGCGCGGCAGTTTTGGCCGGGACCGCTGACGCTGGTGGTGCCAGTGCAAGACGGTGCGGGGCTATCGGCGCTGGTGACCGCAGATTTGCCAACCGTCGCCATCCGGGTGCCAGCCCATCCGGTGGCGCAGGCCTTGTTGCGGCGGTTTGGCGGGCCGCTGGCGGCGCCTTCGGCCAATCCGTCGGGGCGGGTGTCGCCGACCCGGGCTGTGCATGTGATCAGCGGTTTGGCCGGACGCATTGCGGCGGTGATTGACGGCGGGCCATGTGCGGTTGGGGTAGAGTCGACTATTTTGGATATGTCAGGGCCGCCGGCAGTGTTGCGCCCCGGCGGAGTGCCGGTTGAGGCGCTGGAGGCGGCTTTGGGCCGGGCGCTGCTCATTGCCGGTGATACGGCCAGACCAACGTCTCCCGGGCAGTTGGCTTCGCATTACGCGCCACAGGCGTTGCTGCGGCTGAACGCGGTGTCGGCGCGCGAAGGCGAATTGTGGGTGGGCTTTGGGCCGGGCGGGACCGATCTGACGCTGTCTGCGCGCGGTGATTTGGTCGAGGCTGCGGCAAATCTGTTCCATATCTTGCGCGCGGCAGATGATCTGGCCGGGCCGGGCGGCACAATTGCGTTTGCGCCAGTGCCCGAAACGGGGCTAGGCCGGGCCATCAACGACCGTTTGCGCCGCGCGGCAGCGCCGAGGCAACTCTAAGTTGGGCCCAGCCCAAGGTGGGGCGTTTTTGTTTGCTGACTCAGCAGGGGGTTTCACACCCCCTTGCGACAATCGCACAGCGATTGCCGCTCCCCCGTGGAGTATTTGGACCAAAATGAATGCGAATTTTAGACAAACTTTCGCGAGTTTTTACGGCCCCATCGTAAAGCATTGCACGCCACGCGCTTGCAGGCGGCGGCAGGCAAGATCGGCCTCGTCTTGGGTCAGCCCCAGAAAATTGGCGTCAAACCCGCCGCTTTTCTTGGCGATTTTGCGCAAGCTGACGCCCAACGTGGCGCTTTCCACCAGTTGGGTTTTCAACAACACCCGTTCTGCCTCGCCATGACTGTTGAAGCGGCCAATGTTGATGCCCCAGGCGCGGCCGCCAGAGGTAGAGACGCGGGTGACCACTTCGGCCGTATCGGTGGGCACCTCGGCTTCGGCGACGACGATATCTTCGTAAATCGCGGTGGCTTTGCGTTTGGGCGGGCGCGGCACCGAGACCAGTTTCACCGCCGGGCGCGCAACCGAAGCCCCCGTTACCGTCAGACCCGGCGGGGCTGACAAGGTTTCGATATCGGTGGGCACCACCGTGGCCGCAGCAATTTCCAGCGCTTGCGCGTCAAGCGAGTCTGGCGGAGGCGGGGCGGCAGTGGCTTCGGCCAGCGCACCTGCGATGTCATCGGCCATCTGCGCTACCATTTCTTCGGCGGCTCCGGACTGATCGGCGGGGCGCGCAAGCGGGCGCGGCGAGGTTTTGACCGCCATCGCCACCCGCACGGTTTTGGCAACGCCGCCTTCAACTTCGGGCAGCCCATCGGTTTGATCTTCGACGCTTGCGATCAATTCGTCATCGGCATTCGGGTAGGCCGGGGTCTGGGGCGGGGCCTCATTCGCGTTGGCGGGGGCTTTGCGAAAGCCAAGGTCCAGCAAATCGGCCATTTTGGCGTTGCGATCGGCGGTGGATTTGCCACCAAACACCGAGGCAATAATCCGCACCCCGCCACGTTCGGCCGATGCCGTCAAATTGAACCCCGCGGGTTCGGTATAACCGGTCTTGATGCCGTCGGCACCCTTGTAGGCGTCCAGAAAGCGGCGGTTGGTGTTGGCCACTTCGGCCATGCCTGCATCGGTGCTGCGACGTGAGAAAATGTTGTAATACTGCGGAAAATCATAAAACAGATGTCGCCCCAACGTTGACATGTCCTTTGCGGTCGACAAATGCCCCTTTGCAGTCAGCCCGTTGGCGTTCTTGAAGGTGGTGTCGGTCATGCCGATGGCTTTGGCGGTGCGGGTCATGCGGGTGGCAAATTTTTCCTGAGTGCCGCCGATATGATCGCCAATCGCCGAGGCCGCATCATTGGCCGATTTTACCGCCGCCGCCCGGATCAGATAGCGCAACTGTATCTTCTGGCCCGCCTTTAGGCCCAATCGCGATGGCGGCTGGGCGGCGGCGTTTTTTGACACGGTGATCATGGTATCAAGTGACAGATTGCCGCGTTCAATTTCCTCAAAAGCGATATAAAGCGTCATCATTTTGGTCAGCGACGCCGGGTGCAGACGGGTTTCGGCATTTTCCGAATACAGCGTCTCGCCGGTGCGGGCATCCATCACGTAGGCGGCATAGGGGGCGGCGCGCGATTCTTGCGGGCCAGAACAGGCGGCGATAAAGGTCAGCGCCGCCAAAAACACAAAATTCCGGACATACTGCCCCAAAGGAAGCGCTGTCATATTGCCCATCATGCCCGCCTCGTAGCCCCTCATTTGTCGGGGGCGTTTTCTGCTGCGTTAAAGCTAACACGAGAGGTGATTCAGGAAAACCCCTTACTTTCAATAGGTTTATGGGTTTTCCGCATGCTGTGGCTTACCTGCCAGCCCGCCGGGGATGCCGCTATATGTGGTGGTTTTACCCCAAACCACCCACAAGATCGGACAGATGGCCCAAATCAGGCAAGCGGTGAAATCTGGGGTTCGCGCTTGGTTCTTCGGCCAGCTCCAGCGCCCATGTGACTTCATGCGGAATGTAAACGCCCCAGCCCCCGGCGTCGATCATCGGCAAGACATCGGATTTCAGCGAATTGCCAACCATCATGGATTGGTCAACCCGCGCGCCGTGGCGGCTGAAAATGGCTTGATAAACCGGGGCGGTCTTGTCGGAGACAATCTCTACGCCGTGGAACAAATCCCCCAAGCCCGACTGCGCCAATTTGCGTTCCTGATCCAGCAAATCGCCCTTTGTGATCAAAAGGATGCGGTGTGTTTGCGCCAAGGCCGCGACGGTTTCGCGGGCGTGCGGCAGCAGATCAATCGGATGCGCCAACATTTCGCGCCCGGCGGCCATCAACTCGGCGATCACCCGCCCCGAAACGGTGCCTTTGGTGATGTCCAAGGCGGTTTCGATCATCGACAGGGTAAAACCTTTGACGCCATAGCCGTAGACCCCCAGATTACGCTGCTCGACCGCCAGCAACCGGTCATGCAGCACGTCTGGCGGCACAAAATCGGCCAACAAATCCGCAAAGCGGGCTTGGGTCAGACGAAAAAACATTTCGTTGTGCCAAAGCGTGTCATCGGCATCAAATCCGATTGTTGTTATCACTTTATACTCCGCTCTGTGGCATCTTGGGGGGCAGGCCTTTTCGAATTGGCGAAAATCGCTATATTGCTGGTAACTGAATATCAGGGATCGAATCCCCCCCGGAGGCACGTCGCGTGATCTTTACACCAGCTTTCATGTCGGACAAAGCCGCTGGCCCACGCGACGAAACCTCTATCTTGACCAAAACCAAGACCCGCACCGAACGGCCGCCGTTGTATAAGGTCATGCTTTTGAACGATGATTACACGCCGATGGAATTTGTCGTGCATGTGTTGGAGCGGTTCTTTGGCCTGAACCACGCCCAGTCTTTTGAAATCATGCTGACAGTGCATAAAAAAGGGCTCGCGGTTGTGGGGGTGTTTTCGGTGGAAATAGCCGAGACCAAAGTGGCGCAAGTGATGGATTTCGCGCGCCGCCATCAGCATCCGTTGCAATGCACGATGGAAAAGGAATAGCTGCCGCCGCAGCCCCCCCCGCTGCAACTGATGGCGCGGCGATCCGCACCCGATCCGACTGGCCCGGTTTTTTGACAAAGGAGCAGGCGCAAGCCGCACCCTATGCGTTCTGCAAGATTTGAAACTGCTTTGGCGCTGGGCGCATTGGTGGTGCCGCCCGTGGGCGATATCGTGGTCTATCGTCCGGTCAAAGGCAATGATTTGTCGGATTTCCCGCAAGCCCGCACCGTGGTGGTCACGGGGTTCAAGCCGGATAATGATCATTTTGCCGCAGCAGGCTTCCGGGTAGCGCTGCAAGGCGGGCTGGTGCAAGCCGGGGTCGCGCTGGCAGTGGTGTGTCTGCCGCGCGCCAAAGCGGCGGGCCGGGCGATGATTGCGGCGGCGGCAGATGCGGTGGGCCCGGGCGGCGCGATTGTGGTCGATGGCCAGAAAACCGACGGGGTGGAATCGATTTTGCGCGATTTGGCCGCATTGGATGTGGCGGTTGGCCCGGCTGTATCCAAAGCCCATGGCAAGCTGGCGGTGATCACAGCAGGTCCGCAACTAGCGGCTTGGGCAGGCGCACCGCAAACCCTGGCCGAAGGGTTTATCACCCTGCCGGGGGTATTTTCGGCGGATGGCGTGGACCGCGGATCGGCGCTGCTGGCCGATATTCTGCCCGCAAAACTGCCCACCCGCGTGGCCGATCTGGGGGCGGGATGGGGCTATCTGTCGCGGGCAATTCTGGCGCGCGATGGGGTTAAAGAACTGGATGTGATCGAGGCCGAAGCGGTGGCTTTGGACTGCGCACGACTGAACCTGCCGGATGCGCGTGCCCGGTTTCATTGGGCCGATGCCACCGGTTTTCGCGCGACCAAGCCGTGGGACGCCGTGGTGATGAACCCGCCGTTCCATGTGGCGCGGGCCGCTGACCCCAATCTGGGGCTGGCGTTTTTGACTGCTGCCCACCGCGGGCTTTCCCCCGGCGGCAAGCTGTGGCTGGTGGCGAACCGCCAATTGCCCTATCCGGCACACTTGCGCGGGCTGTTCAAACAGGTCGACGATCTGGGCGGCGATACGGTGTTTCGTCTGCTTTGCGCGTCATATCCGATCCGTGCCCGCTGATCCGCAGCGCTGATCCAACAAAGGAAACAAGATGTCTTTTTCCATCGCCGGCAAAACCGCCATTGTCACCGGATCGGCCAATGGCATTGGTCTGGCGATTGCCCGGCATTTTCAGGACAAGGGCGCGAATGTGATGTTCGCCGATATCGACGAAGACCGCCTCGAAGCCGAGGTAGGTTTCGAGTCGCGCACCGAAGGTGCGGTGCGGATGTTTGCGGGCGATTTGCGCGAAAAGCTGACCATCGCAAATCTGCTGTCGGCGACGATGGATGCGTTTGACCGGGTGGAAATTCTGGTCAATGCGTCGCGGCTGATGAAAATTTCGGATCCCCTAAAGGTGGGCGAGGATGCGGTCGAAGAACTGCTGGATCAAAACCTGTTCACAGCCCTCCGCCTTAGCCAGATGACCGCCAAGCGGATGATTTTGCAGGCCGAAAAGCAGCCAGACCGCACAGGCCCGGTGGGCACGATCATCAACCTGTCGTCGATTGCCGCGGTGCGGACCGAAGCGCGTCTGCTGGGCTATTCGATTGCCTGCGCCGCCGTTGATCAGATGACGCGGTCGCTGGCGGTGGCTTTGGCGCCCAAGGGTATCCGCGTTAACGCGGTGGCGATCGGGTCGGTCCTTAGCGGCAGTTTGCAAACCGCGTTGAAAGACACTCCCGATTTTCGCGACGCAATCGAACGCGGCACGCCGCTGGGGCGCATCGCTGCCGCGGCGGAATTGGGCGATACGGTGCAATATCTGGCGTCCGATGCCTCGGCCTTTGTCACTGGGCAGATTCTGACTGTGGATGGCGGGCGCAGTCTGATTGATGCGGTCAGCGCGCCCGCGCATTGATCATTCGGGAAATTTAGTCCTGCAGGCGGCGACAGCCCCGGCGCTGGCACGCATCTGTTGGTCGCGCTTTTGACGCAAGGATGCCAGCTTGGCGGCCTCGGCGGCTAAATCAAGGGCCACCGCTTTTTGCACGGTTTGCGGCACATCTTCAAAACACAGTTCTGGCGCGGGGGCCGGGTTGACGTCGGTTGCGGCTGGCGTGCAGTCTTGCCACTGCGACACAAAAACGGTGGTCGTTTCAAAGCCGTAACCGCGCGTCAGATTGCCTTGGGTTTCGGTAATCAGCCGATCAACCACACGCATATCACGGGTGGCCGCGCCAATGCACTGCTGTTGCGGTGTGCCACAGGCGGTTAAGGCGATCAGCGGCCACAGCCAACGGGTGTTCATTTTGCGTTCCGATCCCAAGTCTGGGCACAGCATAAGCCGGTTGCAGCGATCTGCCAAATCGCATCTTCGGCCAATCGGGTGATTGAGCGCGCCACCCCCCAATGCTATCAGCGGTAAAACACCACGCAGGGGCCGCATATGACCGATGATTTCACCGCTAAAAAGGCCAAGGCTGCGGCATGGTTCCGGGCGTTGCGCGCCGATATTGTTGCGGCATTTGAAAGTCTTGAGGCCAATTTCGGCACCGGCACCCCCGGCCAGTTTGAAGTCACCCCAACCACCCGCGTCGACGGTGGTGGCGGGGTGATGAGTGTGCTGCGCGGCGGTCGGGTGTTTGAAAAAGTCGGCGTCAACGTATCAGAAGTGCATGGCAGCTTGGGTGATCGGGCGCAAAAGGCGATGGCGGCGCGCGGGGTGCCGGGGATGGCCGATGATCCGCGGTTCTGGGCCAGTGGCATTTCCTTGGTGGCCCATATGGTCAACCCGCATGCGCCAGCCGTTCACATGAACACGCGTATGTTCTGGACGCCGGGGGCGTCGTGGTTTGGCGGCGGGTCGGATCTGAACCCTTGCATCGAATACGCCGAGGATACCGCGCATTTTCACGCCCAGATGCAGCGCGCCTGCGATGCCCACGATCCGGCCTATTACCCAAAGTTCAAGGCTTGGGCGGATGAGTATTTCTTTATCCCGCACCGGGGTCGGGCGCGCGGTGTGGGCGGGATATTTTACGATGATTTGCATACGGGCGATTGGGCGGCAGATTTCGCGCTGACCCAAGACGTCGGCCGCGCGTTTCTGCCCGCCTTTGTGCCTTTGGTGGAAAAGCGCATTGCAACACCGTTCAGCGCCGCCGACCGCGACATTCAACTGATCAGCCGGGGTTTATACGCCGAATACAACCTTGTTTACGACCGCGGCACCAAATTCGGGCTGGAAACCGGCCATGACGCGAATGCCGTGTTGATGAGCCTGCCGCCGCTGGCAAAGTGGTATTGAAAAGGGATTGAAACGCATTTGGCTTATTTCGGCAAATGGTGCCGGGCCAGAAAATCCTCGAACATCGGCACGGTAAAGGCGATGTCGCCATGCGCGGGGCTGTAAATCATGCCTTTCGCAATGATGCTGGCGCGGCGCGGTCCAAGGGCAGTTGATTTTTCACCCAGTATTTCGGCAACGTCCGAAGATCGGTAAGGGCCTTTGCCCAACCGCGCCATCGCTATCACATATTCCCGCTCTTTTGGAGTAAGTCGCTCAAGGCGCACATTAAAAAACCCGCTGTCCAATCGGCGCAAAGCACAAATTGTCGCCCGATTGACATCATCAACGCGGATGGGGGATTCAAGCGTTTCGTTCCACGCCTGAAATCCCCATTCTTGCAAAAAATAAGGATATCCCGCGGTTTCAGTAAAAATGAGCGCTAAGGCGTCATCATCGATCTGTTCGCCTTCACTTTCAACAGGGTGGCGAATGGCATTTGCGGCTGACGCTGAATCCAATGGGCCGATGGCGGGATAAGTGAACAACCGTTCCGCGTAAGATTTTGCATCACCGGCAAGGGCCGCCGTTTGCGGCAAACCGGCCCCAAAAAACAAAATCGGCAGGCCCTTTTGGTTGCATTTGTGCAGTGCCACGATCAAGGCAGCGAAGTCTGGGGTCTTCAGATATTGCACTTCGTCAATCAGCAAGGTCCATGCCGAGCCTGCCGCTTTTGCGGCCTCACCGACCCGCACAAACAGGTCACTTAAATCGTATTCGATATTACCGCTGTCAGCGACGCCGGGTTCTGGGTCTACCGCGATGCCAAAATCGCCCATGGTCACTTTGAAAGCTGCCGCAAAGCCCCGAAGGGCGCGCGAAGCTGATTGTGCCAAAGCCCTTGCGTTTTCGACCATCGACAGTTTTCGCAGCACCTGATGGATTTTGGGATAAATCAGTTCCGCCAAAGCCCGATCTTCCGGGGCCTCGATAAACGAGGTTTGATGGCCCAAAGCAGCCGCGTCTTGTTCAATCTTGTTCAGCAGAACGGTTTTGCCAACACCGCGCAGCCCGATCAGCATTTGTGACCGACTGGCTTTGCCGATCAGCGCGCGGCGCAGAGCAATTTGAGCATCACTTATAACAGTCTCGCGGCCCGCCAGTTCCGGCGGCTGCGATCCGGCACCGGGCGCAAACGGGTTTCTTACCGGGTCCATTGGCCACCTATACAGAGTTTATCCATGTATAAGGCGATTACCTTATACATAGCAATAAGTCTGTATATTTCGCCCTTACGCCCCCCGAACAGTCTCAATCATCAGCGCCACGTTATCGGGGTTGGCATCGGGGGTGATGCCGTGGCCAAGGTTAAAGATATGCGGGCCGCCTTGAAATGCTTTGACCACATGCCGGGTGGCCGCAACCAAGGCCTGCCCACCGGTAACCATATGTTCCGGCGCAAGATTGCCCTGCACGCAGCCCGTGGTCTGCACATGCGCCGCCGCCCATTCCGGGCTGACGGAATTGTCGATCGCCACGCAATCGGCCCCGGTCGCTGCGGCAAACCCGATGTATCCGTCGCCCGCCTCGCGCGGGAAGGCGATGATCGGCAGCCCGGGGTGTCGGGCCTTCAGCGCCGATATGATCCGGGCGGCGGGTTTGACGGCGAAATCGGTGAAATCCTGGCCTTTCAGCGACCCGGCCCAGCTGTCAAACAGCTTAATCACCTCGGCCCCGGCAAGAACTTGCATCGACAGATACTCAATCGTGGCTTCGGTGATCACATCAATCAGCGCTGAAAACGTCGCGCGGTCCGCGGCCTTTAACGCATGGGCGCGGCCCTGATCCTTCGATCCCTGCCCTGCGATCATGTAGGTGGCCACCGTCCACGGCGCACCGGCAAAGCCGATCAGCGTGGTCTCAACCGGCAACTCCCGCGCCAGTATCCGCACGGTTTCATAGATCGGCCCAAGTGTGTCGTGGATGGCGTCGCGGGGTTTCAACGCCAGCACTTCGGCCATCGTCGAAATCGTTGACAACCGCGGCCCTTCGCCAGTTTCAAACCACAACTCCGCGCCCAAGGCCTGCGGCAACAGCAAGATATCGGCAAACAGTATGGCGGCGTCAAAGCCAAATCGCCGGATCGGTTGCAAGGTAACCTCGGCGGCCAAGTCTGAATTGTAGCACAGCTTTAGAAAATCACCGGCCTGCGCCCGTGTCGCGCGGTATTCCGGCAAATATCGCCCGGCCTGACGCATCATCCAGATCGGGGGCGTGGGCAGGGTTTCGCCCGCAAGCGCGCGCAGGATGGTTTTCTGGGTCATGGAAGGCTCCTTTGCGGCATGGGTCTTATGGCGCGCAGGGCTTGTCAAGGGAAACTCTGCCTGCCGGTAGTTGTCAGCCCAGATTGACGCGTATATGTCTGGGGCCATGACCTATTCCCTGCCCAGTCCCGCCCAGCCCTTCAAGATCGGAACCCGTGGATCGCCGCTGGCGCTGTGGCAGGCGCATGAAACCCGGCGCTGCCTGATGGCGGCGTTTGATCTGCCCGAAGCGGCGTTTGAAATTGCGGTGATCAAGGTGATGGGTGACCAGATCCTTGACCGGGCGCTGAAAGATATCGGCGGCAAAGGCCTTTTCACCCGTGAGATTGAAGAGGCGCTGTTGGCGGGCAGCATCGACATCGCAGTGCATTCGATGAAAGACATGCCGACGCTGCAACCGGATGGCCTGATCCTGGATTGTTATCTGCCGCGTGAAGACGTGCGCGACGGCTTTGTCTCGCCATCGGTGGCAGGCCTTATGGATTTGCCGCTGGGCGCTGTGGTGGGGTCATCGTCGTTGCGCAGGCGCGCGCAACTGGCGCACCGCCGCCCTGATCTGCATTTGGTGGAATTTCGCGGCAACGTGCAGACCCGGATGAAAAAGCTGACCGATGGCGTGGCGGTGGCGACGTTTCTGGCGATGGCGGGGCTGAACCGGCTGGGGATGGCGCATATGGCGCGCGCGGCGATTGCGGTGGAAGACATGCTGCCCGCCGTGGCGCAAGGGGCGATTGGCATTGAACGCCGCGTCGATGATACCCGCGCCGAAATTATGCTGGCGGCCATTCATCACGCACCGACCGGGCAGCGTTTGGCGGCAGAACGGGCGTTTTTGTTGCGCCTTGACGGGTCGTGCGAAACCCCGATTGCCGGGCTTGCAGTGCTGGAAGGTGATCGGCTGTGGTTGCGCGGGGAAATTTTGCGCCCCGATGGATCAAAGGTGATCACAGGCGATGTGCGCGGCGCCGTGGCCGATGGGGCCGCTTTGGGCCGCAGCTTGGCGGCAGATTTGCTGGGCCGCGCCGGGACAGGGTTTTTCGTCTAAGACGCCCGCGCCGGCATCAGCCAGGCACTGCGGTCGGCCAAATAGAGGCCCACGGCGGCCAGCAACGCCAGCGACGCGCCAATCACCGCCACCGTGACATAGCTGCCAATCGCGGTGCCAAAGCCAAAGGCCGCCGCCGCCAACACGTCAGCCACCAGCTTTTGCAGCGCCAGCATCGCGCCCGCCGTGCCGGGCCTGCCGGGCAGCATGTCCTGATAGTAAAGGATCGGCAGGCTGAGAATCGCGGTGCCGCCGACCCCCGCCACCAGTGTCATCGCCCATATCCATGCGGTATCTGCCAACAGCGGCAACGCAATCAGGTGCAGCACATAAAGCCCGGTGCCAAAAGCAATCGCATTGCTGCGCGACATCCGCGCCACCAGCCGGGGCAACAGCAAAAGGCAGGGCACTTCCCAACCCGCCACCAGCCCGACATAAAGTGCCACATCGCCCGCATCGCGCACCGATGAGGCGTCAAACACCAGTGATATCAGCACGAAATACAAAATCCCGGCCGAACTTATCGCGCCCAGCAGCAGCAAGCGCAGCATCACATGGGGCTGGCCAATTTCGCGCAACGCCTGCGCCATATTCAACCCCGACGGCTGATCGTGCCACGTCGTTGCCCCATCGCGCGGCCAGCCAAAAAAGATCAACAAAACCAGCCCCAGCGCCGCCAGACCCGCCGAGACGTAGATCGACATGACGACCGCCCCTGCACCAAAGGCAAAGGTCCAATAGATCAGCATCGCCAGAAAGCTGATCGACATCGCGGCCCGTATGGTGCCCAGAATGGCGTCCCGACTGGAATTATCGGCCGGGCTGGCCAGCCGGGCCAGCGCAAAGAATTGGCCATACAAACTGGAGGCGATGGGCAAAAGAATGCCATGCGCCAGAATGAAGGTGATCGGTGCGGGCAACCCCAGCATCAGCGCCGCCGCAGCCACGCTGCACAAGGCGGCCACCAAGGCAATGCGCCGCCGCTGTCCACGCTGATCGGTGGCGATACCGATGGCCACCGACGACGTCACCGCCACCACCGATGTCAGCACCATCAGCCACGCAAACGCCGCTTCGGACAGCCCGATTTTTTCAATGCCGATCAGCGATTGGTAGGGATAGATCGACGCGTTCAACGCGCCCAAAAGCAACAGCGCCACGCCAATCAGGCGCAGGGTCGGGTGGGCAAACACGGGTGTCAGGGGGTTCACGTTGGCAAGTTCCGTCCGTGCCAAAACGCACGTCGGCCACGGCTATCGCTCTGGCCCGGGGAAGTCCAGCGAGGCGGCGTCAGATTTTCGGCAATACTTTGCCGGGGTTCATCACATTTTCCGGATCAAGCGCGGCTTTGATCCTGCGCATCACGTCCAGCGCCACCGGGTCTTTGCGCCGCGACATCGACGGCAGCTTGGACAGGCCGACCCCATGTTCGGCGGAAAATGAGCCGCCAAGGTCTTGCACCACATCTTCAATCGCGGTGACAACCGTATCATGCAGCCCGTCGCGGGTTGGAAAGACGGTGAAATGCAAATTTCCATCGCCCAGATGGGCGACACACATCTGATCACAACCGGGGTCAAGCGCGGCCAATCGGGCGTTGATCAGGTCAAAGAACGCGGCAACCTTGTCCAAGGGCAGGGAAATATCGGTGTCGATTGCCGGTTTGCGGGCATAGGTGATTTCAGCCGCCAATTCACGGCGCTGCCACATGGTGCGGCGCTGCTGATCGGACTGGGCGATTTCGGCGTCCAGCACGGTGCCCGCCGCCATCATTGCGGCCAAAGTGTTTTCCAGCAAAGCCACAACTGGCACAGCGCCTGCGGCATCGGGCAGGGCATCGCGCGGCGCTGTGACGCCCAGTTCCACCAGAATGGTCACCGCGTGGGGCGGCGTGAACGGCTGGCGAATGTCGGGGCGGGCCGCGGCAAGGCGGCGCATATAGCTGAGGGGCATGTATTCAAACGCCTCAACCGCGCCACCAGAGGCCTCTTGCAACTGGTTCAGCAGCATCAGCGCATCGGGCAGCGACCGCGCCGCAAGGGTTGCAGTTGCATAGGCACGCGGCCGTGGCACCAGTTTCATCACCGCCGCGGTGATCACACCCAACGTGCCTTCGGCACCAATGAAAAGGTTTTTCAGATCATAGCCGGAGTTGTCCTTGTGCAACTGACCCAGCAGATTAAGGATGCGTCCGTCAGGCAGCACCACTTCCAGCCCAAGGCACAGCGCGCGGGTCGAGCCATAGCGCAGCACGTTCGATCCCCCGGCATTGGTTGACAAAACACCACCAATCATCGCCGATCCGCGCGCACCAAACCACAAGGGAAAATACAGACCTTGCGCATCGGCGGCATCATGCAGCGCGGTCAATATCACGCCAGACCCTACCACGGCGATGCGAGTATCAGGGTTTACCACACTGATCTTGTTCAGTCTTTCGACCGACAGCATCAGGCCGCCAGTGGTCATCGCTCCACCGGTAATGCCGGTGCGGCCCGATACCGGCACCACCGCGACGCCGTGTCGGGCGGCACTTTGCACCACAAGTGACACTTCTGCGGCATCGCCGGGCCGCGCCACCGCCAGTGGATCGGCGGTGTATTGCCCGGTCCAGTCGGTGCAATAGCGCGCCAGATCATCGGGGGCGGTCAACACATGCGCCGCCCCAATCGCGGCGGTCAGCTCGGCCAGAAAATCTGTCTTATCAAACACTGAAAAAATCTTTCATTTTACCTGACCGAAATTTCACGGCGCTGCTGCTGCCAGTAAATCCTGCACTTTTGGCCCCAGAACGGTAATCGCCTTGGCCACCCCGGCGGCATTGGGGTGAATGCCATCGGCTTGCATCAGCGCCGGGTCAAGCAGCCGCGAGGATTGGTCGATCAGCGGAATAAAATAGTTCGGCGCCAGCAATGCCCCGTATTTGGTGGCCAGATCGCCATACATCGCATCGAAATCGGCCTTGAATTGCACGCCGTAATTGCCCGGCGCGCGCAGCGACACCAACAACACGGGCAGCTTTTTCGCCTGTGCCGCGATCAAAATCGTCTCAAGGTTGCGCTTGCTTTCTGCCGGATCAATGCCGCGAAGCATATCGTTGCCTCCCAGATTGACGATCAACGCATCGACATCGGGTGTCAGGGTCCAGTCAATCCGCGATGCTCCACCCGCGGTGGTATCGCCCGACACACCGGCGTTCACCACCACCGCATCGGCCCCCGCCGCCGCCAGCCACGATTGCAACTGCGGCACAAACCCGTCTTTAGCGGGCAGGCCATAGCCTTGGGTCAGGCTGTCGCCAAAGGCCACCACGGTCAGCGGTTCGGCCAATAGCGGGCTATTTAACAACATTATGATCGCCGCAGCATTGCGAATGGCGCGGCGGGGCGCATATGTCAGTTGATACAAACGAGAGAGCATTATGACGGATACCATTCTGGCGTTGGATGATGTGTGGCTAAGTCTGGCAGGCAATGCCGGGTCTATCGACATCTTGAAGGGAATTAGCCTGACTGTCACGCGCGGCGAGACTTTGGGGCTGGTTGGGCCATCCGGTTCGGGCAAATCTTCGTTACTGATGCTGATGGGTGGGCTGGAACGCGCCAGCCGCGGCCGGGTGATGGCCTTGGGGTCTGACATGACCGCGCTGGATGAAGACGGGCTGGCCCGGTTCCGGCGCGGCAAGATGGGGGTGGTGTTTCAGTCGTTTCACCTGATCCCGACGATGACCGCACTAGAAAACGTAGCCTTGCCGATGGAAATAGCCGGGGTGGCCGATGCCTTTGCCCGCGCCGAAGACGAACTAGAGGCGGTGGGTCTGGCACAGCGCCGCCACCATTACCCGTCGCAAATGTCGGGCGGCGAGCAACAGCGTGTGGCTTTGGCCCGTGCCGCGGCTCCGCGCCCGACGCTGCTTTTGGCGGACGAGCCGACCGGCAATCTGGACAGCGTCAACGGGGCGGCGATCATGGATCTGATCTTTGGGCTGCGCGACCGGCATGGCGCCACGCTGGTGCTGGTCACCCATGCGCCCGAACTGGCGGCGCGCTGTGACCGCATCGTGCGGCTGGTTGATGGCCGCATAGATACCACGCCGCAAGCGATGCCAGCCGCGCGTATGAAATTCGGGGCCGAAGTATGAACTGGGCGCTGGCGGCCCGGATTGCCCGGCGGGAATTGCGCGGCGGATTGCGCGGCTTTGGGGTGTTTCTGGCGTGTCTCGCGCTGGGTGTCGCTGCCATCGCGGGTGTTGGCATGGTGCGCAGCGCCATTCAGGCCGGGTTGACCGATCAGGGCGCTGTGCTGCTTGGCGGCGATGCGCAGGTGGAATTTACCTACCGCTTTGCCTCGCCGGCTGAGCGCGCCTATCTGGATAGCCTTGCCACTGAAACGTCGGAAATCGTTGATTTCCGGTCGATGGCAGTGGCGGGTGACGCCCGGGTGTTAACCCAAGTCAAGGCGGTAGATGCGGCCTATCCGCTGTTAGGCGCGGTGCAGTTGCAAGACGACGTGCCGTTGGCCACAGCCTTTGTTGGCAGCGGCGGCTTGCCCGGTGCGGTGATGGACGGCGTGCTGGCCGATCAGATGGGGCTGGCGATTGGTGACACGTTCGCGCTGGGCAGCCAGGAATTTGCGCTGACGGCGCGGCTGTTGCGCGAGCCGGACAGTGCCACCGGAGGCTTTGCCTTGGCCCCGCGCACCATGGTGTTGACCGCCGATCTGGCCCGGGCGGGGTTGCTGGAACCCGGCACGTTGTTCGACACCTCGTATCGGATGATCCTGCCTGCGGCGGCCGATCTTGCAACGCTTGAGACGGACACCAAAGCCCAGTTGCCCGACAGCGGCCTGCGGTGGAGCGACCGTCGCCAGGCCGCACCGGGTGTCGAGCGGTTCGTTGACCGCATTGGCGCGTTTCTGGTGCTGGTCGGGCTGGCGGGTTTGGCGGTGGGCGGCGTGGGCGTGGCCGCCGCTGTGCGGTCGTATCTGGAGGCCAAAATCTCGACGATCGCCACCTTGCGCACTTTGGGGGCTGACGGCGGCTTGATCTTTGCCGCCTATCTTTTGCAAATCGGCCTGTTGGTCGGCGTGGGCGTGCTGTTGGGGCTGGCCTTGGGCGTCGGCGTGCCGTTGCTGTTGGCGGGGATCATTGAATCGGCGTTGCCGTTTCCGGCGCAGATTGCGTTTTACCCGCAACCAGTGATCGAAGCCGCGTTTTACGGTGTGATCTCGGCGTTTTTGTTCGCGCTGTGGCCGCTGGCGCGGGCCGAGCAAGTGCGCGCGGCGGCGCTTTATCGGGGTGGATTGGCGGGAGGTTGGCCACGGACGCAGTATCTGGCGCTGATGACGGTGCTGGCGGCGGTTTTGATTGGCGGATCGGCGTGGCTGTCGGGCACGGCCAAACTGGCCTTTGGCACCGCAGGCGGCGTGGTGGCATCGCTGATCGTGCTGGGGCTGGCGTCGTGGGGGCTGGCAGCCCTGGCGCGGCGGGTGGCGCGCAGCAAGCTCTTGAAAGGCCGGGTAGCGGTGCGGTTGGCTTTGGCCTCTATCGGTGCGCCCCGGGCGGAAACCATGCAAGTGGTGCTGGCGCTGGGCTTGGGGCTGACGGTGTTGGCCGCGGTCGGTCAGATTGATTCCAACCTGCGGTCAGCCATCGAACGCGATCTGCCAACCCGCGCGCCGGCGTATTTCTTTGTCGATATCCAGCCCGATCAGATCGACGGGTTTCTGGCCAAACTTGGGGCAAATCCCGGGGTGTCCAAAGTGGAATCCGCGCCGATGCTGCGCGGCGTGATCACCGAGATCAACGGCATTGATGCGCGGGTGGCGGCGGGCGATCACTGGGTTGTGCAAGGCGACCGCGGCGTGACGTATGCCGACGCACTGCCCGCGGGCACCAAAGTAACCGCCGGGCAATGGTGGGCTGTGGCAGAGGCGCGCCCGCAGATATCCTTTGCCGCCGAAGAGGCTGCCGAAATCGGTCTGGCGCTGGGCGATACCATGACCGTCAACATTCTTGGCCGTGCTATCACCGCCGAAGTCACCAGCTTTCGCGAGGTGGATTTTTCCAATGCGGGCATGGGCTTTGTGATGACGATGAACAAGGCTGCGCTGGCAGGCGCGCCGCACACTTATATTTCAACGGTTTACGCCGATGCAGACGCTGAACCGGCGGTGTTGCGCGACATCTCGAAAGCCTATCCCAACGTCACCGCCATCGGGGTGAAAGCTGCGATTGGCCGGGTGACCGAAGCCTTGGGCGCGATAGCCCAAGCCACCACTTTGGCCGCGATGGCGACGTTGATCACCGGCTTTGTCGTGCTGATCGGGGCGGCGGCCTCGGGTGAGCGGGCGCGGGTTTACGAAGCGGCGGTGCTGAAGGTGATCGGGGCGTCGCGCGGGCGCATCCTTGCCAGCTTTGCGCTGCGGTCAGTGTTGATGGGGGCGGCGGCTGGCGTGGTGGCCACCATCGCGGGCGGTATTGCCGGGTGGGCGGTGCTGACGTTCGTGATGGAATCGGACTATGCCTTTGAGCCGGTGTCGGCGCTGGCCATCGTGCTGGGCGGCATTGTGGCGACGCTGTTGGCGGGGTTGGTGTTTGTGTTGCGGCCCCTGTCGGTGCGGCCTGCGCAAGCGCTGCGTTCGCAGGAATAGCTTGGCGGCGGGCACCGCGGGTTCCGCAAGGGGTGATAGTTTGTTATGCATCTGCCAAACGCAGGGGCAAAAATGCTGGACATCTTTGAACGCCTGATCGGGTTTAATACGATCAGCGCCAATCCGAACATCGACCTGATGGCCTATGTCAGCGGGGTTTTGACCGATGCCGGGATCGCTTCCGTTCTGATCAAGGACGCCAGCGGCGGCAAAGCCAATCTTTACGCCACTGTCGGCCCTGTTGGCATTGGTGGGGTGATGTTGTCGGGTCATACCGATGTGGTGCCGGTTGAGGGCCAGAACTGGACCCTGCCGCCCTTTGCGCTGACAGCGCTTGACGGGCGCTATTACGGGCGCGGTGCGGCCGATATGAAGGGTTTTGTCGCCTGCGCCGTTGCCGCCATGGTGGCAGGGGCCAGCCGCCCGCTGAAAGTGCCGCTGCATCTGGCTTTGTCCTATGATGAAGAAATCGGCTGCATGGGCGTGCGCAGTTTGATTGAGATGCTGGAGGC